>NZ_WMEE01000004.1:0-261586 GCF_009709595.1 Microbacterium sp. ZXX196
CCAGGGCATCCCCGGCACCGAGTCGGCCGTGCCGGCGCAGGGCGAGCCCGCGTAATCCCGCCCGACTTTGCGCGCGAGTCGCAACGAGATGTCGGCGCCCGACCACCATCGGCGCCACCGTCACTAGGATGATGACTGTCCGCTCGGATCGCAGCGTGCGATGCCGAGAAACCGGCACGAAAGAGAAAGCGACTTATGGCTAAGTACACGCTTCCCGAACTCACCTACGACTACGCCGCGCTCGAGCCCCACATCAGCGCGCAGATCATGGAGCTTCACCACTCGAAGCACCACGCGACGTACGTCGCCGGCGCGAACACCGCGCTCGAGCAGATGGCGGAGGCCCGCGAGTCCGGCAACTTCGGTTCGATCAACAAGCTCGAGAAGGACCTCGCGTTCAACCTCGGCGGCCACACGAACCACTCCATCTTCTGGACGAACCTCACCCCCGAGGGCCAGGAGCGTCCCGAGGGCGAGATCGCCGCGGCGATCGACGAGCACTTCGGCTCCTTCGAGGGCTTCCAGGGCCAGTTCACCGCCGCCGCGCTGGGCATCCAGGGCTCCGGCTGGGCGGGCGTGTTCTGGGACTCGATCGGCAAGAACCTCGTCATCCAGCAGTTCTTCGACCAGCAGTCGCAGTTTGCGGCGGGCACGGTTCCCGTGCTGCTGCTCGACATGTGGGAGCACGCCTTCTACCTGGACTACAAGAACGTCAAGGCGGACTACGTCAAGGCGTTCTGGAACATTGTCAACTGGGACAACGTGAAGCTTCGCTTCGACACGGCGCGCGAGAAGACCGCGGGCCTGCTCGTCGCGAACTAAGTCCCCGGTCGGGCCGGTGGAGTGCGGATCCGCCGGCCCGACGCCCCCCACTTTTCTTCCAGACCCACCAATCGCCCCTCGGGGCATGCACATGAGGAGACACACAGTGTCCGCACGGATCGGTATCAACGGCTTCGGCCGCATCGGACGCAACTTCCTTCGGGCCGCCCTCGCCCAGGGCGCCGACATCGAGGTTGTCGCGGTAAACGACCTCACCGACAACAAGACGCTCGCGCAGCTGCTGAAGTTCGACTCGGTCGGAGGCCCCCTTGGCCGCGACGTCACGTTCGATGACGAGTCGATCACGGTGGACGGCACGCGGATCAAGGCGTTCGCGGAGCGCGACCCCGCCAACCTCCCGTGGGGCGACCTCGGCGTGGACATCGTCATCGAGTCGACCGGCTTCTTCACGAAGCCCGAGGCCGCCGAGAAGCACATCCAGGCCGGCGCGAAGAAGGTCATCATCTCCGCCCCGGCGAGCGGCCCGGCCCCGACGTTCGTCATGGGCGTCAACCACACGGACTACAACCCCGAGACCGACCACGTGATCTCGAACGCGTCGTGCACGACGAACGCGCTCGCCCCGCTGGCCAAGGTCTTCAACGACGCGTTCGGCATCGAGCGCGGCTTCATGATGACCGCGCACGCCTACACGGCCGACCAGAACCTGCAGGACGGCCCGCACAAGGACCTCCGCCGCGCGCGCGGCGCCGCGATCAACATCGTCCCGACCTCGACGGGCGCGGCGAAGGCGATCGGCCTCGTCCTCCCCGAGCTCAACGGCAAGCTGGACGGCACGAGCTACCGCGTTCCGGTCCCGACCGGCTCGATCGTCGACCTCACGCTCGTCACGAAGGACGGTCTGACCGCCGACGAGATCAACGCCGCCTACCAGGCCGCCGCGGAGGGCCCCCTCAAGGGTGTTCTGCAGTACTCGGACGACCCGCTGGTCTCGAGCGACATCCAGCTCAACGCGCACTCGTCGATCTTCGACTCTGGCCTCACGAGCGTCAGCGGCAACCTCGCCAAGGTGTCGTCCTGGTACGACAACGAGTGGGGCTACTCGAACCGCCTCGTCGATCTCGCCGTGTACGTCGGCGGGCAGCTCTGACCCAGACGCCCTCACGGCTCGCATCCCCGAGATGACCGGACGCCCGTCCGCCGCGCACACCGTGCGCGTGCGGGCGGGCGTTCGCGGTAGATTGGCGAACGATGACACTTCGAACTCTTGATTCCCTGGGCGACCTCGCGGGTAAGCGCGTCTTCGTCCGTTGCGACTTCAACGTTCCGCTCTCCGACGGGCGGATCACGGACGACGGGCGCGTGCGCGCGGCCCTCCCGACGCTGAAGGCCCTGCTCGACGCGGGCGCACGCGTCGTGACGTCCTCCCACCTCGGCCGCCCGAAGGGCGCGCCCGACCCCCAGTTCTCCCTCGCGCCGGTCGCCGAGCGCCTCGGCGAGCTCCTCGGGCGCCCCGTCGCGTTCGCGAGCGACACCGTGGGATCCGCCGCCCAGGAGGCCGTCGACGCGCTCGAGGACGGTCAGATCGCGGTCCTCGAGAACCTGCGTTTTAACGCGGGAGAGACGGCGAAGGACGACGCCGAGCGCCGCGCCTTCGCGGAGCAGCTCGCGGCCTTCGCCGACGTGATGGTGTCGGACGGCTTCGGCGTCGTCCACCGCAAGCAGGCGAGCGTCTACGACCTCGCACAGATCCTCCCGAGCGCCGCCGGAACGCTCGTCGCGCACGAGGTGTCCGTGCTCGAGCGCCTGCTGGAGGCCCCCGAGCGTCCCTACACGGTGGTTCTCGGCGGGTCGAAGGTGAGCGATAAGCTCGGCGTCATCGACAGCCTCCTGCCGCGCGTGAACAAGCTGCTCATCGGCGGCGGCATGGCCTACACCTTCCTCGCGGCCCAGGGGCACGCGATCGGGAAGAGCCTCGTGGAGACCGATCAGATCGAGACGGCCCGCGGCTACATCCAGGCGGCGAAGGAGAAGGGCGTCGAGCTCATCCTCCCCGTCGACTCCGAGATGGCCGCATCGTTCTCGGCCGATGCCGGGCACGCAGTCGCCCCGAGCGACGCGCTCGAGGGCACGGAGTTCGGCGCCGACGCGCTCGGCCTCGACATCGGGCCCGAGACGGCGCGCCTGTTCGCCGACGCGATCGCGTCGTCGACGACCGTGTTCTGGAACGGTCCGATGGGCGTGTTCGAGTTCCCGGCCTTCGCGGAGGGCACGCGCGCCGTGGCCGACGCCCTCACCCGCGCGAGCGGCCTCACGGTCGTCGGGGGCGGCGACTCGGCCGCGGCCGCGCGCACCCTCGGATTCGCCGACGACCAGTTCGGCCACGTGTCGACCGGCGGCGGCGCCAGCCTCGAGTTCCTCGAGGGCAAGAAGCTTCCCGGACTGGAGGTCCTCGGATGGGCGTGAGCCGTACCCCGCTGATTGCGGGCAACTGGAAGATGAACCTCGACCACCTGCAGGCGGTCGCGCTCGTGCAGAAGCTCCACTGGAGCCTCAAGGACGCCGGGCACGAGGCCGACTCGGTCGACGTCACGGTGTTCCCGCCGTTCACCGACCTGCGCAGCGTGCAGACGCTCCTCGACGCCGACAAGATCCCCTTCGGGCTCGGCGCCCAGGACCTGTCGACGCACGACTCCGGCGCGTACACGGGCGAGATCTCGGGCGAGTTCCTCGCGAAGCTGAACTGCGGATCCGTCATCATCGGGCACTCGGAGCGGCGCGAGTACCACGCGGAGGACGACGCGGTCGTCGCCGCGAAGGTGGCGCAGGCCCTGAAGCACGCGCTCGTCCCGGTCATCTGCGTGGGGGAGACGAGCGAGGACCTCGAGAAGTTCGGCGCGAGCGCCGTGCCGGTCGCGCAGCTCGAGAAGGCGCTGGAGTCGGCGTCGGCGACGTCCGAGATCGTCGTCGCATACGAGCCGGTCTGGGCGATCGGGTCCGGCCAGGCCGCGACGCCCGAGCAGGCGCAGGAGGTCTGCCAGAAGCTGCGCGACGTGATTCGGGAGAAGCTCGGCGCGGATGCGGCGGAGCGCACGCGCGTGCTCTACGGCGGATCCGTGAAGTCGGGCAACATCGCCGCCTTCATGCGCGAGCCCGACATCGACGGCGCGCTCGTCGGCGGGGGCAGCCTCAAGGTCGACGAGTTCAGCGCGATCATTCGCTACCAGAAGCACGTCGGCGTGTGAGGATCCGGCGGGGCGCGCCGCCGAGGCGCGCCCCGCCGGGCCCTTCCCGCCCCGTATACTGTTTGCTTGTGTGCGCCGACTGGCGGGCACGAAGGAAAGGCCACACCGTGCAGATTCTCGAGATCGTTCTGCAGGTCCTGCTCGGCATCACGAGCCTCCTGCTGACGCTGTTCATCCTCATGCACAAGGGCCGCGGCGGCGGCCTCTCCGACATGTTCGGGGGCGGCATGACGCAGGCGGTCAGCTCGTCCGGATCCGCCGAGCGCATGCTCAACTACCTGACGATCGTCCTCGCGCTCGTGTGGTTCCTCTCGATCGTCGGCCTCGGCCTGATCACGAAGTTCCAGGTCCTCTGATGGCCGGCGGCGCGAGCGCGATCCGCGGGACCCGCGTCGGGTCCGGCCCGATGGGGGAGCAGGACCACGGCCACCAGGCCGAGCGGGTGGCGATCACCTACTGGGACGGCCTGGGCAACGAGGTCGTGAAGTACTACTCGGCGGACATCCCCGACGAGGAGATCCCCGCGATCGTCGACCACCCCAAGAGCGGCCTCCCGGCCGGGCGCGACAAGGACAACCCGCCCGCGCCCGAGAAGAACGAGCCGTACAAGACGCACCTCGCCTACGTGAAGGAGCGCCGCACCGACGAGGAGGCCGACGGCCTGCTCGAGGAGGCCCTCCAGAAGCTCCGCGACAAGCGCGGGGCGTAGACCCGGCACACACACGACGACGCGGCCCCGCGGTATCCTCATCGGATCCGCGGGGCCGCGTCGTCGCGTCTCGTGGCCTACAGCGCGTCGCGCGCGACGAACATCACCGTCTCCGCGGTGCCGCGCACGGCCGCGGCGGGGGCGTCGGAGGCGTCGGCGCCCGAACGGACCTGCGCGACCGCCTCGGCCTTGTCCGCGCCCGAGACGACCAGCCAGACGCGAGCGGACGCGTTGATGACCGGCAGCGTGAACGTCACGCGCTCCGGCGGCGGCTTGGGGGAGTTCCGGACGGGGAGCACGGTCGCTCCCGTGACGTGGACCTCGTCGCGGCCGGGGAAGAGCGACGCGACGTGCGCGTCGGGCCCCATGCCGAGCAGGCACACGTCGAACGCGGGCGCCTGGGCCCCCTCGGCGGCGTGCGCCGCGAGCTCGTCCGCGTAGGCGCGGGCGGCGTCGTCGAGCGTGCCGTCCTCGGTCGCCCACGGCTCGTGCACGTTCACGTCGGGCAGATCGAGTGCGTCGAGCAACGCCACGCGGGCCTGGCGCGAATTGCGCTCGGCGTCGAAGCGGGGCACGAACCGCTCGTCGCTCCACCACAGGTGCACGCGCGACCAGGCGACGTCGGCTCGCTCGGGAAGGTCCGCGATGGCCTCGAGCGTGGCGATCCCGAGGGATCCGCCCGTCAGCGCGACGTGCGCCACGTTCTCGCTGGCGGTCAGCGGGATGAGCTCCGCGACGAGGCGCTCGGCCGCACGCTGCGCGACGTCGGCCTTGGTCGGCAGCTCGACGAACTCCACCTCGGCGCTCACTCTGCTGACTCCGCGTGGTCACTCGGGATCGTCGGGACCGCCGCGGTGCCGTGCGTCTCGGCGGGCGCGCGGAGCGCGTCCCATCCGTCGGTGATGACGCGGCCGTAGAGCCGGTCGGGGTCGAGGCGGCGCAGCTCCTCGGCGAGGCACTCGCGCAGCGAGCGGCGCGGCAGGAGGAGGTCGTGATCGGGCTGGCCCGGCTGCGTCAGCGTGGCGTGCGTCGGCGAGTGCCGCTCGAGGAGGATGTCGCCGCTCGGGCGCGCCAGGCGCACCGAGTGGATCCCGTGATCCCACGTGCTCGGGCGCTCGTACTGCCACGCGACCGGCACCTCGAGCGCGAGGCCGAGCCAGGCGGCCAGGAGCGCGGTCGACGGCGACGTGCTCGCGCCGCGCACCTCGACGGCCGTGACGTCCTCGTACGGGGGCTGGTCGAGCACGGAGGCCAGCTGCTCGCGCCACCTGGTCAGGCGGGTCCACGCGAGGTCCGTGTCGCCCGGGCGATACGTCTCGTCGAGGCGCTGCAGGCGATCCGCCGCCTCCGGCGAGGTCGACGAGTCGGTGATGCGGCGGTGGGCGATGCGACCGAGCGGATCGAGCGCGGGCGCGGCCGGCGGAGAATCGGGCCACCACACGACGACGGGAGCGTCGGGGAGCAGGAGGCCCGTCACGAGCGACTCGGGGTTGCTGCCCGCGTCGCCGTGGGCGCGGAGGATGACGACCTCGCTCGCACCGGCGTCGCCGCCCACGCGGATCTGCGCGTCGAGGCGCGAGGCGTCCTCGGGATGCGTCACGAGGACGATGACGCGCATGGGGTGCTCGCGCGAGGCGTCGTTCGCGGCCTCGATCGCCTCCTCGACAGGGCGGTAGTCGCTCTTGATGATGAGGGTCAGCACGCGGCCGAGGGCGACCGCGCCGCCCTCCTCGCGCACGCTGACGAGCTTGCGGGCCACCGTGCTGACGGTGGTCTCGTTGAGATCGATGATCACGGGCGCCTCCAGACGCGTCCATCCTGCTGCAGCAGGGCATCGGCCGACTGGGGACCCCAGGAGCCCGGCTCGTACTGTTCGAGGGGCTCGTTTAGCGAGGCCCAATATTTCTCGATCGGGTCGAGGATCCGCCAGGACAGCTCGACCTCCTCGTGGCGCGGGAAGAGCGGGGGGTCGCCCAGGAGGACGTCGAGGATGAGGCGCTCGTATGCCTCGGGGCTCGCCTCGGTGAACGCGTGCCCGTAGCCGAAGTCCATCGTCACGTCGCGCACGTGCGTGCCGTTGCCCGGGACCTTGGAGCCGAAGCGCAGCGTCACGCCCTCGTCGGGCTGCACGCGGATGACGAGCGCGTTCTGACCGAGCTCGGAGCGGTCGCGGCCGCGCGAGAAGAGGTGCTCGGGCGCGCGCTTGAACACGACGGCGATCTCGGTGACGCGGCGGCCGAGGCGCTTGCCCGTGCGGAGGTAGAACGGGACGCCGGCCCAGCGGCGCGTCTCGATGCCCACCTTGATGGCGGCGTAGGTCTCGGTCGTCGAGCGCGGGTTCATCCCGTCCTCGTCGAGGAACCCCGTGACCTCCTCGCCGCCCTGCCAGCCGCCGGCGTACTGCCCGCGCGCCGTGGCGGTCGAGAGGTCCTCTGGCAGGCGCACGGCGGCGAGCACCTTCTCCTTCTCGGCGCGCAGGTGCTCGGCCGAGAGGCTGATGGGCTCCTCCATCGCCGTGAGGGCGAGGAGCTGAAGGAGGTGGTTCTGGATGACGTCGCGGGCCGCGCCCACGCCGTCGTAGTACCCCGCGCGCCCGCCGACGCCGATGTCCTCGGCCATCGTGATCTGCACGTGGTCGATGTGGTTGCGATTCCACAGCGGCTCGTACAGCTCGTTCGCGAAGCGCATCGCGAGGATGTTCTGCACCGTCTCCTTGCCGAGGTAGTGGTCGATGCGGAAGATCGAATCGCTCGGGAAGGCGGCCTCGAGGGCGTCGTTCAGCTCGCGCGCCGACTCGAGGTCGTGGCCGAAGGGCTTCTCGATGACGACGCGTCGCCAGCGGTCCCCGCTCTCCGCGGACTCGTCGACGAGTCCGGAGTTCAGTAGCTGCTGGGCGACGTCGGGGAACGACTTCGGCGGGATCGAGAGGTAGAACGCGTGGTTCCCCATCGTGCCGCGCTCGCGGTCGAGCGTGTCGATCGTCTCGCGCAGGCGCGCGAACGCCGCGGCATCGTTGAACTCGCCCTGTACGAAGCGGATTCCCTGCACGAGCTGCTGCCAGGTCTCCTCGCGGAACTCGGTGCGCGAGTGCTGCTTGACGGCGTCGTGCACGACCTGCGCGAAGTCCTGGTCGTCCCAGTCGCGGCGGGCGAACCCCACGAGCGCGAAGCCCGGGGGGAGGAGCCCGCGGTTGGCGAGGTCGTAGACGGCGGGCATGAGCTTCTTGCGCGACAGGTCGCCCGTCACGCCGAAGATGACGAGGGCGCTCGGGCCGGCGATGCGGCTGAGGCGGCGATCGTCGCTGTCACGCAGCGGGTTCACGCCGCGCTGGATGGGAGCAGACATATTTCCCTTGAGAGGCGAGGTTAGGAAGCGGCTTCGAAGAGCGGGAGCACTTCGGCCTGGGGGTCGGTCAGGGTCAGCGTGACGACGGGGCGGCCGAGGCCGGCGAGGACGCCCGCGTCTCCGGCGGCCTGCGCCTCGATGAGCTGCCCAAACGTGAAGGGACGCCCGGGGATCTCGAGGTCCTTCTCGGAGCGCTCCGTCAGCTGGAGGAACACTCCCGTCCGGGGCCCGCCCTTGTGGAGCTGCCCCGTCGAGTGCAGAAAGCGCGGGCCCCACCCGAACGTTGTGGGGCGGCCCGAGTCGGCGGCCACCATCTCGCGCAGTCCGGCCAGGTGCGGCACGTCCGTGCGGTCGAGGTAGGCCTGGATGGCGACGTAGCCGTCCTCCCCGAGGCGCGCCCAGAGCGCGTCGAGGACGCCGGCGATCGTGCCGGACTCCGCGAGCAGCGGATCCGAGACGCGCACCTCGATGCCGCCCTCCGTGAAGGCGGGGGCCGCGAGCTCGGGGCGATCGTCCAGCAGCGCGCGCGTGGCGGCCTTGGCCGACTCGACGTCGGGCTGGTCGAACGGGTTGATGCCGAGGATCCGGCCCGCGATGGCGGTCGCGTGCTCCCAGACGAGGAACTGCGCGCCCAGCGTGCCGCTGACGAGGATCTCGCCGTGGTGGCGGCCCGCCGACTCGTGGGCGTCGTCGACGAGGCGGCACACGACGAGGTCGGCGGGCGGGTTCTCGACTTCGGGAGAGACGTCGAGGAGCGGCACGGGCAGGATCCCGGTGCCCTCCTTGCCGGTGGACTCGGCGATCAGCTGCTCGATCCAGGCGGGCAGTCCCACGATGTGCGTGCCGGCCTCGACGAGCGCGAGCTTGTCGCGACGCGGGGACGTGCCCGCGATCGCCGCGGCGAGGACGAGCGCCGGGTTGTCCGGGCTGTCGATGGCGACCTGCAGCATGCTCGCCTCGGCCTCGTCGAGGAGCTCGCCGATGTCGGCGCCCGCGAGGCCCGCGGGGACGAGCCCGAACGCCGTGAGCGCGGAGTAGCGGCCGCCGACGTTCGGGTCGGCGTGGAAAACCCGGTAGCCCTCCGCAGCCGCCGTCTCCTCCAGCGGGGAGCCGGGGTCGGTCACGACGACGATCCGGGTGGCGGGGTCGATGCCGAGGTCGCGGAAGGCGGCGGCGAAGGCCCGCCGCTGCGCGTCGGTCTCGACCGTCGAGCCGGACTTGGAGGACACCACCAGCACGGTGCGGGTGAGGTCGTCGTCGACCGCGTCGAGCACCTGGCTCGGCGCGGTCGAGTCGAGGACCGTGAGGTCGATGCCCGACGTCTGGGCAATCACCTCGGGGGCGAGTGAGGATCCGCCCATGCCGGCCAGCACGACGCGCGTCACGCCGTCGGCCGCGAGATCCTCGCGCAGCGCGAGGATCTGCGGCACGAGCGGACGCGACGTCGTGACGGCGTCGACCCAGCCGAGGCGCACGGTCGCCTCGGCCTTGGCGGCGGGGCCCCACAGGGTGGGGTCGCCCGCCGTGATCCCCGACGCCACGAGCTCGCTCGTGAGCGTCGGGAGCCACTGGTCGACGGCGCCGGCGACGGCGCCCGAGACATGGACGGAGAAGGTCACTTCGCGGCCTTGAGCGCCTGCTCGACCGTGGCCTGGAGCTCGTGCCAGGACGCGATGAACTTCTCGACGCCCTCGTCCTCGAGCACCTGCGTGACGTCCGCGAAGTCCACGCCGACGGCGGCCAGCGCCTCGAAGACGCCGTGCGCGTCCGCGTACTGCGTGGTAACGGTGTCGCCCGTGACCTCGGCGTGGTCGAACGTTGCCTCGAGCGTCTTCTCCGGCATGGTGTTGACGGTGCCGGGCGCGACGAGCTCCGTCACGTACAGCGTGTCGGGCAGCGCGGGGTCCTTCACGCCCGTCGATGCCCAGAGCGGACGCTGCGCGTTCGCGCCCGCCGCCACGAGGCCACGGGCGCGCTCGCCCGCGAACTTCTCCTCGTAGAGCTCGAACGCGAGCCGCGCGTTCGCGACGCCCGCCTTCGACTTGAGGGCGAGGGCCTCGTCCGTGCCGATGGCCGCGAGGCGCTTGTCGACCTCCGTGTCGACGCGCGACACGAAGAACGAGGCGACCGAGTGGATCCCGGCGAGGTCGATGCCCGCCTCGCGCGCCTTCTCGAGGCCCGCCAGGTATGCGTCGATGACCTCGGCGTAGCGCTCGAGGCTGAAGATCAGCGTGACGTTGACGCTGATGCCGGCGCCGATCACTTCGGTGATCGCGGGCAGGCCGGCCTTGGTAGCCGGGATCTTGATGAGCACGTTCTCGCGGTCGACGCGCGCGAACAGGTCCTTCGCCTGGGCGATCGTCGCCTCGGTGTCGTGCGCGAGGTCGGGGGAGACCTCGATCGACACGCGGCCGTCGAGCGAGCCCGTGGCGTCGTAGACCGGGCGGAAGATGTCGCAGGCGTCGCGCACGTCCTCCGTCGTGATCGAGAAGATCGCCTCGTCGATCGACGCGTCGGCGGACGCGAGGGCCGCGACCTTGCTCTCGTAGGAGGCGCCGTTGGACAGCGCGCCCGCGAAGATCGTCGGGTTCGTCGTGACGCCCGTGACGGTGCGCGACTCGATGAGCTCGGCGAGGTTCCCGGACGAGATGCGCTCGCGGGAGAGGTCGTCGAGCCAGATGCTGACGCCGGCGGCGGCGAGCTGGGCGGTGGGGGAGGTCATGCGTTCTCCTTGAGGGTCTCGCGTGCGGCCTCGACGACCGCGTCGGTGGTGACACCGAACTTCTCGAACAGGGTCTGGTAGTCGGCGGACGCGCCGAAGTGATCGATCGACACCGAGCGGCCCGTGTCGCCCACGATGGCGCGCCACGGCATCGCGATGCCCGCCTCGACGGAGACGCGCGCCCGCACGGCGGCCGGCAGGACGCTCTCGCGGTACTCCTCGCTCTGCTCGGCGAACCACTCGAGCGACGGGGCGGAGACCACGCGGGCGGAGACGCCCTCGGCCGCGAGCTTCTCGCGCGCCTCGACGGCGAGCTGGACCTCGGATCCCGTGGCGATGAGGATGACGTCGGGCGTGCCGCCCGGGGCCTCCTGCAGCACGTACGCGCCGCGCGCCGCGAGCGACGCCGACGCGAAGCCGTCCCCGGTCGCCTCGCCCTCGCCGCGCTCGAACGTCGGAACGCCCTGACGGGTGAGCGCGAGTCCGGCCGGCCCGCTGCGGCGGGCGAGGATCTCGAGCCACACGGCCGCGGTCTCGTTCGCGTCGGCGGGGCGCACGACGGCCAGGTTCGGGATCGCGCGGAGCGCCGCGAGGTGCTCAATCGGCTGGTGCGTCGGGCCGTCCTCGCCCAGCGCGACCGAGTCGTGCGTCCAGACGAAGATGGTCGGGATGTTCATGAGCGCGGCGAGGCGCACGGCCGGACGCATGTAGTCGGCGAACTGCAGGAAGGTGCCGCCGTAGGAGCGCGTCTTGCCGTGCAGCGTGATGCCGTTCAGGATCGCCGCCATGGCGTGCTCGCGGATGCCGAAGTGCAGCACGCGGCCGTAGGGGTTTCCGGCGAACTTCGCGGTCGAGCGCGCGGCCGGGATGAAGGACGCGGCGCCGTCGATCGTCGTGTTGTTGCTGCCCGCGAGGTCGGCGGATCCGCCCCACAGCTCGGGCAGCTCGGCGGCGAGGGCGTTCAGGACCTTGCCGGAGGCGGCGCGGGTCGCGATGCCCTTGCCCGCCTCGAACCGCGGCAGCGCGTCGGCGATGTTCTCCGGGAGCTCGCCGGCCTCGAGCCGGTCCCACAGCGCCTTGCGCTCGGGGTTGGCCGCGGCCCAGGCGTCGAACTTCTCCTGCCACGCGGCGTGCGCCGCGGCGCCCCGCTCGGCCAGCGAGCGGGTGTGCGCGATCACGTCGTCCGCGACGTCGAAGGACTTCTCGGGGTCGAAGCCCATGACGGACTTCGTCGCCGCAAGCTCGTCGCCGCCGAGGGCGGATCCGTGGATCCCGCCCGTGTTCTGCTTGCCGGGGGCCGGCCAGCCGATGATCGTCTTGAGCACGATGAGCGAGGGCTTGCCGGTCTCGGCCTTCGCGGCCTCGATCGCGGCGAACAGGGCGGCGGCGTCCTCGACATACTCGCCGGTCTTCTTCCAGTCGACCTCCTGGACGTGCCAGCCGTACGCCTCATAGCGGGCGGCGACGTCCTCGGTGAACGCCACGTCGGTGTCGTCCTCGATCGAGATCTGGTTGGCGTCGTAGAGGACGACAAGGTTGCCGAGCTCCTGGTGGCCGGCGAGCGACGAGGCCTCGCTCGTCACGCCCTCCTGCACGTCGCCGTCCGAGGCGATGACGTACACGAAGTGGTCAAAGGGGCTCTCGCCCGCGGGGGCCTCGGGGTCGAACAGCCCACGCTCGTAGCGCTGGGCGTAGGCGAAGCCGACGGAGGAGGCGAGGCCCTGCCCGAGCGGGCCCGTGGTGATCTCGACGCCGTCGGTCTCGCCGAACTCGGGGTGCCCGGGGGTCTTGGAGCCCCACGTGCGCAGCGCCTTCAGGTCGTCGAGCTCAAGCCCGAAGCCGCCGAGGTACAGCTGCACGTACTGGGTCAGCGAGGAGTGCCCCGCCGACAGGATGAAGCGGTCGCGTCCCGGCCAGTGGGTGTCGGCGGGGTCGTGGTTCATGACGCGCTGGTAGAGCAGATACGCCGCCGGCGCCAGGCTCATGGCGGTTCCCGGGTGCCCGTTGCCCACCTTCTCGACGGCGTCAGCCGCCAGCACTCGCGCCGTGTCGACAGCACGTCGATCAATCTCGTCCCAACGCAGTTCCGTCACCGGGTGCCTTTCTTGAGGGGGTGAATGCGCCGCGGTCCGTGTGACCTTCCGCCGGAGTCTCGGGCGAGGGCCCGCGAGCGTCGACGCGCTTTCCGGCCCCAGCATAGTGACTCGCCGGGGTACCCGCTCCAGGGTGTCGACCGATGACGACGGGGCGGTTCCCCGCGCGAGTCGGGGCCGTTTCGGGCTGCTCATCCCGCGGTGGGCGGTCACGTGAGGTTGTGAGGACGCTGGTCGTCTCGGCCGTGGGGCCTGGCCTAGACTGGGGTGGTTACGCGCAGAGTGAACAACCGGGAGGCCACAGCCGTGTCGACGACGTCTCGCCCCGATGCCGTGCCCGCGGGCGCCGAGCAGACTGGGCGGACCCGCGACATCCGCCGGACGATTGCGGCGTACGTCGCGCTGACGAAGCCGCGCGTGATGGAGCTCCTGCTCGTCTCAACGGTTCCCGTGATGTTCCTCGCGGCCGGGGGCGTGCCCAACCTGTGGCTCGTCGCGGCGACCGTCCTCGGCGGCGCGATGAGCGCGGGATCCGCGGCGGCCTTCAACATGTACATCGACCGCGACATCGACGCGAAGATGCGGCGCACGCGGAATCGCCCCATCGTGACGGGCGATGTGACGCCGCGCCAGGCCCTCGTGTTCGCCTGGTCGCTCGCCGTGATCCAGGCCGTGTGGTTCCTCGCCTTCACGAACCTGCTGACGACCGTCCTCTCCGTCGTCGCGATTTTCTTCTACGCCGTCATCTACACGATCCTGCTCAAGCGCCACACCGAGCAGAACATCGTGTGGGGCGGGATCGCCGGGTGCTTCCCCGTGCTCATCGGCTGGGCCGCCGTGACGAACTCGCTCGACTGGGCGGCCTTTGTGCTCTTCGCGCTCGTGTTCCTCTGGACGCCGCCGCACTACTGGCCACTGTCGATCAAGTACGCCGCCGATTACGACGAGACCGACGTGCCGATGCTCGGCGCGACGCGGTCCGGCGCGCAGGTCGGCCTGCAGGTCGTGCTGTATGCGTGGGCGACGGTCGCCTGCTCGCTCCTGCTGATCCCCGTGGCCGGCATGGGGCTCGTGTACACCGCGTGCGCGCTCGTGTTCGGCGCGTGGTTCCTCTACGAGTCCCACCGGATGTACACGATGTCGGTGCGCGCGGCGGCGGGCGTGGAGCAGGGATCCGAGGCGCGCCCCATGCGCGTCTTCCACGCGTCCATCACGTACCTCACGCTTGTGTTCCTCGCCGTGGCCGTGGATCCGCTCCTGCCGTTCTGACCCGGCCGGCTAGCCTGGTCACATCATGACGAGCGCCGGCGAACCCCCTCAGACCCGCGCGATCGACCTCGACCACGCCGGGCGCTGGCGCGCCTTCTGGGTGTGCGTCTCGGTCGCCGCGCTCACGATCCTCGACATCTCGAAGGTCAACGTCGGTCTCGCCTCGATCGAGAGCGCGCTCGGCGGCGGATCCACGGAGCTGCAGCTCGTCGTGTCGGGCTACATCCTCGCCTTCGGCCTGACGCTCGTGCCCTTCGGGCGCATCGGCGACCAGCGTTCGCGCCGCACGCTCATGATCGTGGGCCTGTCGTCCTTCATGGTGACGAGCATCGTGTGCGCGCTCGCGCCGAACATCTGGGTCCTCGTCATCGGGCGCTTCCTGCAGGGCATCGCCGCGGGAATCCAGATGCCCCAGGTGATGGGCACGATTCAGCAGGTGTTCCAGGGCAAGGAGCGCGGTGCCGCGTTCGGGCTGTTCGGCGCGGTCATCGGACTCTCGACGGCGTTCGGCCCGACCCTCGGCGGCCTCCTCATCGCGCTCGGCGGTCCCGAGGACGGCTGGCGCTGGATCTTCTGGATGAACGTGCCGCTGTGCCTCGCCGTGCTCATCCTCGCGGCGCGCGCGCTGCCCGAGGTGCGGCGCCCCAGCACCGCAGCCCTCACCCTCGACCCGGTCGGGCTCGCCCTGTTCGCGCTGGTCGTAGCGACGCTGATGCTGCCCTTCCTCTTCACGACCGGATCCCCGAGCGACGCCCCCGAGCGCTGGTGGCTGCTCGTGCCGTGCACGCTGTTCGCTGCGGCGTTCGTCGCGTGGGAGCGCCGATACGCCGCACGCGGTCGCTCGCCGCTCGTGCCGCTGCGGCTGTTCCGGATCATGTCCTGGCGCAACGGCACGGCGCTCCAGACCCTCTACTTCGCCGCCCTGCCGTCGGTTTTCCTGCTCACGGCGCTCTACCTTCAGGCCGGGCTGGGCCTCGAGGCGGTGTTCGCGGGCATGGTCACGATCGGCTTCGCCCTGATGAGCGCCGTCACCTCGTGGTACGGCGGGCGCATCGTCGCGCGGTACGGCCGCGCCCTGGTCGTGTTCGGCCTCGCGGTCGTCCTCGTCGCGATCGTCGCCCTCGTCGCCATCGCCCGGCTCGCCTCCGACGAGGTGACGCCCTGGCTCATGGTCGTGGCGCTCGCGCTCGGCGGCGTCGGCGGCGGGTTCGTCATCTCGCCGAACCAGACGCTGACGCTCGCGGAGATCCCGCCCTCGGAGGGCGGCCTGGCCGGATCCGTCGGTCAGCTGGGCCAGCGCGTGGGCAACGCCATCGGGGCGGCGATCGCGCTGTCGATGTTCTACTCGACGATTTACCGCGAGGACGGCACCCGCAGCGGGAGCGCGGTGTTCCACGACGCGTATGGGACGGGGCTCCTCGCGGCCGCCCTGTTCGTCGCGGCCGCGCTCGCGGTGTCCCTCGTCGACCTCGGCGCGCGCCGGCGGCGCGAGCGGTCGGGGGCGGGGGAGGCCTGAGGTTACGCCCGGGCGGGGCGCTTCAGTCGCAGGACGACGACGACGTACGCGGCGGACGTGAGGGCCGCGAGGACCATGTGGATCCCCACCAGCAGCGGTGGGAGAGCCGTGTTGGCCTGCCAGACGCCGACGAAGATCTGCACGGCGAGCGCGCCGAGGAACGCGAGCGACCAGCGCCGCGTCGGGAGCCGGCGCGCCCAGGCGATCCCGGCGATCGCGAGGGTCAGCGCGAGCAGGATGTATCCGGGCCAGGCGTGCACGTGGGCGAGGATCGTCGCGTCGAAGCCGTTGCGCACGACGTCGGCGTCCCCCGAGTGCGGGCCGTTGCTCGTCGTGAGCACGCCGAAGGCGATCGTGACGGCGAGCACGAGGGATGTCGCGTGCACGAGGGCGGCGTAGCCCCGCGGCACCGCGCGCTCGCGGGGGCCCGCGGGCTCGTACAGGCGTACGAGGAACGCGGCGGCCACGCACACGAGGACGAGGGACGCCGTGTAGTGGAACGCGACGAGAAAGGCGTTCAGGCCCGTCCAGACGGTCACGCCGCCCGCGACGGCCTGGGCGAGCACGCCGCCGAGGACGATCCAGGCCAGCACGAACAGGTCGCGCCGCTCGGCCCGCCGGCGCCACACCAGCACGAGCACGACCAGGGCGAGTACGCCCACGACCGTCGACATGAGCCGGTTGCTGAACTCGATGACGCCGTGGACGCCCATCGCCTCCGTCGGCACGAGCGAATCGGGGGTGCACAGCGGCCACTCGGTGCAGCCGAGCCCGGATCCGGTCAGGCGCACGGTCCCCCCGGTCGCGATGATGATGACCTCGGCGAGGAACGACAGCCACGCGAAGACGTACAACGCCGTCGAAAAGCGGGTGGGAGCGGACGTGACGGCGGTCATGGCGGGGCGCCTCCTCGGCCGCGGGCGCACATCGTCAGAGCCGACGACGGTCCGGGCGAAACCTGTAGAATCTGTGGTGAAGGATGCGGGCCCCATGGGCTCGAGTCGCATCCGAAAACAGTCTAGGCGCGAAACCTGCGCCGCCATGCAGGGTCCACCCACGCCGCCAGGTGCTCCGAGGCGGTGGGACAGATGACACTGGTCGAGACCCCTGAGGAGAGTGTGAGCCGTCATGTCTGAAGTGCTGATCGACCGCCCCGAACTCGAAGGGCTGGGGGTGTACGAGTTCGGCTGGCACGACTCCGACGTCGCCGGCGCGAGCGCCCAGCGCGGACTCAGCGAGGCCGTCGTCCGCGACATCTCCCGCCTCAAGAACGAGCCCGAATGGATGCTGAAGACGCGCCTGAAGGCGCTGAAGCTCTTCGGGAAGAAGCCGATGCCGACGTGGGGTGCCGACCTCAGCGACATTGACTTCGACAACATCAAGTACTTCGTCCGGACGACGGAGAAGCAGGCCCAGACCTGGGATGACCTGCCCGAGGACATTAAGAACACCTACGAGCGGCTCGGCATCCCCGAGGCCGAGCGCCAGCGCCTGGTCGCGGGCGTCGCGGCCCAGTACGAGTCCGAGGTGGTCTACCACCAGATTCGCGAGGACCTCGAGAGCCAGGGTGTCATCTTCATGGACACCGACACGGCCCTGCGCGAGCACCCCGAGTTCTTCGAGGAGTACTTCGGCACGGTGATCCCCGCGGGCGACAACAAGTTCGCCGCGCTCAACACCGCCGTGTGGTCCGGCGGATCCTTCGTCTACGTCCCGAAGGGCGTCCACGTCGAGATCCCGCTGCAGGCCTACTTCCGGATCAACACCGAGAACATGGGCCAGTTCGAGCGGACGCTCATCATCGCCGACGAGGGCAGCTACGTCCACTACATCGAGGGCTGCACGGCCCCGATCTACAAGAGCGACTCGCTGCACTCGGCCGTCGTCGAGATCATCGTGAAGAAGAACGCCCGCGTGCGCTACACGACGATCCAGAACTGGTCGAACAACGTCTACAACCTCGTCACGAAGCGCGCGATCGCCGAAGAGGGCGCGACGATGGAGTGGGTCGACGGCAACATCGGATCCAAGGTCACGATGAAGTACCCGTCGATCTTCCTTATGGGCGAGCACGCCAAGGGCGAGACGCTCTCGGTCGCGTTCGCGGGCCCGGGCCAGCACCAGGACGCGGGCGCGAAGATGATCCACATGGCGCCGTACACGCAGTCGTCGATCGTCTCGAAGTCGATCGCCCGCGGCGGCGGTCGCGCCGGCTACCGCGGCGAGGTGCGCGTCGACGAGAAGGCCCACCACTCGGCCAACTCGGTCGTCTGCGACGCGCTGCTCGTGGACACGCAGTCGCGCTCGGACACCTACCCGGCGATCGATATCCGCGTCGACGACGTCGTCCTCGGTCACGAGGCCACGGTGTCGAAGGTCAGCGAGGAGCAGCTCTTCTACCTGATGAGCCGCGGCCTCGAGGAGACCGAGGCGATGTCGATGATCGTGCGCGGCTTCATCGAGCCGATCGCGCGCGAGCTGCCGATGGAATACGCCCTGGAACTCAACAAGCTCATCGAAATGGGCATGGAAGGATCGGTCGGCTAGGAATGACGACCCACACCCAGGCGCCCGTCGAGGCGCAGGACGCGCACGCCCACGTGGACCCCGTGCGAGCCCTCATCGGCTCGCAGGAGGGATCCGCCGCCCCCATCCAGACCCGCTCCGAGCGGCCGCGCTCGGCGTCGCCCGCCGATTTCGGCGTGCCGACGGGGCGCGAGGTGAACTGGAAGCACACGCCGATCTCGCGGATCTCGTCGCTGTTCGAGCCGGCCGGTGACGAAGGTGGCGTCTCCTACTCCTTCGCCTCGGGCGGGGAGTACGGGCAGGCGACGCTCGCGGCGGGCGAGGCCCCGCGCGGGGAGTTCTTCGAGCCGGAGGACATCACGGCCGCGGTCGCCGGCCAGGGCGCGCGCGAGGCGTTGCACATTCGCCTCCCGCGCGAGGCGGAGATCGCCGAGCCCATCGTGCTCGACATCGCCGGGCTCGGCGCCGGGCGCCGGGCTGACGGCTACATCGTCATCGAGGCCGAGGCGATGTCGAAGGGCACGGTCGTGCTGCAGCACACCGGATCCGCCGACTACGCCCAGAACGTCGAGATCCTCGCGCGCGACGGATCCCAGCTCACGGTCATCTCGGTGCAGAAGTGGGCGGACGACGCGAACCACGCGGCGGCGCACCAGGCGCGCGTGGACCGCGACGCGTCGCTGACCCACTTCGTCATCACCTTCGGCGGCGGCGTCGTCCGCGTGAACCCGACGCTCGAGCTGTCGGGACAGGGCGCGAACGGCGAGATGTTCGGCCTGTCCTATAGCGACTCGGGCCAGCACTTCGAGAGCCAGGTCTACCTCTTCCACAAGGGTGCCGACACCACGGGCGACGTGCTCTACAAGAGCGCCCTGCAGGGCGAGTCGGCGCGCAGCGTGTGGATCGGCGACGTGCTCATCGGGCCGGACGCGACCGGAACCGACTCCTACGAGGCCAACCGCAACCTCGTGCTCACGAACGGCGCGCGCGCGGATTCGATCCCGAACCTCGAGATCAAGACGGGCGACATCAAGGGCGCGGGGCACGCCTCCGCGACCGGCCGGTTCGACGACGAGCAGCTCTTCTACCTGCAGGCCCGCGGCATCAGCGAGGAGGAGGCCCGTCGACTCATCGTCCTCGGCTTCCTCGCCGAGATCCCGCAGCGGATCCAGGTGCCCGAGCTGCAGGCGACGCTCATCGCCGACATCGAGCGCGAGATCGCCGAAGGGGTCCGGTCGTGAGCGCGACGCGCGTGTGTGCGCGCGGAGAGCTCGTCCAGGACGAGCCGATGCGCGTCGAGGTCGACGGCGTTCCGATCGCCCTCGTCCTCGACAGCAACGACGAGATCCACGCGATCGGCGACACCTGCACGCACGGCGACATCTCCCTCTCGGAGGGTTTCGTGGAGGGCGAGACGCTCGAGTGCTGGGCGCACGGATCCGCGTTCTCGCTCAAGACGGGCAAGCCCCTCAACCTCCCCGCTTACGAGCCCGTCCCGGTCTACGCCGTCGAGATCGACGGCGACGACGTGCTCATTGACATCAACGTGAAGAAGGAAAACTGACATGGCTGTTCTCGAGATCCGCGACCTGCACGTCACGGTCGAGACCGATGAGGGCACGACGCCGATCCTTAACGGCGTGAACCTCACGATCCGCAGCGGCGAGACGCACGCGATCATGGGCCCGAACGGTTCGGGCAAGTCCACGCTCGCGTCGACCATCGCCGGTCACCCGAAGTACACCGTCACGGGCGGATCCATCACGCTCGACGGCGAGGACGTCCTCGAGATGAGCGTCGACGAGCGCGCCCGCGCGGGCCTGTTCCTCGCGATGCAGTACCCCGTCGAGATCCCCGGCGTGACGGTGACGAACTTCCTGCGCACCGCGAAGACGGCGATCGACGGCGAAGCGCCCTCGATCCGCACGTGGACGAAGGACGTCAAGGAGGGCATGAAGAACCTCCGCATGGACCCGAAGTTCGCGCAGCGCAATGTCAACGAGGGCTTCTCGGGCGGCGAGAAGAAGCGCCACGAGATCCTTCAGCTCGAGCTCCTGAAGCCGCAGATCGCGATCCTCGACGAGACCGACTCGGGCCTCGACGTCGACGCGCTGAAGATCGTCTCCGAGGGCGTCAATCGCGCGAAGGACACGTCGGGGCTCGGCGTGCTGCTCATCACGCACTACACGCGGATCCTGCGGTACATCACCCCCGAGTTCGTGCACGTCATGGTCGCGGGCCAGGTCGTCGAGGAGGGCGGCCCGGAGCTCGCCGAGCGGCTCGAGAGCGAGGGCTACGCCGCGTACCTGCCGGCGGACGCCCCGCTCGAGGCGTAAGGTCGCACCCATGACCGCCACCCTCACGTCGGAGAAATACGACGAGGTCACGGAGGCGCTCAAGGACGTCATGGACCCCGAGCTCGGGGTGAACGTGGTCGACCTGGGGCTCATCTACGACCTCGCGTGGGACGAGGAGAACGACGCGCTCGTCATTCACATGACGCTGACGAGCGCCGGGTGCCCGCTCACGGACGTCCTCGAGGAGCAGACCGCCCAGTCGCTCGACGGCGTCGTGGAGCGCTTCCGCATCAACTGGGTGTGGATGCCGCCGTGGGGCCCCGAGCGCATCACGGACGACGGGCGCGACCAGATGCGCGCGCTCGGCTTCGCGATCTGAGCCCCTGCCGCGGGCCCCGGGATTCCTCCCGGGGCCCGCGGTGCGTTGTCGGGGAGGGGTATTAGGGTCGAAACCGTGACCACGCCGCTCGACGCCCTGCCCCTCGATGTCCTCCGCACCCGCACGAGCACGAAGTGGGCGACGCACGACGCCGACGTCCTGCCGTTGTTCGTCGCCGAGACCGACTTCGCGCTCGCCGAGCCCATCGAGCGGGTCCTCGCGGAGGCCCTGCGGGTGGGCGATACGGGCTACGTGCCCCCGCGCACGCGCTATCCGGAGGCCTTCGCGGGCTTCGCCGCCCGGCGGTTTGGCTGGGACGTGGATCCGGCCGACGTGCGCACGACGTGCGACGTGATGATGGGCGTCGCGGAGCTTGTGCGCGCCGTCGCGGCGCCGGGCGACCGGGTCGTCGTGACGCCCCCGGTGTATCCGCCGTTCTTCATGGTGCACGACGAGGCACACACCCAGGCCGTCGAGGTCCCTCTCCTGGAGGAGGGCGGGGTGTGGCGGCTTGATCTCGGCGGCATCGAGCGCGCGTTCGCGGACGGCGCCGTCGCGATGCTGCTGTGCAACCCGCACAACCCGACCGGTACGGCGCACTCCGCCGCCGACCTCGCCGAGCTCGCGCGCATCGCCGAGCGGCACGGCGCGACGGTCATCAGCGACGAGATCCACGCGCCCCTCGGTATGCCGGGCACGGAGATCACCCCCTTCCTCTCGGTCTCCCCGGAGGCGGCCGAGGTCGGCGTCGCCGTGCTCTCTGCCTCGAAGGCCTTCAACCTCGCCGGCCTGAAGTGCGCCCACATGGTCTCGGCCTCGCCCGCGAAGCGGGAGCTCGTGCGGGCCATCCCCGCGGAGGTCGAGTGGCGCACGGGGCTGTTCGGCATCAGGGCCGGGATCGCGGCCTTCGAGGAGGGCGACGCGTGGCTCGACGCGCTCATCGCGCGCCTCGCGCTGAACCAGCGCCTCCTCGTCGATCTCCTGGCGGAGCACGTGCCGGGCGCGCGGTACACGCCGGGCGACGCCGGATTCCTCGCGTGGGTCGACCTGGCGGGCGCGGGATTCGGACACGACGCGGCGGCGCGGATCCTCGCGGGCGCGCGCGTCGCGCTTAACCCGGGGCCGTCGTTCGGCGCGCCGGGCGCCGGCCACGTGCGCATCAACTACGGCACGGGCCCCGAGATCCTCACCGAGGCTGTGCGCCGCATCGGCCGGGTCGCGTCCTCGTGACCCACGCCGACCCCGGGAGCTACTCGGGGCCGCTGCCCATTCAGCCGCCGCGGCAGGGCGCCTCGATCTGGGGCCGCGCGTACGTGTGGACGACGGCCGGCGCGATCGCGCTGGTGTTCCTCGCGGCGATCCAGTCGCTCGCGGTCACGACGGTCATGCCGGCCGTGGCCGACGACCTGGACGGCCACGCGCTCTACGCCGTCGCGTTCTCCGGGATGTTCGCGACGAGCGTCGTGGGCATGGTCGTCGCCGGCGCGTGGTCCGACCGGCGCGGCCCCGTGTGGCCCCTGCTCCTCGCGACCGCGGCCTTCGTCGCCGGGCTCGTGATCGACGCGGCGGCCGGATCCATGGAGGTTCTCGTGGCGGGTCGCCTCGTGATGGGGCTCGGGTCGGGCGGGCAGATCGTCTCGCTGTACGTCGTCGTCGCGCGCGTGTTCCCCGCGAACCTGCACGGCCGCGTCATGGGCGCGTTCTCGGCCGCGTGGGTCGTGCCGTCGCTCGTCGGCCCCGCGCTCGCGGGCGCCGTGACGGAGTTCTTCCACTGGCGGTGGGTGTTCGGCGGCGTCGCGGCCCTGGCGGTCGTCGCGATCGCCATGCTCGCCCCGGCGCTCCGCAGTCTCGACCCCGGAACGCCGGGAGAGAAGACCGGCGGGATCGGCCAGCGGGTGGGGCTCGCGATCGCCGTCGCCGCGGGCGCGCTCGTGCTCAGCATCGCGGGGGAGGGCGCGGGGGAGTCGGCCGGCTCGGGTCCGGCGGGCGTGCTCGTCGCCGCCGTCGCGCTCGCGGTCGTGCTCCTCGCCATGCGTCCGCTCCTGCCGCGGGGCGCCTACCGCCTCGGGCGCGGGCTCCCGAGCGTGATCGTGGCGCGGGGTCTCGTCGCCGGCAGCGTCTTCGGCGCCGAGATCTACGTGCCCTACCTGCTCCGAGAGCATTACGGCTTCGGCCCAACGTGGGCGGGCCTCGGGCTGACCGTGTCCGCCCTGACCTGGGCCGTCAGCGCGAATCTCATCGGCGCGCGGGGCGACCGCCTCGGGAACGCGCGGATCGCCGTCGGCGGCGCGGTGCTTCTGATCCTCGCCTGCGCGATCGTCGGGGCCTCCGCCGTGCTCGACGTCCCGGCGTGGGTGCCGATCCTCTCCTGGGGTTTCGCGGGGCTCGGCGCGGGGGCGGTCTACCCGCGCCTGACCGTCCTCTCGCTCGCGTACTCCACCCGGCAGAACCAGGGCTTCAACTCGGCCGCCCTGCAGATCGCGGACGCCGTCGGCACGGCCTCGACGATGGCCATCATGGGGCTCGTGTTCGTCGCGCTGGGCGGCATGACGAGCGCGGGCGCCTTCGTCGCGATGTTCGCGCTCGCCGCCGGGCTCGCGGCGCTCTCCGTCGTGCCGGGGCTCCGGCTGGGGCACGCCGCCGAGCTGCGCGGCTGAGCTAGTCCGCGCCGCGGTGACCGCCCCCGCGCAGCGCGCGGATCCCGGCGTCGAAATCCGCGAGCGCCTCTCGATCGATCGCGCCCGGATCCTGGTCGTACGCGCCGATCACGGCGGCCTGCATGCGCTGCTGCACGAGCGAGGCGTGCCCGAGGAGGAACTGCGCGAGAACCGTCGCCCCGCGCTCCGGATCCGGATGCGCCTCCCGCGCCAGCGCGTCGCGGAGCAGCCCGTGCACCGCGTTCTCGCCGAGCGCGAGGGCGGCCGAGGAAAGGACGACCTCGGCGCCGTCGCGGTGGGCGAGCAGCGCCCGGCGCACGGCGCGCGCGGTGTCGGCGAGGCCGCCCGCGGAGCCGGCCTCGGACACGATGCGGTCGGCGACCGCGGCGAGCAGGGACTGCTTGTTCTCGACGTGCCAGTACAGCGCGCTGGGGCGCACGCCGAGGTCGGCGGCGAGACGGCGCATCGACAGGTCGGGCAGGCCGTACTCATCGAGGAGCCGGAGGGCTGCGGTCACGATCTCCGCGCGCCCGAGTCCGCGTTCGCTCATGTGTATGACTATACTGAACGGCGTTCAATGAACGGTGTTCAGGAGGAGTAGACGTGGCGGAAGAACGGCAGTGGGAGGCGCGCGATATCGCGCGGATCGCGGTGTTTGCGGGCATCATCGTCGCGCTCGGGTTCGTCGCGCCCATCCCGGTACCGGGGCTCGTCCCCATCACCGCCCAGACCCTCGGCGTCATGCTGGCCGGAACCGTGCTGGGCGCGCGCCGCGCGGGCGCCGCCGTCGGTGTCGTGTTCCTGCTCGCCGCCATCGGGCTCCCCGTGCTGTCCGGCGGGCGCGGCGGGCTCGGGGTGTTCCTGGGCCCGGCGTCGGGGTACCTCATCGGGTGGCTCCCCGGCGCCATGGTCGTCGGCCTCATCGTGCACGCCGGCGCCCGCCGTATCACCTGGTGGCGCACGGCGCTCGGCGCCGTCGTGGGCGGCATCGCGGTGGTCTATGCATTCGGGATTCCCGTTCAGGCCGTCTCGACGGGCCTCGGCCTGGGGGAGACGGCGCTGACCTCCCTGGCGTTCCTGCCGGGCGACGTGATCAAGGCGGCCGTCGCGACCGCGCTCACCCTCGGGCTGTACCGCGCCTACCCGCCCGCCTTCCCCGCGCCCGTGCGCCGCGCGCGGGCCGTCGCACCGTGATCGAGGCGCACGGCCTGGGCGTCGAGATCGACGGTGCGACGATCCTCGCGGACGTCACGGTCGCCCTCTCCGAGCCGCGCGTCGCGGTCATCGGGCGCAATGGTTCCGGCAAGTCCACCTTCGCGCGCACGCTCAACGGCCTCGTGCGCCCCACCGCGGGGCGCGTGGAGGTGGACGGGGTGGACGTCGGGCGCGCGCCGAAGCGCGCCCGCGAGCGGGTCGGTTTCCTCTTCACCCAGCCCGAGGCTCAGATCCTCATGCCCACCCCCGCCGAGGACCTCGCGCTGTCGGCCCGCGCCGCCGGGGTCCCGCGCGCGGAGGTCGCGGGCCGCGTCGCGGCGCACCTCGAGGCGTTCGGCCTCGCCGCGCACGCGAACCAGCCGGCTTACAGTCTGTCGGGCGGCCAGAAGCAGCTCTTGGCGCTCGCCGCGGTCCTCCTGGGCGCGCCGCGGATCCTCGTCGCGGACGAGCCGACGACACTCCTCGACCTCCACAACGCCCGGCGGATCGGGGACCTCCTGCTGTCCGGCGCCGGCGCCCGACAGGTCGTCCTCGTCACCCACGACCTCGACCTCGCCGCGCGGTGCGACGTCGCGCTCCGGTTCGACGAGGGGCGCCTCGCGGCGGTCGGCGCGCCGGACGAGATCATCGCCGCCTATCGCGCGGAGGCCGCGTGATCGGGCTCTACCGCCCGGGAACGAGCGCGCTCCACCGCGCGCCCGCCGGCGCGAAGGTTGCGGCGCTCGCGGTCCTCGCGGTCGCCGCGACCCTCCTCGTCCGCACGCCCCTCGCCGGGGCCGCGGCCCTCGCGGCGACCCTCGTCGCCTTCGCCGCCGGGGCGCTCGGCGTCGCCGCGTGGGCCGCGCAGGTCTGGGCGATGCGGTGGCTCGTGGTCCTCGTCGCCGGATCCCAGTGGATCTTCCTCGGCCCCGCGGAGGCGGCCGCCGGCACCGCGCGGGTGGTCACGGTGCTCCTGCTCGCCGCCGTCGTCACGATGACGACGCCGACCAGCGAGATGATCGACGCCCTCGAGCGCGCGCTCGCGCCGCTCGCCCGCGTCGGCGTGGATCCGTGGCGCGTGGCGTTCGTCGTGCAGCTGACCATCGCCGTCGTCCCCGTCGTCGGGTCGCTGTGGCACCGCGTCGCGGAGGCGCGGCGGGCGCGCGGGGTCCGGCTCGGGCCGCGCGCCGTGGTCACGCTCCTCGTGCTCGCGCTGCGGTACGCCGACGAGGTCGGCGACGCGCTCACCGCTCGCGGGATCGCCCCAGCCGCGCGGCGATAGGATGGGGGGTTGGCGCGCCCCGCGCCGACAGCCGTGAGAGAGGGATCCCGATTCGTGCTTGCCGTCAGTGACCTCGAGATCCGCGTGGGCGCACGCCTCCTCATGAGCGGCGTCAGCTTCCGCGTGGGCGACGGCGACAAGGTGGGTCTCGTCGGGCGCAACGGCGCCGGGAAGACCACGCTCACGAAGGTGCTCTCGGGGGATCTCCCGCCGGCCGACGGCACGGTGACGCTCTCCGGCGAGCTCGGGTATCTGCCCCAGGATCCGCGATCCGGGGATCCGGAGGAGCTCGCGCGCACGCGGATCCTCAACGCGCGCGACCTGGGCGACCTGCAGGCGGGCATCGCGCAGGCGACCGAGGAGATGGGATCCGCGGATCCCGCCATCGCCGAGAAGGCCATGCGGCGCTTCGGGCGCCTCACGGAGCGCTTCGAGGCCATCGGCGGCTACGCGGCCGAGGCGGAGGCCGCGACGATCGCGCACAACCTCTCGCTGCCGGACCGGATCCTGGACCAGCCCCTCAAGACGCTGTCGGGCGGCCAGCGCCGCCGCATCGAGCTCGCGCGGATCCTCTTCAGCGACGCCGACACGATGATTCTCGACGAGCCGACCAACCACCTCGACGCCGACAGCGTCGTGTGGCTGCGGGAGTTCCTGAAGACCTATCGCGGCGGGCTCATCGTCATCAGCCACGACGTCGATCTCGTCGGCGAGACGGTCAACCGGGTGTTCTACCTCGACGCCAACCGCCAGGTCATCGACACCTACAACATGGGCTGGAAGCACTACCTCCGCCAGCGTGTGGCGGACGAGGAGCGACGCAAGAAGGAGCGCGCGAACGCCGAAAAGAAGGCCAGCGCGCTCCAGCAGCAGGCCGCGAAGTTCGGCGCGAAGGCGACCAAGGCCGCGGCCGCCCACCAGATGCAGGCGCGGGCGGAGAAGCTGCTCGCCGGCCTGGACGAGGTGCGGCAGGAGGACAAGGTCGCGAGCATCCGGTTCCCGAAGCCGGCCGCCTGCGGCAAGACGCCGCTCATGGCCTCCAGCCTCTCGAAGTCCTACGGCGCGCTCGAGATCTTCGCGGGCGTCGACCTCGCCATCGACCGCGGCTCGAAAGTCGTCGTGCTGGGGCTGAACGGCGCCGGCAAGACCACGCTGCTGCGGATCCTCGCGGGCGTCGACGCCTCCGACACGGGCCAGATCGAGCCGGGCCACGGGCTCAAGATCGGCTACTACGCCCAGGAGCACGAGAACCTCGACGTCGATCGCAGTGTGCTCCAGAACATGATGTCGTCGGCGCCCAACCTGAACGAGACCGAGGCGCGCAAGGTGCTCGGATCCTTCCTCTTCACGGGCGACGACGTGCACAAGCCGGCCGGCGTGCTCTCGGGCGGCGAGAAGACGCGGCTCTCGCTCGCGACGCTCGTCGTCTCCAGCGCGAACGTGCTGCTCCTGGACGAGCCGACCAACAACCTCGATCCCGCCAGCCGCGACGAGATCCTCGGCGCGCTCGCGCACTACGAGGGCGCCGTCGTTCTCGTCTCGCACGACGAGGGCGCGGTCCAGGCGCTGAACCCCGAGCGGGTGCTCCTGCTGCCGGACGGCGTCGAGGACATCTGGAACAAGAGCTACATCGACCTCATCACCCTCGCCTGAGAAGGCTCAGGCGCGCGCGTCGAGCAGCGCGTCCTCCGCGTCCGCATCGGCGTCGCGACGGCGGCGCCGACGCGGGGGAGCCGGCTCGTCGTCCTCGTCCTCGTCCGGCCGCTCGTCCTCGCTCCGCGCGCGGATCTCCGTCCGGATCATGTACCCGATGAACACGAACCCCATCACCGCGAACAGGATCCACTGGATCGCATACGACAGGTGGGGGCCGGGATCCTCCTCGGGCGCCGCGAGCGCCGCGGGCGCCTCGGCGGGTGCGGGATCCTCGCTCACCATGAGGGCGTAGGCCGTCGTGATCGTGCCCTCGCCCGCGACCTCGGCGACGCTCGGTGCGTGGATCGTCGGCAGCTGCCCCTCGGGCGCGCTGCGCCCCGACGTGGGGAGCGCCTCGCTCGGCCGGAGCCGCGCGACGACCGTGACGGTGCCCGTCGGCGCCTCGGGCACGGCCTCCGCGCCGCCGTCGTACGCGGGGGGCACCCAGCCGCGGTCGACCGCGAGGATCCGCCCGTCGGTGAGCTGGAAGGGCACGATCACCTCGTAGGCGCTCGTGCCGCCCTGGGCGCGGTTGCGCGCGAGGAGCTGGTCGTCCGTCAGGTACGTGCCTTCGAGGATCACGGGGCGCCACTCGTCGCCCGCGTCGAAGTCGTCCGTGCCCGCGACGAGGTCCGCGAGCGGCACGGGGGCGGCGTCGTAGTTGTCCGCGATGAGCTGGTTGGCGGCCTCGCGCTGTTCGTTCCGCTCGAACTGCCAGTGCGAGAGGAACCCGCACACGGCCGCGAACGCGATCGCGACGACGACGTACGCCGACCACCGCCCGGCGCGCGGCCACCGCTTCACGCCGCCGCCTCGGGCAGCTCGACGTCGGCGCCGTCGGTGAGGCCCTCGCGGACCACCACGGGGAAACCGCGGGACGCGAGAAAATCGCGCAGGTACGGGGCGTGCTCCGCGCAGGCGAGCCAGACCTTGCGGCGCTCGGCGGTGTGGATCCGCGGGTTGCGCCACACCACGCTCGAGGCCGCCTCCTCGCGGCACCCCGCGCGCGAGCACTGCGGTGTGGCCGGATCCATTCCGAGGATCACGGGCGCTCCTCGACGCGGCCGCTCTCGTTCATGCGGAAGACGGCCGGATCCTCGTCGCTCGCCGTGGGCTCGGCGGGCCGCGCGGCCTCGATCGCGATCTCGGGACGCTCGGCGGCGGGGGAGAGCGCGGACTGCGCCTGGTTGGCGATCACGACGGCGAAATAGGGCAGGAAGATCGCGCCGATGCCGAGGACGGCCGTATGCCACCCCCAGGGCTGGATCGCGAACATCAGCACGACGCAGACGGTGCGGATCGCCATCGTAATGACGTACTGCCGCATCCGCGCGGTCTCGTCGGCCTCGGGAGAGGCGGGGATCGAGGTCGCGGTCTGCGAGCGGGTGTGGCGGGTCTTCACGATCGTCCCATTCTACGCCACGGATCCGCCGCGATAGGCTGGCCGGCGGCCGTTTCGTCGACACAGGAGATCCCATGAGCACAGCCGCAGCAGACCGCGTCGCCCTCGTGACGGGAGGCAACCGCGGTATCGGCCGCGCGATCGCCGAGCGCCTTGTCGCCGACGGCTATCGCGTCGCGGTGACGGCGCGATCCGGATCCGGCCCCGCGAACACCCTGACCGTCACGGCCGACGTCACGGATGGGGCGTCGCTCGACGAGGCCGTGCGCACCGTCGAGGCCGAGCTCGGGCCCGTCACGACCGTGGTCGCGAACGCCGGGATCACGAAGGACACGCTCCTCATGCGCATGAGCGACGACGACTTCTCCGCCGTCGTCGACACGAACCTCGGCGGCGCCTTCCGCACCGTCAAGCGTGCGATCAAGTCGATGATCAAGGCCCGTCGCGGCCGCATCATCCTCGTCTCGAGCGTCTCCGGGCTGTTCGGCGTGGCGGGCCAGGCGAACTACTCGGCGTCCAAGGCCGGGCTGGTCGGATTCGCGCGCGCGATCACGCGCGAACTCGGCGGGCGCGGCATCACGGCCAACGTCGTCGCGCCCGGCTTCATCGAGAGCGACATGACCGCGGAGCTCGACGACGCGACCCAGGCCACGTACAGGAAGCAGATCCCCGCGGGCCGCTACGGCTCGCCGGAGGAGATCGCCGCGGTCGTCTCCTGGCTCGCGAGCGATGAGGCGGCGTACATCTCGGGTGCCGTGATCCCCGTCGACGGCGGCCTCGGCATGGGCCACTGACCCCACGTCCACTGACCGCAAGTCCACATTTCTCCGGTAAGTCTCCCCGCTCCGCGGGGAGACTTACCGGAGAAATGTGGACTTAGGGGGTTAGGGGAGCAGCGGGATGAGCTGCGCGAGGTCGACCGGGCCGATCGCGAGCGGGGCCGCGGCGCGCACGCGGGGCTTCGCGTTGAACGCCACGCCGAGGCCCGCCGCCGCGATCATGCGCAGGTCGTTCGCGCCGTCGCCGATCGCGAGGGTGCGCGACATCGGCACGCTCCGCTCACCCGCCCACTCGGCGAGTTGCGCGGCCTTGGCCTCGGCGTCGACGATGGGCCCGGACACCCGCCCGGTCAGCGCGCCGCCTTCGACCTCGAGCCGGTTCGCGCGCCACACGTCGACGCCGAGCGACGGGGCGAGGTCGTCGAGGATCTCGTGGAATCCGCCCGAGACGACGCCGACCTCGCCGCCGCGGTCGTGCACGGCGTCGATGAGTGCGGTCACGCCCGGGGTCGGCTCGATCCGCGCGCGGACCCGCGCGAACGCCGCGACCGGCACGCCGGCCAGGGCCTCGACGCGCGAGCGCAGGCTCGCGGCGAAGTCGACCTCGCCGCGCATGGCCGCCTCGGTCGCCCGGGCGACCTCGGCGCCGCGGCCGGCCTCATCGGCGATCAGCTCGATGACCTCGTTGCGGATGAGGGTGGAGTCGGCGTCGAGCACGACGAGAAAACGCGCAGTCACGTTCACCGACCCTACTGACTCCGCTCGGTAGGCTCATACCCATGACCACCGTGCTCGAGATGACCGACGTCGTCGTGCGTCGAAACGGCCGCAACATCGTCGATGGCGTCACGTGGAAGGTGGGCGCGGACGAGCGGTGGGTGGTGCTCGGCCCGAACGGGGCCGGCAAGACGACGCTCCTCCAGATGGCGGATACGCTGCTGCACCCCACGGCGGGCACGGTCGACATCCTGGGCGAGCGCCTCGGGAAGACCGACGTTTTCGGCCTTCGCCCCCTGATCGGATTCGCGTCCACGGCCCTCGGGCGGCGGATCCCCGCCGACGAGACGGTGCGCAACGTGGTCATGACCGCCGCCTACGCGGTCACGGGGCGCTGGAACGAGGAGTACGAGAGCATCGACGAGCGCCGCGCGCTGCGGGTGCTCGAGCAGTGGCAGCTCGCGCACCTCGCGGATCGCACCTTCGGCACGCTGAGCGACGGCGAGCGCAAGCGCGTCGAGATCGCCCGCGCCGTCATGACGGATCCGGAGCTCCTCCTACTCGACGAGCCCACGGCGAGCCTCGACCTCGGCTCCCGCGAGGTCCTCCTCCAGCTGCTCGGCGGTTTCGCCCAGTCGGCGGCGACGCCCGCCATGGTGATGGTCACGCACCACGTCGAGGAGATTCCCGTCGGATTCACGCACGTCCTGCTCGTCCGCGACGGTCGCGCGGTCGCGCAAGGGCCGCTGGCGGCGACGCTCACGCGGGAGAATCTCCGGGCGACGTTCGGGATCCCGATCGCCGTGGCGGAATTCGGCGGTCGCTGGGTGGCGCGCGCGGAGTCTCCGACACCCGCGTGACGCGGTCTGGTAGAATAGTCCGCTGGCGCTCGAGGTGCGCCGGCGCGGATCCGATCCGCGCGCTTCCCTCCTCACACGATCTTCCCGCAAGGACATCCCATGAAGACTGACATCCACCCCACGTACCAGGCGATCGTTTTCCGTGACCTCGGCTCGGGCGAGACGTTCCTCACGCGCTCGACCGCGACGAGCGACAAGACGATCGAGCTCGACGGCGTCACGTACCCCGTCATCGACGTCGAGATCTCGTCCGCATCGCACCCGTTCTACACGGGCAAGCAGCGCATCATGGACTCGGCCGGTCGCGTCGAGAAGTTCAACCAGCGGTTCAAGAACTTCGGCAAGTAAGCCCGTTCACGACGAAAGCCCCCGCCGCGGCGGGGGCTTTCGTCGTGTCAGCGCACGGGCCAGGCTCCGTCGATCGTCTCGCCGGGCTGCAGCCGGCCGATCCGCAGGAAGTACTCCTCGAGGCTCGCGGCCTGATCGGCCGACCAGCCGACCTGGGCGGCGTGGAGCGCGGACACGTCCGCGGGCAGCTCCGAACGGAAGCGCTCGGCTTGCACGAGCGCGACGCGGCCCGCGGCGATCGCGTCGGCCGATGCCTCATGGGCGTCGGTGAGCGGGACCCCGTAGTGTGCGGCCACGGCGTCGAGCGTGCGCTTCCCGCGCCGGAACCGGTCGTGCTGCTTGTCGATCACGAGCGGGTCGATCACGGGCGAGGGGCCGTCCAGCGGCGCGAGTTTGTGCCGCGCGAGTTCGTGGCGCAGGACGGAGAAGTCGAAGGCCGCGTTGTACGCGACGACGGGGATCCCGGCGGAAAGCAGCGTGCCGAGCGCGTGGGCGATCTCCGCGACCACCTCGCGGGCCGGGCGCCCCTCCGCGCGGGCGCGCGCCGTGGTGAAGCCGTGGACGGCGGCCGCGCCGCGGGGAATCTCGATCCCGGGATCCGCAACCCACGCGCGGGAGAGGAGCACCTCGCCGGCGGCGTCGAGCACCGCGACGCAGGCCGTCACGATGCGGTCCTGACCGACGTCGACTCCGGTCGTCTCGAGGTCGAAGACCCCGACACGCGTCAAAAGGCGGCTCCGGTCCGGCGCGAAGCCGGCGGCGATGTCGGAGAAGGTCATGCGAGAATCCTCGAGGTCCAGGGGGAGGGGCGTGGCGTCGGCGAAGGCGGGGCGAGGCCGCGGGCCGGCGGCGGCGGAGCGTCGGCGGGTCACTCGGGGGACCCAGCTCGGGCGCTCGCCCGGCTGTTCGAGCTCCGCGAGCCCGAACAGCGGCGGCGGATCCGGCCACGACGTCTTCATAGACCCGACGGTAAGGGTCGTCGCGGCGCGGCCCCGGGTGCCACGCCACATACACTCGGATGGTGCCCGCATCCTCGCCCTACAACGCGCTGCTCGCCCGGGTCCCCGTGGCGCGACGGGCGCACGACGGCGCCCAGGCCCGCACGGCGTACTGGGAGTACGGCGACGCCGCGGCGCCGGTGACGATCCTCGCGGTGCACGGCTTCCGAGGGGATCACCACGGCCTCGAGCCCGTCGTCGCGCACCTGCCGGAGGTGCGCTGGATCATGCCGGACCTGCCCGGCTTCGGCGAGACGCCCGCCCTCGCCTCCGGCGCGCACGACCTCGCGACGTACGCGGCGTGGCTGCGGGAGTTCGCCGCCGCGGTCGCCCCCGGCGCCGTCGTGCTGGGACACTCGTTCGGCTCGATCGTCGCGGCGGGCGCCGTCGCCGACGGGCTCGACACGCCCCGCCTCATCCTCGTGAACCCCATCGGGGCCCCCGCGCTGGAGGGGCCACGCGGCGTCCTGACGCGGCTCGCCGTGGCGTACTACGCCGCGAGCGCGTGGCTCCCGCGCCGCCTGGGGTCCTGGCTCCTGCGCTCGCGCGCCATCGTGCGCGTGATGAGCATCGTGATGGCGTACACGCGCGACCGCACCCTGCGCCGGTTCATCCACGACCAGCACGACCGATACTTCTCACTCTTCAGCGACCGCGACACGCTTCGGCAGGCGTTCGTCACGAGCGTCGCGAACGACGTCCGCGCGTCGGCGCCGCGCATCGCGCAGCCGACGCTCCTGATCGCCGCGGTGCAGGACGACATCACGCCGATCGCGGCCGAGCGCCGGCTCGCGACCCTGTTCCCCGACGCGCGGCTCGTGGAAATCGACGGGGTCGGGCACCTCATCCACTACGAAAAGCCCGCCGAGGCCGCGGACGCGATCCGGGAGTTCCTCGGCGCGTGACGCGCTCTCAGCGGCGCGGTTCGCGGCGGGCGAGCTCGAGCAGCCCCGACACCCGGTAGGGGATCGAGTCGCTCATAACGAGCTGCGTCTCCGTGCGGACGACCCCGCCGATCGCGAGGATTCGGGCGTCGACGTCGAACAGGTGGCGGGCATCGCGGCAGGCGACGAGCGCGAGCAGGTCCACCTGCCCGGAGACGCCGTGCACCTGGATGACCTCGGGCACCCGTCGCAATTCGTCCGTGATCGACGGCAGGGAGGCCTGGCTGACGCCGATGGAGACGAACGCCTGGAGCGGAAAGCCGAGCGCCGCCGGCGAGATCGATCGCTCGAACGACTGAAACACGCCCGACTTCTCGAGTCGGCTCATGCGCGCCTGCACGGTGTTCCGCGACATGCCCAGCTTCTCCGCGAGCGCGACGACGGTCGCGCGCGGATCGGCGGAGAGCGCCGCGATCAGCTCGAGGTCGACGTGGTCCAGGGATGCCATAGTGCCCGAGGTTACCAGCGTCGATCGCGGCGTGTGGTCAATATGCTCAATTGTTACGGGGGGCACTGCGCGTCGTGCCGAGGGGGTGGAAATCCCGCCCGCGGGCCCGGTAAAGGGGATGGCGCACGGGTCAGGATCCGATGTAGGACACGACCCGGATGCCGGATCCCGTGACCTCGATCACCTGCTGCGACCCGTTGCCGATGCGCTCGCCCGCGCGCGGGTAGCGGCCGTCCGAGACGTGCCGGAGCAGCCGCGAGATGAGCCCCCCGTGGGTGACGGCGATGAGCGGATCCTCGCTTTCCGCGGCGAGGTCGGCGACGACGTCGAGCGCGCGCTGAACGACCTCGTCGTCGGTCTCCGCGCCGGGGATCGCGATCCCTCCCGGGAAGCGCTCGAGGTACTCGGCCTGCTGCATGCCCTCCGCCTCGCCGTACGCGCGCTCCCGGAGCCGGGCGTCGACGGCCGGGGCGCCGAGCCCCAGCGAGGCCCCGATGATCTCGGCGGTCTCGGCCGCGCGCGAGAGGGGGCTCGCGACGAGCCGGGCGTAGTCGCCGCCGCGGAGCGCCGCCGCCGCCGCGCGGGCCTGCGCGCGACCCGTGTCGTTGAGGGGGATGTCGCTGCGTCCCTGGATCCGCCCGTCGCGGTTCCAATCGGTCTGTCCGTGCCGTACGAGGGCGATAATCGTCACCCGTCGACCCTAGCGCGGGGATCTACGCCAGGCGCTCCGCGAGGTGGGCGAGCGCCTCGCTCGTGCCCCCGTCGATCTTCACGGTCGCGCGCGCGTCACCCTTGGTGGCGCCCCGATTGACGATCACGACGGGAAGACGTCGGCGCCGCGCCCGTTCGACGAGCCGGATCCCGCTGTTCACGACGAGCGACGAGCCCGCGATGAGGAGCGCCTCGGCCGAGGCCACGATCTGCTCCGCCTCGCGAAATCGCTCGGCCGGGATGAACTCGCCGAAGAACACGACGTCGGGCTTCAGCATGCCCCCGCAGACGGTGCAGTCGGGGATCGCGAGCGGGGCGGCTGCGTCGGGCTCGACGTCCCCGTCCGGGCCGAGGGGCACCTCGTCCGGAACAGCGAGCCACGGATTCTCGCGCTCGAGGCGCGCGCCGATGTCGCGCCGGTCGAAGACCTGGCCGCAGGCGGTGCACAGGACGCGCCGCATCGTGCCATGCAGCTCGACGACCCGCGAGGAGCCCGCCCGCAGGTGCAGGCCGTCCACGTTCTGGGTGACGACGCCCGTGGACACGCCTGCGCGTTCGAGGCGCGCGAGGGCGCGGTGGCCGTCGTTCGGCTCCGCAGCCGAGAACGCCTGCCAGCCGAGATGGGATCCGATCCAATACCGCCGCCGGGCCGCCTCGTCGGCGAGGAACGTCTGGGCCGTCATGGGTGTGCGCCGCGGCGCCCCCTGGCCGCGGTAGTCGGGGATCCCGGAGTCCGTGGACACGCCCGCTCCCGTGAGGACGGCCAGCCGCCTCCCCGTCAGGGCCCGAACGGCGCGGTCCACGTCGGCCTCGAGGGCGTCGTCGGAGGGGTGCGCGATCGTCACGGGCTCGATCCTACGGCCCGATCTGAGCGTGGGCGTGCGCGAGGATGGGGGAATGCGTCTCGTGCCCCTCTCTGACCCCGCGGATCCGCGGCTCGCCGACTACCGCGACCTGACCGACGTCGCGCTCCGGCGGGTGCTCGAGCCCGAGGGCGGGCTGTATATGGCCGAATCCGCGAAGGTGCTCGGCCGTGCCCTCGCCGCGGGGCATCTACCGCGTTCGGTCATGACGGCCGCGAAGTGGCTGCCCGACGTCGAGGGCCTCGTCGCCGAGCTGGACGTGCCGGTCTACGTCGTGCCGGACGCGGTCGCCGAGTCCGTCACGGGCTACACGGTGCACCGCGGCATGCTCGCAGCGATGCACCGGCCGGAGCTCCCCGACCCCGCGGTCGTCCTTCGCGACGCCCGAACCGTGCTCGTGCTCGACGGGCTCGTGGACCACACGAACGTCGGGGCGGCGTTCCGCGGCGCGGCGGGACTCGGCGCGGACGCGGTGCTGACGGGCCCGACGTGCGCGGATCCGCTCTACCGCCGCAGCGTGCGCGTCTCGATGGGCACGGTCTTTCAGGTGCCGTGGACGCGGCTCCCGGCCTGGCGTGGCGACGGCGGAGCCGGCGATGTCCTGCGCGCCAGCGGTTTCCACGTCGCCGCGCTCGCGCTCTCCGACGACGCCGTCTCGCTCGAGAGCTTCGCCGCCACGCGCCCCGAGCGGGTGGCGTTCGTCATGGGGTCCGAGGGGCCGGGCCTCGGCCGCGACGCGCTCGCCGCGGCCGACTCGATCGTGACGATCCCCATGGCCGGCGGGGTGGACTCCCTCAACGTCGCGGCCGCGAGCGCCGTCGCGCTGTGGGCGCTGGCGCACCCGCCGGCCTGAGTCAGGCGCCGTTGTCCGGCCCGGCGTACGGCGCGGCGTCGGGGCGCTTGGGCGCCAGGCCGTCCCCCGAGGACTGATGGCGGAGCCGGCGCAGCACCCACGGCACGAGGTGCGCGCGCGCCCACACGAGGTCCTCGCGGCGCGCCGCGCGCCAGGTGCGCGGCGGCAGCGGATCCGGGCGGAGCGGCTGCAGGTCGCTCTCGGCGTTGAGGCTGCGCAGCACCATGCGCGCGACCTCGTGGTGCCCCAGGGGGTTGAGGTGGAGGCGGTCGTCCGACCAGAACCGCGGATCCTGGATCTCGCGGAGCGCCCAGAGGTCGGCGACCAGCGCGTCGTTCTCCTCGGCGATCCGGCGGATGTTCTCGTTGTAGATCGCGATCTTGCCCCGGAACGCGCGGAAAACGGGGTTCCAGCCGACGTCGAAGCCGGGGAAGACGACCACCGCCGCACCCTCGGCGCCGAGGCGCCGCACGAGCGTCTCGAGGATCGCGGCGATCTCGTCGGGATCCGTGCCCGGCCGGAGGACGTCGTTCCCGCCCGCGCAGATCGTCACGAGATCGGGCTGGAGCGCGAGCGCCGCGTCGATCTGGTCGTCGCGAATCTGGCGGATGAGCTTGCCGCGCACGGCGAGGTTCGCGTACGCGAAGTCGTCGACCTGTCGCGAGAGCACCTCGGCGACGCGATCGGCCCAGCCGCGGTGGCCCCCGGGCGCGCCGGGCTCCGGGTCGCCGATGCCCTCGGTGAACGAGTCGCCGACGGCGACGAATCGCCGCCAGGGGTGGGGTTCGGCGTTTCCGACGAACGGGGTGCGGGGGTCGGTGGACATCTCTCTAGCTCCTCACATATGCGCCCCGGCGAATATAGTCCGTCGCCCCGGGCGGCGCCATCGGCTGAGAGGATCCACCGCGACGGTGTCTGCGCCCCCCGCTATCGTGGGAGGAATGCTCAGCCCGTCTTATCCGCAGCGCGCGCCGAGGGGGACCGCGGGCCGGCTCCGGGCCTGGCAGCAGGAGGCGCTCGACCAGTTCTTCGCCGAGGACAAGCGCGACTTCCTCGTCGCCGCCACCCCGGGCGCCGGCAAGACCACCTTCGCGCTCACGGTGGCGCGCGAGCTCCGCCAGCGCGGCGAGATCGATCGGATCGTCGTGGTGTGCCCGACGGAACACCTTAAGACGCAGTGGGCCGATGCGGCGGCGCGCACGAGCATTCGGCTCGATCCCGACTTCAGCAATCAGCACCCGTTCCTCGCTCGGCACTATCACGGGGCCGTTGTCACCTACGCGCAGGTGGCGGTGAAATCGAGCGTGCACCGCGCGCTCGTCGCCGAGGGACGCACCCTCGTCATCCTGGACGAGGTACACCACGGCGGCGACGCCCTGAGCTGGGGGGACGCGATCCGCGACGCGTACCAGCCCGCGGCCCGGCGGCTCCTCCTCAGCGGGACGCCGTTCCGGAGCGACGACGCTCCGATCCCGTTCGTGGACTATGCCCCCGACGAGCAGGGCCTGCGCACCTCCGTCACCGACTACGCCTACGGATACGGCCGCGCGCTCGCCGACGGCGTCGTCCGCCCCGTGCTGTTCCACGTGTACTCGGGGCACATGAAGTGGCGCACGAAGATGGGCGACGAGCTCGAGGCGCACCTCGGTCAGGACAACACCAAGGACGTCACGAGCCAGGCCTGGCGGACCGCGCTGGACCCGGAGGGCGACTGGATGCCCGCCGTGCTGAAGAGCGCGGATCAGCGCCTCACCGAGATCCGGCACCACGTGCCGGACGCGGGCGGACTGGTGATCGCGACCGACCAGACGAACGCGCGCGCGTACGCCGAGCTCCTGCGCCAGCTCACGGGGCAGCGCCCGACCGTCGTGTTGAGCGACGAGGCCGAGGCGTCGAGCCGCATCGAGCAGTTCGCCGAGAACACCTCGCGGTGGATGGTGGCGGTGCGGATGGTGTCGGAGGGGGTCGATGTCCCGCGACTCGCGGTGGGCGTCTACGCGACGAGCTCGTCGACGCCGCTGTTCTTCGCGCAGGCCATCGGGCGGTTCGTCCGCGCCCGCCGCAAGGGCGAGGCGGCCAGCGTCTTCCTGCCGCAGGTGCCCGTCCTCATGGCCCTGGCGCACGAGATGGAGAAGCAGCGCGACCACGTGCTCGACCGCGGCGAGAAGGACGCCGACGGGCTCGACGACTCGCTCCTCGCCCAGGCCGAGCGCGAGGACAAGGCGAGCGAGGACCTCCTCCAGGACGAGGAGTTCTCGTTCCAGTCGCTCGGGTCGACCGCACACTTCGACTCGGTCGTCTTCGACGGCCAGCAGTTCGGCCAGCTCGCCGTCCCGGGGACGGAGGAGGAGCTCGAGTTCATCGGGATCCCGGGCCTGCTTGAGCCCGAGCACGTCCACGACCTGCTGATGCAACGCCAGGCGCGGCAGTCGCGTCACCGTCAGGCGCGCGAGGCGCGGGAGGAGAGCGCGGGCCAGGATCCCGGCCTCCCCGAGCCGCTGCACCGGACCCTCAAGGAGCAGCGCCAGCTGCTCAACAGCCTGGTCGGCGTCTACGCGAAGCAGACGGGGGATCCGCACGGCCAGGTGCACGCCTGGCTGCGGCGCACGTGCGGCGGTCCCGCGGTCGCGCAGGCCACGGTCGCCCAGCTACAGTCGCGCATCGACGTCCTGCGCCGCCGCGTGCACAGGTAGGAGGGGCGGGTTCGGGGCTCCGAAAGGCTCCGAATCCCGCTCTGGAGTCGGGTTTCGCGCGCGCCGCGCCCTAGCCTCGATGAGGCCGCGACCGATCGCGCGGTCGCCCCCGCACTGAGGAGACGCATGACCGCCCCCGCACCCCTGGACCCCCGCGAGGCGCCCGCCCGCGCCCGCCGCATGTGGGCGCAATACCTTGCGGACGAGCGCGCCGAGGCCGCCGTCTATCACCGCCTCGCGCGCACCCGCACGGGCGGCGAGCGGGAGATCCTCGAGCAGCTGGAGGCCGCGGAGCGTCGGCACGAACGCCACTGGCTCGAGCTCCTCGGCGGCGAGCCCGATCGCATGCCTCGCGCGCGGTGGCGCATGCGGATCCTGGCGTTCCTCGCCGCGCGGTTCGGAACCATCTTCACCCTGGCCCTCGCGCAGCTCGCCGAGGCGCGTTCGCCGTATGACGACGACCCCTACGCGACGCCCGCGATGCGCGCCGACGAGAGGATTCACCACGAGGTTGTGCGCGGACTCGCGGCCCGGAGCAGGCGCCGGCTCTCGGGCACGTTCCGCGCGGCGGTGTTCGGTGCGAACGACGGCCTCGTGAGCAACCTCGCGCTCGTGATGGGCATCGGCGCGACCGGGGTCTCTGGATCCTTCGTGCTCTTCAGCGGCGTGGCGGGCCTGTTGGCGGGCGCACTGTCGATGGGCGCGGGCGAGTACGTGTCCGTCAAGTCGCAGCGCGAGCTGCTCGACGCCACGCACCCGGGCGGCTACGCCGACGCGCACCTGCCGGACCTGGACCTCGACCAGAACGAGCTCGCGCTCGTGTACCGCACACGCGGGCTGGGGGAGGAGGCCGCCCAGGAGAAGGCCCAGGCCGTCCTCCGCGGCGCGCACGCGGGCGGCGGGGGTGCCGCGACCGGACCGATCGATACGCACGAGGTCGTCGGGGGAGCGTGGCGCGCCGCGATCTCGAGCTTCTGCTTCTTCGCGACCGGGGCGATCATCCCCGTGCTGCCGTGGATCTTCGGGCTCTCCGGCGTGGCGGCGGTCGTCGTGGCCCTCGTCCTTGTGGGCGTCGCGCTCGTCGTCACGGGCGGCGCCGTCGGCCTCCTGTCCGGCGCCTCGCCGCTTCCGCGCGCGCTGCGCCAGCTCGCGATCGGGTTCGGGGCCGCGGCGGTGACATACGTGCTGGGGCTCGCGTTCGGGGTGTCCGCGGCGTGACGCGCCCGGGATCCGCGCCCGATTCGCGCGCGGGGTGGGGCGATGGTAACGTTGTCTCTCGGTTCGGAAAACGGTTCGCAAGGGCCCGAAGCTGAATCGACACCCATGCGCGGGTGGCGGAATAGGTAGACGCGCTAGCTTGAGGTGCTAGTGCCCGTATTAGGGCGTGGGGGTTCAAGTCCCCCCTCGCGCACAGAAATGCAAAGGCCGGACCCTTCAGGGTCCGGCCTTTGTCGCGTCCCCGCCGTGCCAGGATGGTCGCGATGAGCCCCCAGGATTCGCGCGGCCGTCGCCGCGGCGCGCAGCACGTGTTCGATGTCGTCCGCCGCGAGCAGGTCTCGCCGCACCTCGTGCGCCTGCACTTGGGTGGTCCCGCGTTCGCGGAGTTCGCGGCGGGGATCGGCGAGGCCCAGGCCGCCGCGACCGATAAATACGTCAAGCTCCTCTTCGCCCGGCCGGGCCTCGGCCTGGAGCCGCCCTACGACATGGACGCGCTGCGGGCGCGGCTCGCGCCCGAGGACATGCCGTCGCGCCGCACCTACACGGTCCGATCGATCGACGCCGCGTCCGGCACGATCGCGGTCGACTTCGTCGTGCACGGCGATGAGGGGATCGCGGGCCCGTGGGCGGCCGCGGCGGGCCCGGGCGATCGCGTCGCGCTGTCGGGTCCCGGGGGCGGATACGCGCCGGCGCACGACGTCGATGCCCACGTCCTCCTCGGCGACGAGTCCGCGCTCCCGGCAATCGCGGCGGCGCTCGAGTCGCTACCCGCCGACGCGCGCGGCCTCGTCGTCATCGAGGTGGCGGGACCGGAGGAGGAGGTGGCGCTCGCGAAGCCCGCGGGCGTCGCGGTGACGTGGGTCCACCGCGGAACGGCCGCGTACGGCGCGCTCCTGACGGCCGTCGTGGAGAACCTCGAGGTGCCGGCCGGCACGTTCGATGTGTTCGCGCACGGAGAGCGCGAGGCCATGAAGCGCCTGCGCCCGCTGCTCACGGGCGCCTGGGGCGTGCCGCGCGATCGCCTGTCGCTCTCGGCGTACTGGGCGTTCGGCCGCGCGGAGGACACGTTCCAGGCCGAGAAGCGCGAGCCGGTCGGGCAGATCTTCGAGCCGGGCCCCGCGTAGGGCGCGCGGGGGCTGCCCCCCCGAACGACGCGGCGCGGGCGGCGTTCCGCCGCGGCGCGGGTAGCGTGGAGCCCATGCCCACCGACTCCCTCCCCGAGGTCGTGCGCCTCGCGCGCGACCTGATCCGCTTCGACACGACGAACTTCGGCGGCGGCAATGCGAAGGGCGAGCGCGAGGCTGCGGAGTACGTCGGCGCGCACCTCTCCTCGCTCGGCCTCGAACCGCAGTTCTACGAGCCGGTGCCGCGGCGCACCAACGTCGCGGCGCGGGTCGCGGGCAACAACCCGGACAAGCCGGCGCTCGTCCTCCACGGGCACCTCGACGTCGTCCCCGCGATCGCGGAGGACTGGTCGGTGGATCCGTTCGCGGGCGAGATCCGCGACGGCATGCTGTGGGGGCGCGGCGCCGTGGACATGAAGAACATGAACGCCATGATTCTCGCGGCCGTCGGCGACCTCCTGCGCGCCGGCGAGCGCCCCGAGCGCGACCTCGTGCTCGCGTTCTTCAGCGACGAGGAGAACGGCGGCGTCGAGGGATCGGCGCGCGTCGTGGCGGACCGCCCCGAGTGGTTCGCGGGCGCGACGGAGGCGATCAGCGAGGTCGGCGGCTATTCGATCCCCGTCGGCGACGGATCCGCGTACCTCCTGCAGGTGGGGGAGAAGGCGCTCATGTGGCTGACGCTGCGGGCGAGGGGGCGCGCGGGCCACGGGAGCCGGGTCCACCCCGATAACGCGGTCACGCGGCTCGCGGACGCCGTCGCGCGCCTCGGCGCGACGGCGTGGCCGGTCGAGCTCACGGACACGACCCGGCAGCTGCTCGCCGGGATGCGCGGCATCTGCGGCGACGCGGGCGGCTCGCCCGACGACATCGCGCGCGCGGCCGGCCCGGCGGAGGCCTTTCTCGCCTCCACCTGGCGCACGACCGCGAACCCGACGGGGCTCACCTCGGGCTACAAGCACAACGTGATCCCCGACGCGGCCTCGGCCACGGTCGACGTGCGCGTGCTGCCGGGGCAGGAGGAGCGGGTCCTCGCGGAGATCCAGCGCACCGTCGGCGACGACATCGAGATCGAGATGTTCCACCGCGACATCGGGCTCGAGGTCCCGTTCGCGGGGGCGCTCGTGGACGCGATGGTGGGCGCGCTCGGATCTCACGACCCGGGCGTTCCGGTCCTGCCGTACCTCCTCGGCGCCGGGACGGACAACAAGTCGCTCGCGACCATCGGGATCACGGGCTACGGCTTCGCGCCCCTGAAGCTGCCGCGCGAGCTCGACTTCACGGGCATGTTCCACGGCGTCGACGAGCGCGTCCCGCTCGATGCGCTCGTCTTCGGCCAGCGCGTGATCGCCGACCTGATCCGTACGTACTGACCCCTTCGCCCGCGAGAGAGAATCCCGTCACCGCATGCACATCATCGAGGCCATCATCCTCGGGCTCGTCCAGGGCCTGACCGAGTTCCTGCCAATCTCCTCCAGCGCGCACATCCGCGTCGTCGGCGAGTTCCTCCCGTCGGCGGCGGATCCCGGCGCGACCTTCACCGCGATCACGCAGATTGGCACGGAGCTCGCCGTGCTCGTGTACTTCTGGGGCAAGATCGTGCGGATCATCCGCCGCTGGGCGGGCTCGCTCGTCGGGCGGGTGCCGCGGAACGACCCGGACGCGCGCATGGGGTGGCTCGTGATCGTCGCCTCGATCCCCATCGGCGTGCTCGGATTCGCCCTGCAGGACTACATCCGCGACGTGTTCCGAAACCTCTGGCTGGTCGCCGTCGTGCTCATCGTGTTCGGGCTCGTCCTCGGCGCCGCCGACCGCTGGGGCGCCAGGCGGCGCGAGATGGACGACGTGACGTACCCGCACGGCATCACGATCGGCGTGGCCCAGGCGCTCGCCCTCGTGCCCGGCGTGTCGCGCTCCGGCGCGACGACGACGGCCGCTCGCCTCCTGGGATACCAGCGCACCGCGGCGGCCGAGTTCGCGTTCCTCATGGCGGTTCCCGCCGTCTTCGGATCCGGGCTCTACGAGCTCATGCACGGGCTCGAGGAGGGCGACGCCGGCCCGTACGGCTGGAGTGGCACGATCGTCGCCACGATCGTCGCCTTCCTCGTCGGCTGGGTCGTGATCGCGTACCTCATGCGGTATCTCAAGACCGGCAGCTTCCTGCCGTTCGTGATCTACCGCGTCCTGCTCGGCGCCGTGATCATGGCGCTGCTGGCCGCGGGCGTGCTCACGCCGCTCGGGACCGCCTGAGGCGCCCCGCGGCTCAGCGCGGCGGCCGGCCCTTGCCGGGGCCGTCGCCGCGAAGGTAGCGCTCGAACGCCTGGGCGATGGCGTCGCCGGACGCCTCGGGGGAATCCCAGGTGTCGCGCGTCTCCTCGAGCTGGCGAATGTAGTCCCGCATCTCGTCGTCGTCGGCGGCGGCCGCGTCCACCGTGGCCTCCCACGTCGCGGCCTCGGTGGGGAGCGAGCCGAGGTCGATCTCGCGCACGGCGATGTCGCTGAGCTTCTCGAGCAGCGCCAGCGTGGCCTTGGGTGACGGCGTCGCTCCCGCGACGTAGTGCGGCACGCTCGCCCACATCGACAGGGTCGGGATCCCCGCGTCCGCCGCCGCCTGGGTGAGCACCCCGAGGATCCCCGTGGGCCCCTCGTACCGGCTCCGGTCCACCTCGAGCTGGTTGCGCAGCAGTTCGTCGTCGCTCGTCGTGTGCACCGCGATCGGGCGGGTGTGCGGGACGTCGCTCATCATCGCCCCGATCGTGACGAAGCCCGTCACGTCCTCGGCGAGGAGGGCGTCGACGAACTCGGAGACGAACCCCTTCCACGCGCGCGCGGGCTCGACGCCGCTCAGGGTCCAGAACCCGCGCGGATCCGCGGGGCGGTGCAGCGTCGCCTCCGGCCACTCGATGACCCGGCGGCCCTCGCCGTCGGTGCGCACGGAGGGCCGCGTGTACTGGTAATCGAAGTACAGCTCCGGGTCGACGTCGGCGACCGGCGTGCTCGGGTACGCGTCGCGCAGGGCCTGGACGGCGGCCGTGGCCGCCTCGCCCGCGTCGTTCCAGCCGTCGAAGGCCGCGACCGCGATCCGCGGCCCCAGCGCCTGCTGCCTGCTCTCCTCCACCGGGCTCCCTCCTGGTCGGTGTCCGTCCAGGCTAGCCCCCTTGCCCACCGCCTAGGCTGGTGCGGTGACTCTCACCGACACCGCGTGGCCCCAGGCCGTGCTCTGGGACATGGACGGCACGCTCGTGGACACCGAGCCGTACTGGATGGCGGCGGAGACCCCGCTCGTCGAGCGATTCGGCGGGACCTGGACCCACGAGGACGCGCTGCGGCTCGTCGGGAACTCTCTTGAGAGATCCGCCCGGATCCTCCAGGAGGCCGGCGTCGACATGCCGGCCCAGGACATCGTCGAGCACCTCACGGACGAGGTGCTGCGGCAGATGGCCGAAGAGGGCGTTCCCTTCCGACCCGGGGCGCAGGAGCTCCTGCGCGAGCTGCGCGCGGCGGGCGTGCGCACGGCGATCGTGACGATGTCCCGCCATCGCATGGCGGAGAAGATCGCGGGCCTCATTCCCTTCGACGCGTTCGACGCGATCCTCGGCGGGGACGACGTCGCGCGCCCCAAGCCGTTCCCGGATCCGTACCTCGCGGGCGCCGCGGCGCTCGGTGTGGACATCGCCGACTGCGTCGCGCTGGAGGACTCGCCCACCGGCCTGACCGCCGCCGTCGACTCCGGCGCCGCGGCGATCGGCGTCCCGCACTTCGTCCCGCTGTCGAACCCGGGCGCGGCCGGTATATGGCCGACGCTTGCGGGGCGCGGCGCGAGCGACCTCGCGCAGGTCTGGCGAACCCACCGGGCCGGCGCGGGGGAGGCGCGATGACGGCGCCGCGCGGGCCGTTCCGGTACGGCGACCGCGTCCAGCTCACGGGCCCGAAGGGCAAGCTCCAGACGATCACGCTGCGCGAGGGCGGCGAGCTGCACTCGCACCTCGGCATGATCGCGCACGCCCAGATCGAGGGGCAGCCCGACGGATCCGTCATCGCCAACTCCGGCGGCCACGAGTTCCTCGCGCTCCGGCCTCTCCTGAAGGACTTCGTGATGTCGATGCCGCGCGGCGCGGCGATCGTTTACCCGAAGGACGCCGCCCAGATCGTCCAGCAGGCCGACATCTTCCCGGGTGCGGTCGTCGTCGAGGCGGGCGTCGGCTCCGGCGCGCTGTCGATGTCGTTGCTGCGCGCGGTCGGGGCGTCGGGTCGCCTGATGTCCTTCGAGCGCCGGGAGGAGTTCGCGGAGGTCGCCCGGGCGAACGTCGAGACCTTCTTCGGCGGGCTGCCCGAGCAGTGGTCGATCCACTTCGGCGACCTCGCCGATGCGCTGCCGCGCGACGCGGAACCCGGGTCGGTGGACCGCGTGGTGCTCGACATGCTCGCGCCCTGGGAGGTCATGCCCGCGGTCGCCGACGCGCTCGCCCCGGGCGGCGTCGTGCTCTGCTACGTTGCCACGGCCACGCAGCTGAGCCGCGTCGCCGAGTTTCTGCGTGAGATGGGGGACTTCACGGAGCCGGAGGCGTCTGAGACGATGGTGCGCGGGTGGCACGTCGACGGGCTGGCCGTGCGCCCGGATCACCGCATGGTGGCGCACACGGGCTTCCTCATCACCGCGCGCCGGCTCGCGCCCGGGTCCATCCCGCCCGAGGTCAAGCGCCGCGCCTCCAAGCGCAGCTACGGCGACGCGGACCAGGAAATCTGGACGCCGGGAGCCGTTGGCGACCGCGAGATCACCGACAAAAACCTCCGCAAGCGGATCCGCGAGGCGGAGAAGGCCGCCGGCGGCGCGCGGCACGCCGCTTCCCTGCGCGACGCGGACGCCTCCGAACCGTCGTTAGACTGACCCGGTGCGCAAGACGACTGCCGTAGCGACCCTCATCGGCCTGACGACCCTCGCCCTCGCCGGGTGTAGCTCCGCCCCGGAGACCCCCGAGGCGTGCGGGCGCGACGCCGCGACGAATGAGGCGCTCCTCGGCGCCGTCGACGTGTCGGGCGCGCTGGGGCAGTCGCCCACCGTCGACTTCCCCCTGCCGTTCGTCGCCACCGACGCGGATCACCTCGACCTCGTCACGGGTGACGGGCCCGTCATCGAGAGCACCGCTCAGGGCGTGGTCTTCGACGCGACCCTCTACGACGGCGCGACAGGGACGCCGATCCCCATGACGGCGTACTCGGGGGACGAGACGCAGGTGCTCGGGCTCACGAACGTGGTCGCGCAGCTGCCGGGCATGGAGGACGCCTTCCTCTGCGCGAGCGAGGGATCCCGCGTCGTCGCCGCCCTCGGCGAGGACGGCATCTCCGAGTCGTTCGCGAGCCAGATCGTGCAGTTCGGCGCGCAGTACGGCCTCGACATCGACACCTCGAGCATGGTCGCGGTCATCGACATCACGCGCGTCCTGCCCGCGTCGGCCGACGGATCCCCCGTCTATAACGAGGGTCACGGGCTTCCGAGCGTCGTGCGCACCCCCGATGGTGTCCCGGGCATCATCATCCCCGACGGCGATGCGCCGACGGAGCCGGCGACGCTGACGCTGTTGCAGGGCGACGGGCCTGAGCTTTCCGGCGACGAGGCCGTGACGCTGCAGTACACGTCGGTCAGCTGGGGCACCCGCACGGTGACGACCTCCACCTGGGAGAGCGGCGCGCCGGCGACGGCGACGCTCGACCAGCTGCCCGAGGGCTTCGCGGACGCGCTCGCGGGCGCGACGGTCGGCTCGCAGGTCATGGTCGTCGTGCCGGACGGCGACGGCGGGGCCACGGTCTCGGTCATCGACGTGCTCGGCGCGGTCGACCAGCCCTAGGATGGCCGCGTGGTAGCGCGGATCCCCGCCGAGGAGCGGCTGTTGAACCTCACGGTCGCCCTCCTCGGCACCGAGGTGGGGCTGACCCGGGCGCAGATCTTTCGCACCGTGACGGGGTACGCGGAGCGCACGCGGGACGGCGTCGGCGAGGACACCCTCGGGCGCATGTTCGAGCGCGACAAGGACACGCTGACGGGGCTGGGCACGCGCATCGAGGTCATCGGCGACGCGTCGAACCCCGACGACCTGCGCGACGCGCGCTACCGGATCCCGCGCGAGGCGAACACGCTCCCGGAGGACCTCGCGTTCAGCCCCGCCGAGGTCGCGCTGCTCGCCCTCGCCGCGCAGGCGTGGGGGGAGGCCTCGACGTCGCGCGAGGCGCGCGCGGGCCTGCGGAAGATCCGCGCGCTCGGGCTCGACGTCGACGAGCCGATCCTCGGGTTCTCGCCGCGCGTGCGCGCGACCGACGCGGCGTTCCCCGCGCTCCGGGACGCGATCGACCGGGCGGTCGAGGTGCGCTTTTCCTACCTGCGGCCGGGGTCCGCGCGCGTGCGCGAGCGCCGCGTGCGGCCACTCGCGCTCGTGCAGTTCGAGGACCGCTGGCACCTCCACGGCGAGGACCTCTCGCTCGGGGAGCCGCGGACCTTCCTGCTCAGCCGCATCGTCTCGGCCGTGACGATCGCCGGCACGCCTTTCCCGCCCGAGCTGCGCGAGGGGGCCGCGGAGCGGGCCCTCGCCGCGCTCCGCGCGCTCGCCGAGTCCCAGAGCGCCGTCGTCGAGGTGACGGCGGGCTCCGAGGCGGCGCTCCGGCTGGGGCAGCGCGCCGCGCGGGAGGCGGGCGGCGCGCTCCGCGTCCCGATGACCGACGCGTACGTCCTGGCCGACGAGCTGGCCTCGTACGGCCCCGAGGCGCGGGTCGTGGATCCGCCGGAACTGCGCGACCTCGTCCTCGAGCGGCTGCGCGCGACGCGCGCGGCTCACGAGGGGCCCGCACGCCCGGCCCCGCCGCTCGCGGACGCGCGTCCGGCGCGCTCGCGCGCCGCGACGATCACGGCGGACCGCGTGCGGACGGTGCTGACGCTCGTGCCCTGGCTCCTGGAGCGCGGCGAGGTGCCGGTCTCGGCGATTGCGGAGGAGTTCGAGCTCGCGCCCGCCGAGGTGCGGCGGCTGCTGTCGACCCTGACGCTCGTCGGCGAACCGGTCGGTGGAATGTACACGGGCGAGATGTTCGACCTCGACTGGGCGCTGTTCGACGAGCGCGACGTCGTGTCGCTGACGCACACCGTCGCGATCGAGCGCGCCCCGCGGTTCACGGCGCGCGAGGTCGCGGCGCTTGTCGCAGGCCTGCAGCTCGTCGCCGCGCTGCCGGGGGCGGCCGACGCAGCGGCCCTGGCGGAGCTGCGCGCGAAGCTGTCCCGGGGCGCGCCCGACGCCCTCGCCGACATCGTGCTCGTGGATCCGCCCACCTCCCACCAGCGCGCCGAGCTTGCGACCGCCGTGCGGGAGGGGCGGGCCGTGCGCTTTCGCTATCGACGCCCCGGGGGCGAGAGCACTGAGCGCACGGTCGACCCGTTCGGGCTCGTCCTCGCGGGCGGGGAGTGGTACCTCAAGGGCTGGTGCCACCTGCGGCGCGCGGAGCGCACCTTCCTCGTCGCGCGCATGACCGACCTCGCGGTGACGTCCCAGGCGGCGTCGCACCGGGCCCCGGTCACGCCCGAGCTCTTCGCGCCGGGCGGCGAGGACCTCCTGGCGACCGTGCGCCTGCCGACGTCCCTCGTGCCGCTCGTGGCCGACTTCCTCGAGCACGCCGAGACGGTCGCCGACGGATCCGACACGGTCGCCCGGTTCCCGATCGCCGACGTCGGCGTGGTCAGCCGCCTCGCGGCGCGCGGGGGCGGGCGCATCGAGGTCCTGGACCCGGCCGCCGCGCGCGAGGCCGCGCGGACCTGGGCCGTGGCGGGGGAGAATCTTCACCTCGCGGCGTTACACTGACTGCGTCCGTCCGCCCAACCAGGGAGTACCTATGCCTTTCGGGAACGCCGGCATCTGGCAGATTCTGCTGATCCTCGTGATCGTGCTGCTCATCTTCGGCGCGTCCCGTCTGCCGGCGCTCGCCAAGAGCCTGGGCCAGTCGGCCCGCGCGTTCAAGGGCGAGATGAAGCAGATGAAGGACGAGGGCCAGCAGGATCAGCGCCCCGCGGACGCGGCCGACACGTCGGGTTCCGCGCCGTCGGAGGCCCCGCGTCCCTCGGACTCGTCGCCCGACGTCAAGCCGTAACCGCCCGTGACGCGCCCTCATATCGACGAGGGGTCCGCGGGCGAGCCGGATCTGCCGCGCGAGCGCCGCATGACGCTCGGCGGCCACTTGCGGGAGCTTCGGCGCCGCCTCGTCTTCGCCGTCCTCGGCCTCGCGGCGGGCATGATCGTCGCCGCGTTCCTCACGGACTGGATCATTGGCTGGCTGACGTATCCGATCGAGGCGGTCGCCTCCGAGATCGGCGACGAGAGCTTCACGCGGCTGACGTTCACGACCGTGACGGGTCCGTTCGACATGCGGCTGCGGATCTCCTTCGTCGCCGGCCTCGTCCTCTCCTCGCCCGTCTGGCTGTGGCAGCTGTGGCGATTCGTGACGCCGGGGCTGACCCGGCGCGAGTTCTGGTATGCCTTCGGGTTCATGGCCGCGGCGATCCCGCTGTTCCTCGGCGGCGTCGTGCTCGCGATATTCCTGCTGCCGAACATCATCACGATCATGGCCTCGTTCTTCCCGGACGACGTTCAACAGGTGGGCCAGATCTTCACGGCCACGGAGTACTACAACTTCGTCTTCCGCACCCTCACGATCATCGGCGTGGGGTTCGTTACCCCCGTGTTCCTCGTGGCGCTCAACCTCGCCGACGTGGTGCGGGCGAAGCAGATCGCGAAGGCGTGGCGCTGGGTGCTCCTCCTCTGCTTGGTCTTCGGCATGTTCGCCTCCCCGCCCGCCGACATGGTGACCTTCTTCCTCGTGAGCGCGATCATGTTCGTCCTCTACGCGCTCGCGGCCGGCGTGTGTTGGGTGTTCGACTGGTCGAAGAAGCGCCGTCACCCGGACCTGTTCGTCGAGTACGCGTAGCGCGCCGCGGCCCGCGGGCCCCGGCGGGATGATGGGATGGGAGCCATGACCTCCGCGAGTCCCGCAGAACGCTACGCCGCCGCGCGCGAGGAGCGCGCGCACCCGGAGACGGCCGCGTTCGCCGGCCGCCAGCGGTTCGAGCTGGATCCGTTCCAGGTGGCGGGGTGCCGCGCGCTCGAGCGCGGATCCAGCGTGCTCGTCGCGGCGCCGACGGGCGCGGGCAAGACGATCGTCGGCGAGTTCGCGATTCACCTCGCGATGTCGACCCCCGGCGACAAGGCGTTCTACACGACGCCGATGAAGGCGCTGTCGAATCAGAAGTTCCGCGAGCTGCAGGACGTCTACGGGGAGGGCGAGGTCGGGCTCCTCACGGGCGACACGAACATCAACGCGCACGCCCGCGTCGTCGTCATGACGACCGAGGTGCTGCGCAACATGATCTACGCGGGCTCCTCCGCGCTCGACGGGCTGCGGTACGTCGTGATGGACGAGGTGCACTACCTCGCCGACCGGTTCCGCGGCGCCGTGTGGGAGGAGGTCATCATCCACCTCCCTGAGAGCGTCCGGCTTGTCGCGCTGTCGGCGACCGTCTCCAACGCCGAGGAGTTCGGCGATTGGCTCGGGACCGTGCGGGGCGGCACGGAGGTCATCGTCTCGGAGACCCGCCCCGTCCCGCTCGAGCAGCACGTCCTAGCGCGCGGCGAGCTCCTCCCGCTGTTCGACGAGCAGGCCGGGGGATCCGAGGTCAACGGCGACCTCCTGCGGCTCGGGCGCGCGCTCCCCGGGGGATCGGGGCGCGGCCGCGGGAGGCGCCACGCCCCGCGCCCGCCGCGGGGCGCGGGGCGCCTCGACCGCGCCGCCGCGATCGACCTGCTCGCGCACCGCAACCTGCTGCCCGCGATCTTTTTCATTTTCAGCCGGGTCGGCTGCGACCAGGCTGTCGTGCAGGCGCGCCGGGCCGGCGTGCGGCTGACCACCCCGGAGGAGCGGGCGCGGATCCGCGACATCGTCCGCGAGCGCACCGCCGCACTCGCCGACGAGGACCTCGGCGTGCTCGGCTACTTCGAGTGGGCCGAGGACCTCGAGCGCGGCATCGCCGCCCACCACGCGGGGATGCTGCCCGCGTTCAAGGAGGTCGTCGAGGAGCTGTTCCAGCGCAAGCTCGTCAAGGTCGTCTTCGCGACCGAGACGCTCGCGCTGGGCATCAACATGCCCGCCCGCACGGTCGTCCTGGAGAAGCTCGAGAAGTTCAACGGCGAGGCGCGCGTGCCGATCACCTCGGGGGAATACACGCAGCTCACGGGGCGCGCGGGCCGGCGGGGTATCGACGTTGAGGGCCACGCCGTCGTGCACTGGACCGACGGGCTGGACGCCCGGCAGGTCGCGTCCCTCGCGTCGCGGCGCACCTATCCGCTGAACTCCTCTTTCCGGCCGACATACAACATGGCCGTCAACCTCATCGATCAGTTCGGGCGCAGCGTCGCGCGCGAGATCCTGGAGTCCTCGTTCGCGCAGTTCCAGGCGGACCGGGCCGTGGTCGGGCTCGCCCGAGAGGTGCGGCAGGCCGACGAATCGCTCGAGGGGTATCTCTCGGCGATGCGGTGCCACCGCGGCGACTTCGCGGAGTACGCGGGGATCCGGCGCGAGCTCAGCGACCTCGAGAAGAAGGCGCGCCAGGACGTGTCGGCGTCGAAGGCGCGCCAGGAACAGCGTCGCCAGAAGATGGCGAGCCTACGCCGCGGCATGCAGCGCCACCCCTGTCACCGGTGCGAGGACCGCGAGCAGCACGCGCGCTGGGGCGAGCGGTATTACCAGCTGCGGCGGCGGACGGACAAGCTGCGCCGCCAGATCGAGCAGCGCACGGGCACCGTGGCGCGGCAGTTCGACCGCATCGTCGACGTGCTCGTCGCGCTCGACTACGTCGCGATCGACGGATCCGCGGCGGCCCTCACGGACGCGGGGCGCCGGATGAAGCGGATCTACGGCGACCGCGACCTGCTGGTGGCCGAGGCGCTCCGGCGCGAGCTCTGGACGCGACTCGACGCCCCGGCGCTCGCGGCGCTCGCCTGTACGCTCGTCTACGAGCCGCGGCGGGGAGAGGCCGGAGGCGAGGCGCCGCTCCCGCGAGGCCCGTTCCGCGAGGCGCTCGACGCGACGGAGCGGCTCTGGGCCGAGCTCGACGACCTCGAGGAGGACCACCGCCTGCCCGGCACCCAGCCCGTGGCTCCCGGGCTCGCGCAGGCCATGCACATGTGGGCGCGCGGGCAGCTGCTGGACCGCGTCCTCGGCGCGGCCGACATGGCGGCGGGCGACTTCGTGCGCTGGGCGAAGCAGACGATCGACCTGCTCGACCAGATCTCCCTCGTCGCCGACGGCGAGCTTGCCCGCACCGCCCGCCGCGCGCTCGAGGCGGTGCGCCGCGGCATCGTCGCCTATACCGGCGTCTAGGGAGACACACCCGAGGCGGGCGCGAGCGTCACGACGGTGTTCTTAAACTCGGGCATCGCGCTGATCGGATCCGTCCGGGCGCTCGTGAGCAGGTTCGCGCTCTCCTGGCCCGGGTAGTGGAACGGGAGGAAGACGGTGTCCGGGCGGATGTCGCGGCTGAGGCGCGCGCGGGCGGTCACGACGCCCCGGGCGCCCGCCACGCGCACCGGCTCGCCGTCCGCGATTCCGCGATCGCGCGCCGTGACGGGGTGGATCTCGGCGACGAGGCTCGGGGCGGCGTCCGCGAGCTCCGGCACGCGCCGGGTCTGCGCCCCGGACTGGTAGTGGCCCATCAGGCGCCCGGTGATCAGGCTGAGCTCGCGCCCCGCGGGCGACTCCGGCGCGCGCGGGCGCACCGGGACAAGCCGGGCGCGCCCGTCGTCATGCCAGAAGCGATCGCGGAAGAGGTGCGGCGTGCCGGACCGGCTGCCTGCGGGGAACGGCCAGTGCGCCGCGACGCCCGTGTCGAGGAGCGCGTGCGAGAGGCCCGAGTAGTCGGCGGCCCCGCCGGCGCTCGCCCGGGCGAGCTCGTCGAACACGGCCGCGGGGTCCGTCGGCCACGCGCTCGGCGCGCCGAGGCGCTCGGCAAGCTGGGCGAGGATCCACAGTTCGCTGCGCGCCTGTCCGGGCGCCGGAAGCGCTCGCCGCCGCCGGATCACGCGCCCCTCGAGGTTCGTCATGGTGCCCTCCTCCTCGGCCCACTGCAGCACGGGGAGGACGACGTCGGCGCGCTCCGCCGTCTCGGAGAGGAAGAAGTCGCTGACGACGAGAAGGTCCAGGCGGCCGAGCGCCTCGCGCACCCGGCCCGCGTCGGGCGCCGAGACGACGACGTTGGAGCCGTGCACGAGCAGCGCGCGCACGCCGCCCGGGCGGCCGCACGAGTCCAGCAGCTCGACGGCGGGGATCCCCGGTCCGGGGAGCGCATCGGGCGAGATTCCCCACACGCCGGCCACGTGGGCGCGCGCTGCCGGGTCGGTGATCTTCCGGTACCCCGGTAGCTGGTCGGACTTCTGGCCGTGCTCCCGGCCGCCTTGGCCGTTGCCCTGCCCCGTGAGCGTGCCGTATCCGGATCCGGGGCGCCCGACGAGGCCCAGGACGAGCGCGAGGTTGATCGCCGCGGTCGCGGTGTCGGTGCCGTCCGCGTGCTGCTCGACGCCGCGGCCCGTGAGCACGTAGGCGCTCTCGGCGCCGGCCAGACGGTGCGCGATCTCCCGCACCGTCTGTGCGGGCACGCCCGTTACGGCCTCCGTGCGCTCGGGCCACCAGGTCGACACGCTCCGGCGCAGCGCGTCGATTCCCGTCGTGCGGCGCGCCACGTACGCCTCGTCCGCGAGGCCGTCGCGCAGGACGACGTGGGTGATCCCGGCCAGCAGGGCGAGATCGGTGGCCGGCGCCGGCTGTACGTGGAGGCCCGCCCCGTCGTCCGCGAGTCGGGCGGTCGAGGAGCGCCGCGGATCCACGACGAGCAGGCCGCCGCGCGCGCGGGCGCCCTGCAGGTGCTGGACGAACGGCGGCATCGTGTCCCCGACGTTGCTGCCGAGCAGGAGGACGACGTCGGCCGTATCGAGGTCCGACACGGGGAAGGGCAGGCCGCGGTCGAGCCCGAAGGCGCGATTCGCCGCCGCGGCGGCGGACGACATGCAGAATCGTCCGTTGTAGTCGATGCGGCTCGTGCCGAGCGCGACGCGCGCGAACTTGCCGAGGAGGTACGCCTTCTCGTTCGTGAGGCCCCCGCCGCCGAAGACGCCGATCGCGTCCGCGCCCGACGCGTGGCGGATCTCGCGGAGCCGGCCGGCGATCGTCTCGAGCGCCTCGTCCCACGTCGCCTCGCGCAGCGCGCCCTGTTCCCGGATGAGCGGCGAGGTAAGGCGATCGCCGCGGCCGAGGAGCTCCGCGGAGGTCCACCCCTTGCGGCACAACCCGCCGCGATTGGTCGGGAAGTCCCGGCCGCGGACCTCGACCGCGGGACCGCCCGGCACCCCGGGGGCGAGGGTCATGGCGCACTGCAGCGCGCAGTACGGGCAGTGGGTGTCGCTCATGCGGCCGGCTCCCACGCCGCGAGCATCTCGTCGATCCGCGCGCGGCAGCCCCCGCAGCCGGTGCCGGCGCGCGTTGCGCGGCCGACGTCCTCGACGCTTCGGCACCCGTCTTCCGCGATCGCCTGCTCGATGCGCCCCGCCGTGACCGCGTTGCACATGCACACGGTGCGGTCCGCGCCGGAGGCGGGCGGGGCCTCCTCAGCCGCGTCGCGCCGGAGCAGGAGCGATCGGTCGCTCGGCAGCTCCGCGCCGCGCTGGTAGAGCAGAGCCAACTCGGCCGCGGCGCGCGGCATTCCCACGGCGACGAACCCCGCGAGCACGCCGCCCGTCGTCTGCATGGACAGGTAGGTGCCGTGCGCGGGATCCGCCCAGAGCGCGACCTCGGGGGCCTGTTCCCCGGAGGGAACCGGGGCGAACGGGTCGGCGGGCGCGGATCCCGCGGCGACGAGGTCGAGCTGACTCGCCTTGAGGAGGACCACCCCGGGCGCCTCCTCGACGAACGGGGCGTGAGGCCGCCCCTCCAGGGCGCCCAGGATGTCCGACGCGAGCCACTCCGCCTGACGCCACCCGGGCCCGACCAGGCCGCTGGGGCCGCCCGGCACGTCCCGGGCGTGCGCGAACTTCTCCGGGGCGGCCACGTGCGCGACGTCGCCGATGGCGTGGATCCGCGGATCCGTCCAGGAGCGGAGCCGCTCATCGACGAGGACGCCGCGCGCCGTGCGCAGCCCGGCCCCGGCGGCCAGCTCGTCGCGCGGAATCACCCCGCACGAGAGGACGAGCAGGTCGCCCCGGATGACTTTGCCGTCGCCCGAGACGAGGGCGCGAAACGCGCGCCGCCCGGCGATCTCCTCGGTCACGATCGCATCGGCCCGCGTGTGCGGCACGACGTGGACGCCGGCGGCCGCGAGCTGATCCGTGACGACCCGGGCGGCGCCGCGGTCCAGCTGGCGCGGCATCGGCGCCGGCCCGAAGTGCGCGAGGGCGGGGCGGGCGCCCGCCTCGGCCAGGAGGAGCGCCAGCTCGAGCCCGAGCACGCCGGCGCCCAGCACGACAACACGCCCCCCGGCCCGGACGACGCGGCGCACACGCTCCGCGTCGCCGAGCGTCCGCAGCCCGCAGACGCCGTCGGTGAGGACGTCGTCGAGCCTTGACCCGTCGGCGCCCGCGACCTCCAGCCCGTCGAGCGCGGGGACGCGGGCGCGGGCTCCCGTCGCGAGAACGAGGCGGTCGAAGGGGACCCGGCCGCCGTCGGAGAGTTCGACCTCGCCGCGGGCGCGGTCGATCGCGACCGCGACCTGGCCGGTGCGGACGCTCGCGCCCGCGTCGGCAAGCTCCTGCGGATCCGCAATCGCGAGCTGAGAGGCGGGCAGGTCGCCGGCGGCGTGCTCGGCGAGCAGGATCCGGTTGTACGGGGCGCCCTCCTCGGCACCGAGGACCGTGAGGTCGACGCGGCCGTCGCGCACGGCGGGCAGGAGGTCCTCGGCGAACCGAACCCCGACCGGACCGAAGCCGACGAGGACGACGCGCAGCGGATCCGTCATACGATGCGTCCTGCCAGCGACGCGCGGGGCACGAGATACACGCTTGCCGTCACGATGCCGAGCGCGAGGTAGAAGGCGACGAAGCCCCAGAACGCGGGAACGTAGGAACCGCTCGCGGCCTGGGACGCGTTGAGCACCTGCGGAATCACGAAACCGCCATAGGCGCCGAGCGCGGAGATGAGGCCGAGCGCGGCGGCGCCCTGGCGCTGCGTCGACACCGCGTGTTCCTCGCCAGCCGTCGCGGCGCCGCGCGCCGCGAAGATCGACGGGATCATGCGGTAGGTCGCGCCGTTGCCGACGCCCGTCGCGCAGAACAACACGAGAAAGCACCCGAGGAACAGCCAGAAGCTCCCGAGCGGGAGGGTGGCGATGAGGGCCAGGGTGGCCGCGATCATGATGCCCAGTGCGACGATCGTCATGCGGGCACCCCCGAGCCGGTCCGCGAGGCGGCCTCCGTAGGGCCGGGCGAGCGAGCCGACGAGAGCGCCCAGAAAAGCGAGCGAGAGCGAGGCCGCGCCGACGGAGAAGGTGGAAAACGCCGGGAACTGGTCCGCGATGAGCTTCGGGAACACCCCGGCGAAGCCGATGAACGAGCCGAACGTGCCGATGTACAGCAGCGCCATGATCCACAGGTGCGGCTCGCGCAGGGCGGCGGCGGCGCCCGCGACGTCGCTGCGCGCGGCCGAGAGGTTGTCCATGAAGCGCCACGCGCCCCACATCGCGACGAGGATGAGCGGAACCCACATGAACCCCGCGAGCGAGAGGTTGAGGGTCCCCGCGGCGCCGAGGGTGACCGCGATGGGCACGAGCAGCTGCGCCACGGCCGCCCCGATGTTGCCTCCGGCCGCGTTGAGCCCGAGGGCCCAGCCCTTCTCGCGCTGCGGGAAGAAGAAGGTGATGTTCGCCATCGAGCTGGCGAAGTTGCCGCCGCCGACGCCTCCGAGCGCGGCCACGAGCAGCAGCACGGGATAGGGCGTCTCGGGGTGCTGCACGACGACGCCCAGGAGGATCGCGGGAACGAGCAGGAGTCCCGCGGACACGATCGTCCAGTTGCGGCCGCCGAAGCGGGCGACCATGAACGTGTAGGGAAAGCGCAGCGTCGCGCCGACGAGGCTCGCGACGGAGATGAGCCAGAACTGCTGGCCCGAGGTCAGGTCGAAGCCTGCCGCCGGGAGCATCACGACGACGATGCTCCACAGCTGCCACACGACGAAACCGAGAAACTCCGCGAACACCGACCAGCCCAGGTTCCGGCGCGCGATCCGCCGACCCTCGCCCGCCCACTGCTCCGGATCCTCGGGATTCCATCCGTCGATCCAGCGCCCGGGGCGCGTGGCAAGTCCGCTCGCCGTCGGAGTGTATGCGGGCCGGGTGCGTGTCGTGCCGAAGGGAGCGCTCATGTGTCCTCCGAGGGGTGTGTGGACCGTTCGCCCCCGAGGCTAGGCGCGGCGTGTTTCACGCCCCGTGGCGGCCACGTGACGCGTGCGTCACCTTTCGATCACGCGCGGCAGACGTGCGGGGGGAGCGCCGCGTAACGCGCAGGAAACAGGGCCCGCGAACGTAGAATTGGGGGATGCGCATCGACATCGTGACGATCTTCCCCGGGTTCTTCGATGTGCTCGACGTCTCGCTGATCGGGAAGGCGCGCGGATCCGGGATCCTGGACCTGCGCGTGCACGACCTCCGCGACGGCGCGCACGACCGCCACCGCACGGTCGACGACACCCCATACGGCGGCGGCGCCGGCATGGTCATGAAGCCCGAACCGTGGGGCGAGACGCTCGACCCCCTGCTCGAGGGCGACGCCGTGCTCGTCGTTCCGACGCCGTCGGGCGAGGTCTTCACGCAGAAGACGGCGCGCGAGCTCGCCGGCGAGGAGCGCCTCGTGTTCGCCTGCGGGCGGTACGAGGGCATCGACCAGCGCGTCCTCGACCACTACGCCGCGCGCGGGCGGGTCCGGCTCGTGAGCATCGGCGACTACGTCCTGAACGGCGGCGAGGTCGCCGCGATGGCGATGATCGAGGCGATCGGGCGGCTCGTCCCCGGCGTCGTGGGCAACCCCGAGAGCCTCGTTGAGGAATCGCACGAACTCGGCATGCTGGAGTATCCGATCTATACCAAGCCCGCAGAGTGGCGGGGGCTCGCGGTCCCGGAGGTGCTCCTCAGCGGCCACCACGGCCGCGTCGCGGAGTGGCGGCGTGCGCAGGCGCTTGAGCGCACGCGGCAGCGCCGCCCCGACCTGCTCGCGGAGGACGAGCGGTGAGGGCCGCCGTCATCACCGTGAGCGATCGCTCCGCTGCGGGAGCGCGTGCCGATCTCGCGGGCCCGGCGGCCGTGTCCGCCCTGCGCGAGGCGGGCTACACCGCGGCCGACGCCGTCGTCGTCCCCGACGGCGCGGAGAACGTCGAGGGCGCCCTCCGCGCCGCGCTCGCCGCGGGGGCCCGCCTCGTCGTCACGACCGGAGGCACGGGGATCGCGCCGCGCGATCGGACGCCGGAGGGAACGGCGCGGGTGATCGATCGGGAGGTGCCCGGGATCGGCGAGGAGCTGCGCCGGCGCGGCGCGGCGGAGGCCCCGGGAGGGCTCCTCTCGCGCGGCATCGCGGGCGTAGCGGACGACGCGCTCGTGGTCAACCTGCCCGGGAGCCCGAAGGCGGTCGCGAGCGGCATGCCCGTCGTGCTCGCGGTCGCCGGCCACGCCCTCGGTCAGCTCGGTGGGGCCGACCATGGGTGAGGTGCGGATCGCGGCGATCTCGGCGGATCCGATCTCGGTCTCGGAGCACTCCGCGGCCGTGGACGACCCGCGCATGGGCGCCGAGACGAGCTTCGTCGGCCGCGTGCGCGACCACGACCCGGACGCCGCGGGCGTCGTCGCCGCGCTCGAGTATTCCGCGCACCCCGATGCCGAGCGGATCCTCGGGGAACTGGCCGAGCGCCACGCGGCGCGCACGGGCGGGCTCGTCGCGGTCAGCCACCGGGTGGGGCGGCTCGCGGTCGGCGATGTCGCGGTGGCGATCGCCGTGAGCGCGCCGCACCGGGCCGAGGCGTTCGACGCGTGCCGGGCGATCATCGAGGACATCAAGCGGGAGCTTCCCGTGTGGAAGCGCCAGATCGAGGACGACGGCCGGACGGCCTGGAAGGGCCTCGGCGGCTGAGCCGGCTCGGGGTGTCCTCCTAGCCGCCCGCGAAGGGCGGCAGGACGTCGACCGTGCGGGCGCCCGCGAGGTCCGCGTCGCCGTCGTGACGGGACCCGTCGACGAGGATCGAGCAGCGGTCGATCACGCCGGTGAGCGCGGGGTGATCGGCGATCAGGGCCGCGCGGAGCGCCGCGAGGGTCGTCTCCTGGCGCTCCTCGTCGGGCGTGCCCGCGGCGTCCTCGGCGGCGGCGAAGAACCGGACGCGGACCATCACGCGCGCCAATTCTTGGCGAGGTCGGACGCCGTCGCGATCGCGCGCTCGGCGGCTCCCGGGTCCGCGTCGCGGCCCGCGGCGAGCCCCGCGAGGAAGGCCGTGAGGGGTGCCGCCGGCCGGGCGACGCCGTGTGCGACGTCGCGGGCGAGATCCAGAACCGCCGAGATGTCCACCTCGGCGGGGTCGAGGCCGAGGCGATCGCAGGCCGCGCGCGTCCACGCCTCGAGCGCTTCCGGCGGGAGGTGCGCGCTCACGCGATGCCCTCGCCCTCGCGCGTCCAGGATCCGCTGCGTCCGCCCGTCTTGGCGACGACGCGCGCGTTCTCGATGAGCGCCGAGCGGTCGATGCCCTTGACCATGTCGAGCACGCTGAGCGCCGCCACGGTGGCGGCCGTGATGGCCTCCATCTCGACACCGGTCCGGTCGGCCGTGCGCACGGTCGCCTCGATCGCGACGCCGTCGCCCGTCACCTCGAGGTCGACGCGTGCGCCGTGCACGCCGATCGCGTGGGCGAGCGGGAGAAGCTCCGGGGTGCGCTTGGCGGCGCCGATCCCGGCGATCCGCGCGACCGCGAGGACGTCCCCCTTCGGCACGGAGCCGTCGCGGAGGGCGGCGACGGTGGCGGGCGCCGCGCGCACGAACGCCCGCGCGGTCGCCGAGCGGACGGTTGGCTGCTTGTCGGTGACGTCGACCATGCGGGCGTGGCCCGCGTCGTCGAGGTGCGTGAAAACGGGGGAGGTCATGACACCAGCATGACATCGAGGACGTCGCCCGGCGCGACCGTGGCGACGTCCTCGGGGACGATCGCGTATCCCTCGGCGCGGCCGAGGCCGCCCGCGAGGTGGGAGCCGGATCCGCCGCCCGTCGCGGGGACGACGCGCCAAGGCCAGGCCTCGCGGAGGACCCGCACGGGCAGGTACTGCCGGCGCGCGGGGGGCGTGCGCCACCCGGTCGCGGCCGCAAGCCGCAGGCGCGGCCGCTCCGTCGCCGCCCGCCCCTGCAGCGCGTGGAGCGCGGGCCGCACGAACAGCTCGAAGGACACCGCGACGCTGACGGGGTTGCCGGGGAGGCCGAAGAACAGGGCGCCGCCGTCCAGAACGCCGAACGCCTGCGGCTTGCCGGGCTGCATTGCCACGCGGCGGAAGTCGACCCGATCCGCCAGCGCGAGGCGCACCGGCTCGTAGGCGCCCTGGCTCACCCCGCCCGAGGTGACGATCGCGTCGGCGCCCGCGTGGGCGTCGACGAGACGCGCGAGCTCCTCCGGGTCGTCGCCGACGCGGAACGCGGTCACCTCGGCGCCGCACTCGCGGGCCAGCAGCGCGAGGAGGGTCGAGTTCGAGTCGGGAATCTCGCCGGGCCGCGGCGCGGCGCCCGGCGCGACGAGCTCGGCGCCCGTCGAGACAACGACGACGCGCGGCCGGGGCGCGACGCGGACCCGCGCGACGCCCGCCGCGACGAGCGCCGCGACCTGGAGCGGGCCGAGCGCGGTCCCGGCGGGGAGCACCTCGTCCCCGACACCGACGTCCTCCGCCCGGCGCCGCACGTGCGCCCCGATCGCCGACGGGCGCTCGACGATCGCGCGCTCTAGCGAATCTGCCAGCCCGGCGCGCGTCGCCTCGAACGGCACGATCGCGTCGGCGCCGGCGGGCAGGGGCGCGCCCGTCATGATGCGGGCCGCGGCGCCGGGCGGCAGCGGGTCGGGGGAGCCCGGGCCCGCGGGGATGTCGGCGGCGACCGGGAGTACCCGCGGCGCGTCGGCCTGCGCGCCGGCGACGTCCTCGGCGCGAACCGCGAACCCGTCCATGGCGGAGTTGTCGAACGCCGGGACGTCGAGCCCCGCGCGCGCCGGCGCGGCCAGCGTGCGGCCCGAGGCGTCGACGGTGCGGATCTCCTCCGGCTCCGGCGGTCGAACCCGGGCCATGATGTCGGCGGCGTGCTCCTCGACGGAGATCACGCCGCTCACGCGCGCCCGCCCGGTCGCTCGATCGCGCCCGTCCATCCGGCCATGCCCCCCGCGACGGACCGGGCCCGCACACCCACGCGACTGAGCGCGGCCGCGGCGCGCTCGGCGCGCGGACCGGCCTGGCACACGACGGCCACCTCGCGCCCGTCGGCCGCGCGCGCCACCGCCGCGGGGTCGGCGAGGAGCTGCCCGAGCGGGAGCAGGAGGGCGCCGGGGATGACGCCGGTCCGATGTTCCTCGGGCTCGCGCACGTCGATTACGAGGCCGGCGCCGGCGAGCGGATCCGCCTCGCCCGTCCGCTCCGGCAACGGGCGGTCCGACCGCGTCGCCGGGGCGAGGGGCACCTCGCGCGTTGTGGAACGGAGCGCGTCGACAACCGCGACGCGGCCGAGGAGCGGCTCCCCGATCCCCGCGACGAGGAGGAGGACCTGCGTCGCCATGATCGCGCCGACCTGGTGGACGACGGGCGTGAGCACGCCGACCTCGGCGCATGTCGGGACGCCGCCCGCGGGTTCGCCGGGAAACAGGTCCGTAAGCCGCGTCGGAGCGTGCCCGGCCGGCGGATCCGACCAGAACACCGTGACCTGTCCCGCGGTCTCCTGCACGACGCCCCACACGAGCGGGACGCCGCTCGCGGCGCACCAGTCCCCGACGACCTGGCGGGTCGCCATCGTGTCGGTGCCGTCGACGACGATGTCCGCCCCCGCGAGGAGGCGGGCCGCGTTGTCCGCGTCCAGCCGCTCGCGGACGGCGTCCACGCGGCACTCGGGCGCGATGTCGGCCGCGACGCGCACGGCGCTGTCCACCTTCGGGCGGCCAATGTCGGTGAGGCGGTGCAGCCCCTGGCGCTGCAGGTTCGTCAGCTCGACGTCGTCGTCATCGATGACGGTCAGCCGGCCGACCCCGCCCGCGGCGAGGGCCTGGACGACGGGCGAGCCGAGCCCGCCCGCGCCGACGACGGCCACGTGGGCGGCGGCGAAGCGACGCTGTCCCACGGCGCCGAGGCCGGCCAGCGCGAGATGCCGGGCGGTGCGGCGCTCCTCCTCCGCGGAGAGGGAGGACACGGGGGCGACGCGCGGGGGGAGGGGCATGCCCGAAAGCGTACCCAGCGGGAGCCCGCGCGGCGCCGGTGTGTTGAGATAGGGGGTATGCGCCGACTCGCCGCCGTTCTCCTGCTCGCCGCCGCGTTCGGCGCGCCGGCGTGCTCCGCCGGCGCCCAGGCGTCCGCGCCGCAGTTGCGCGTCGCGGCGGCCGCCTCGCTGCAGGGCGCGTTCGAGGAGATCGCCACCGCGTTCCGCGCGGCCCACCCCGAGATCGACCTCGCGCCGATCACGTACGACGGGTCGTCGACGCTCGCGACGCAGATCGCGGAGGGCGCGCCCGTCGACGTCGCGGCCTTCGCCGACGAGGCGACGATGGCGCGCATCGACGATCAGACGGAGGGCCCCGAGATCTTCGCGACGAACTCGCTGGTGATCGCGGTCCCGGAGGGCGAGGGGGCGGTCGAGACGCTCGAGGACCTCACGGATCCGGGCCTGGACGTCGTGCTCTGCGCGCCCGAGGTGCCGTGCGGCGCGGCGGCGCGCACGGCGCTCGACGCCGCCGGGCTCGTCGTCGACGCCGCGAGCCTCGAGCAGAACGTCACGGCCGTCGCCACGAAGGTTGCAGAGGGCGCCGCCGACGCGGGCCTCGTCTACCGCACCGACGCGGCGGCGATTGCCGGCCTCGACGCGGTCAGCGACGCGCGCCTCGACGCCGTTGTGAACTCCTATCCGATCGCGGTGACGCGCTCGACGGACGCCCCGGACGAGGCCGCCGCGTTCGTCGACTTCGTGACCTCGGACGAGGGTCGCGGGATCTTGGTCGAGGCGGGATTCGGGGCGCCCCAGTGACGTTCCCGGCCCCCGCGCAGGCCGCCCGCGCCGCGCCCGCGCGGGCGTTCGTGCCGCGGTTCGTCTACGCTCCCGCGGCGGTGGCCCTCGTGTTCCTCGTCCTACCGCTCGTCGCGCTCGTCGCGCGGGCGAACTGGGCGACGTTCGCGACCGACGTGACCACGCCGGCCGCCGTCGACGCGCTCGCGCTCTCGCTCGGCACGGCGGTCGTCGCGACGGCCATCTGCGTGATCGTCGGCGTGCCGCTCGCCCTCGGCATCGCCCGCGCGCCCCGCGCGCTCGCGGCGGTGCTGCGCGTCGTGGTCACGGTTCCCCTCGTGCTGCCCCCCATGGTCGGCGGCGTCGCCCTCCTGTTCCTGTTCGGCGCCTCGAGCCCCGTGGGCGCGTGGCTCGACGCTCGAGGGCTCGGCCTCCCGTTCACGACCGCGGCCGTCGTCCTCGCCCAGATCTTCGTCGCCCTGCCGTTCCTTGTGCTGTCCGTCGAAGGGGCCCTGCGCACCGCTGGCACCGATTTCGAGCGCACGGCGGCGGCGCTCGGCGCCGGGCGATTCACGACCCTGCGCCGGGTGACCCTCCCTCTGGCCGCGGACGGGATCGTGGCCGGAACGATCCTCTGCTTCGCCCGAGCGATCGGCGAGTTCGGCGCGACCGCGCTGTTCGCCGGCAACGCACCGGGCGTGACGCAGACGATGCCGCTCGCGATCTACACGGCCTTCAACGGATCCGGCGTGGGGCAGGGCCCCGCCGTCGCGCTCGCGCTTCTGCTGCTCGCGACCGTCCTCGTCGTCCTCCTGCTCGTGCGGGCCTGGCGCCCCGGGGGTGCGCGATGACGCGGCGATCGGGCGCGACGGCGCTGTCCGGGCGGGTGGTCGTTGACCGCGGCCGCGGTTTCCGGCTCGACGTGTCGCTCGAGGTGCCGAGCGGCGAGGTCGTCGCCGTGATGGGCCCCAGCGGGGCCGGCAAGTCCTCGTTGCTCGCGGCCCTGTCGGGCGACCAGCGCCTGACGGACGGTCAGGTGACGATCGGCGCGCACCGCATCACCCGCCGCCGCGCGGCGGATCCCCGCCGGGGCGGCGTGGTGCTGCTCCGACAGAATCCGCTGCTCTTCCCGCACCTGTCGGTGCGGGAGAACGTCGCGTTCGGCCTCAGGGCGCACGGCGCGCCGCGCAGTCGCGCGCTGGCCGAGGCCGACGAGTGGCTCTGGCGCGTCGGGCTCTCCGGATCCGGGGATCACCGCCCGCGCGAGCTGTCGGGCGGCCAACAGCAGCGCGTGGCCCTTGCCCGGGCCCTCGCGACCTCGCCGCGGCTGCTCCTCCTCGACGAGCCGCTCACCTCCCTCGACCCCGAGACCGCGAGCGACATCCGCGCGCTCCTGCGCGAGCAGCTCGCCGCTACCCTCACGACGACGCTCCTCGTCACGCACGACGCGTTCGACGCCGCCGCGCTCGCGGACCAGCTGATCGTCATCGAGAACGGCGAGGTGACCCAGCGCGGCGCGGTGCGCGAGGTGCTCGCGAGCCCCGCGACGCGCTTCGTGGCGGCGGCGGCCGGGCTGAACCGCCTGCGGGGCACCGCTCGCGCGGGCGCCTGGGAGGGCACGGCCTTCGGCGAGCCCCTCCGGATCGACGGTGACGCCCGCGGCGCGTCGCTCGCCGACGGCGACGAGATCGACGCCGTGTTCCGGCCGGCGGACGCACAGGTCGCCCCGGCCCCGGAGGAGACGTGGACGGGCGCGCTCCGCGTCGCGCGTGGCCGTCCGGATCCGGCCGGGCCATGGCTCGCCCGCGTACGCCGACTGGATCCGGCGCCCGGCGGTGCCCGCGTGCACGTTACAGAACCCGAGATGACGATCGACGTGTCGTCCGCGCTCGTCGCGGCGATGCGCCTTGCTCCCGGGGACCCGGTGCGGGTGTCGGTCCCGCCGGAACACGTGCGGCTCGTGCCGGTCTCGAGGCGAACGTCATGAGCGCGGTCCCCCTGCGCCTCGCGGGCGCGCCGCCCCGGGAGACCGGAGAGGCCCCGACGACGGGCCCGCTCGTCGACCGGTTCGGACGCGTGCACCGCGACCTGCGGGTGTCGCTCACCGACCGCTGCTCCCTTCGGTGCACGTACTGCATGCCGGAGCAGGGGAACGAGTGGCTCGCGAAGCAGAGCATCCTCGATCGGGACGAGATCGTGCGAATCGCGCGCATCGCCGCCGACCACGGCATCACGACGTTCCGGTTGACCGGCGGCGAGCCGCTGCTGCGCCGCGACATCGTCGCGGTCGTCGAGGAAATCGCGCGCATCGAGGGGCCGGGGGGCCCCGTGCGCGTGGCGATGACGACGAACGGCATCGGGCTGGACCGCGTCCTGCCCGCGCTCGTCGACGCGGGGCTTGCGCGCCTCAACATCTCGATCGATACGATCCGCGCCGACCGCTTCCGCGACCTCACCCGCCGCGACCGCCTGGACGACGTGTTCGCGGGCATCCGCGCGGCGGCGGCGTCGCCGTTGCGCCCTCTCAAGCTCAACGCCGTCGCGATGCGCGGGGTCAACGACGACGAGCTCGTCGACCTCGTGCAGTTCGCGCTGGACCACGACGCCGAGATGCGCTTCATTGAGCAGATGCCCCTCGACGCCAGCCACACCTGGGACCGCTCGCAGATGGTCACGCGCGAGGAGATCCTCGCCGCGCTCTCGGAGCGTTGGTCGCTGACCCCCGTCCCGGGGCGCGGCGGGGCTCCCGCGGAATCCTGGCGGCTCGACGGATCCGGCCGCAAGGTCGGCGTGATCGCCTCCGTGACCGCGCCGTTCTGCGGGGACTGCGATCGCCTGCGGCTCACGGCCGACGGGCAGCTGCGCAACTGCCTCTTCTCGCACCGCGAGTTCGATCTCGTGCCCGTGCTGCGGGGCGGCGGAAGCGACGCCGACATCGAGCGCGTCCTGCGCGCGTGCATCTGGAAGAAGCTTCCCGGGCACGCGATCAACGACCCGGGTTTCCTGCAGCCGGGCCGCGGCATGAACGCGATCGGCGGCTGAGCGGCCTCAGAGGAGCTGACAGCCCGCCCGGTAGCGCTCCGCGACGATCTCCGCGACGCGCGGGTCGTCACCCAGCGGGGCGGTGGTGGCGTCGGCGCCCGCGCCCGCCACGAGGCGCGCGAAGTGGCCGGGCGCGAGGACGTAGCTCGCGACGATGACGCGGCCCGCGCCCGCGCGGCGCGCGTCGGCGACGGCCTCGGCGACCTTCGGTGTCGCGCCGTAGGCGTATCCGACCCCGACGGGCCGACCGAGGCGTTCGGCCACCGCGTCGCGCACGCGCTCGACGCTCTCGGCGGCCTCGGGCCGCGACGAGCCGGACGCCGCGAGGACGACGGCGTCGCCCGGCGCGGGGCGGAGCGCCGCGACGCGCTCGGCGAGGATGTCGGCGAGCAGCGGGTGGGGGCCGAGCGTGTCGGTCGCGACGACGCCGGGCCGGGAGCGCGCGGCCCGGCCGATGTCGACGGAGGTGTGAAACCCGGGGGAGAGGAGCAGCGGGACGACGACGGCGTCGCCCGGCGTCGCGGCGACCACCTCGTCGACCTGCGGGTGCTGCACGTCCACGTAGGTCTCGCGCACGGGAACGTCCCCGATCGCCCGCGCGGCGGCGGCGACGAGGCGCGAGATCGTGCTCCGGCCCTCGGGGGAGTCGGTGCCGTGCGAGCAGCAGATGAGGGTGGGGGCGCTCACGCGAGATCCTCGACCTCGAGGCGGTATCCGCGCTTGACCACCGTGCGGACGAGGTCGGGACACTCCAGTCCCTCCCGGAGACGCGCGATGGCCATCTCGACGGCGTGCGTGCTGCGGCTGGATCGCGGCAGGTGCGCGAGGAGCTGCTCCCGCGAGACCACCGCGCCACCCGCGTCGAAGAGCGCGCCGAGGACCGTCACGCTCGTGGGGGACAGGGGGAGGAAGCGCCCCGCGAGGACCGCGCCCGCGCTGCGCATCTCGAGGCGCCCGCGCGGCGTGTCGTGGCCGGGCGCGCTGCCGCCGCCGAAGTGGGTCACGACCCCGCGCACGAGCGAGCCGAGGCGCCCGCGATCCGCGACGATCGCGGGGATCCCGCGCGCCACCAGGGGCTGCACGGTCACGGGGCCGACGGCCGCCATGACGACGCGTCCTCGGTCCGCCAGCGCGCGAAGGTCGTCGAGGACGCCCGCGCGCTCGGACTCGCGGAGCCACTCGCTCGCGCCGGGCGCCGAGGTGAACAGGACAGCGTCGACCTCGCCCGCCGCCGTCTGGAGCACGGACTGGCGCACGACGGCCGGATCCGCCGGCGGGCCCCAGCGGTACACCGTCACACTCGCGACGTCCGCCCCGTGGGCCCGGAACATGTCGTCGAGGCCGTCCGCGCCGGATCCGTGGTGTTGCACCGCGACGCGGCGACCGGCGAGCCCCTCGGCGACGAGGTACTCGCCGAGCTCGCGCGCGGTCTCGGAGTCGGCGACCCAGTCCGCCTCGAAGCCAGCCTGCTGAATCGCGCCGCGGGCCTTGGGGCCGCGCGCGACGATCTGCGCCCCGCGAAACGCGTCCTCGAGCTCCTCGGCGATGCCGGCCTCGTGCGCGGCCTCGATCCAGCCGCGGAAGCCGACCCCCGTCGTCGCGACGACGATGTCGGGCGGGTGGGCGATGAGGTCGCGGGTTACCGAGAGGAGCTTCTCGTCGTCCACGTGCGGAACGATCGTGAGCGCGGGAGCCTGGCGCACGGTCGCGCCGTGGCGTTCGAGCGCGGCGCGGAGCTCGGCCGCGCGCCGATCGACGGCGATGACGATCGTGCACCCGTCCAGCGCGGCGGACAGCGGGGGACGGTCGCCGCTCATTCGGCCTCGCGCCCGGTGGCCGCGCCCACGGCGGGCGCGGGGAGGAGCAGGCCTTCGCGCGCGACCGCCCCGACGACGATGACCGCGGGGTTCTGCACGCCAGCCTCGGCGGCGGCCCGCCGCGCCGTCGCGAGGGTCGCGCGCGTCGTGCGCTGGGCGGGCGTGTGGCCGCTCTCGACGAAGGCGACGGGGAGGTCCTCGCGGATCCGCGCCGCAAGCGCGGCCTCCGCGAACTCGCCGAACGCCGCCACGCCCATGAGGATGACGGTCGTTACGGACGGATCCGCGAGCGCGGCGAGAGTCGTGGCGGTCGCGCCGGCGGGGCCGTTGACGAGATGCACGCTCCCGGCGACGCCGCGGTGCGTGACGGGAATCCCGGCCGACTGCGGCACCGCGACGGCGCTCGTGACGCCCGGCACGACCTCGACGGGGACGCCGGCCGCCAGGCACGCGGTGACCTCCTCGCCGCCGCGCCCGTACACGAAGGGGTCGCCGCCCTTGAGGCGAACGACGCGCCGGCCCGCGCGGGCGTGCCGGACGAGGATCGCGTTGATCCCGTCCTGCGGGACGGGGTGGTGTCCCGGCGCCTTGCCGACGTGCACGATCTCGACGTCGGGATCGAGCTCGTCGAGCACGGCCGTCGCGCCGAGCCGGTCGGCGACGACGACGTCCGCCTCGGCGAGCAGCCGTCGCCCGCGCAGCGTCAGCAGGTCGACAGGGCCGGGGCCGCCGCCGACGAGGGCGACCTGGCCCGCGGCCGTCTCGCGCACGCGGCGCAGCGGCGCTGCTCCCTCGTCCAGGAGCCCGCGGATGGCGGCCGCGACCCGGGCCGTACGCCGCGGGTCGACGCCCGCGTCGCTCGCGACGCCGACGACGACGTCGCCGGCCCGCACCTCGGCGGTCATGCGCGCGGATCCGTGCGCGCCGTCGGAGGCGTTCACGCAGAGGATGCGGCGGGCCTCGCACCACGCGGACACCTCGCGGTCGACCCGGTCGTCGCCCGTTGCGGTGTGCACGAGCCAGGCGGCATCGAGGTCGGAGGGGCGGACCGTCCGCGCGCGCCACTCGAGCCCGTGATCGGCCACGAGCTGCGCCGTCTCGGGCGCGAGGGCCGGCGCGACGACGCGAACGACGGCGCCGTCGGCGTGGAGGCGGCGCAGGCGCCGGGCGGTCACGGATCCGCCCCCGACGAGCACGACCGGGCGGCCCTCGAGCGAAATCCCGAGCATCGTCGTCATGTCAGTCGTCCTTCCAGCGGATCATGACCTCGCCGTCGTCGACCGCGACGGGGTAGGCGGGGATCGGCCGATCGTCCTTGCCCTGCGCCTCGACGACAGCGCCCGTGCGCAGATCCCAGGCCTGTTTGTGCAGGGGCGATGCGATCGTGGGCGCCTCGCTGCCGTCGACGAGCAGCTTGGAGCCGACGATACCCCGCGACAGCACGTGCGCGTCGCTGTACGGGTCATAGTTCGACACAGCGCGCACCGTGCCGTCGGCGAGGCGGAAGAGCGCTATCTGGACGCCGCCGATGAGCGCGGCCCGCCCGCGCTCGACGTCGAGGTCGGAAAGGCGGCACACGCGCACCCAGCGCGCCGTCGACGTGGCGGTCATCGCCGCACCTCCAGGGTCGTGCCGGCGATCAGGACGGACCCGGCGTCGCGCTCGGCGCGCGAGGCCGGCCGCGCCTGGCCCCGCTCCGAGACGTAGGCGAGGGACGGATCCGGGGTGTCCGGGGCGTTGACGAAGGAGTGGAAGCGCCGCAGCTTGTCCGGGTCCTTCAGTGTGGCGGCCCACTCGTCCTCGTAGTCCTCGACGTGGCGCGCCATGGCCCGGTCGAGATCGTCGCAGATCCCCAGTGCGTCGTCGAAGATCACCTCGCGCAGGCCCGCGATCCCCCCGTCCAATTCCGCGAACCACGGCGCCGTGCGCTGCAGGCGGTCGGCGGTGCGGATGTAGTACATGAAGAACCGGTCGATCGCGCGGATCAGCCCGTCGTCGTCGAGCCCCTCGGCGAGCAGCTCGGCGTGCCGCGGCGTGAAGCCGCCGTTGCCGCCGACGTACATGTTCCACCCGTTCTCGGTGGCGATGACGCCGACGTCCTTTCCCCGCGCCTCGGCGCACTCGCGGGCGCAGCCGGACACCCCGAGCTTGAGCTTGTGGGGCGAACGCAGGCCGCGGTAGCGCAGCTCGAGGCGGACGGCCATCCCGACGGCGTCCTGCACCCCGTACCGGCACCAGGTCGACCCCACACACGACTTCACCGTGCGCAGCGACTTCCCGTACGCCTGTCCGGACTCGAACCCGGCGTCGACGAGGCGGCCCCAGATGAGCGGGAGCTGCTCGAGCCGCGCGCCGAACATGTCGATGCGCTGCCCACCCGTCAGCTTCGTATAGAGCCCGAACTCGCGCGCGACCTCCCCGATGACGATGAGCCCCTCGGGGGTCACCTCGCCGCCGGGCATCCGCGGGACGACCGAGTAGGAGCCGTCCTTCTGCATGTTCGCCATGACGTGATCGTTCGTGTCCTGCAGCGTCGCGTTCTCGCCGTCCAGGACGTGGCGGCTGACGAAGCTCGCGAGGATGCTCGCCACCGTCGGCTTGCACACGTCGCACCCGCGCCCCCGGCCGAACCGCTCGAGGATCGCCGAGAACGTCGTGAGCCCCGACACGGCGACCGCGTCCCACAGCTGCCGGCGCGAGAAGTCGAAGTGCTCGCACATCGCCATGCTCACGGTGCGGCCAAGCGACGTCAGCTCCGTCGACACGATCTTCCTCACCGCCACGACGCACGACCCGCACGTGGCGCCCGCCTTCGTGCACGCCTTCACGGCGCCCGCGTCCGCGCACCCCTCCTCGTGGACGGCCCGGCGGATCCGCCCCGCCGTGACGGAGGAGCAGGAGCACACGATCGCGTCGTCCGGGAGCTGCGTGTCGGGCATCTCCGCGCCGCCGGCGGGCAGGAGGTACGCGGCCGGATCCGCTCCGAGCGCGCGCCCGACGAGCGGCCGGAGCGCGCCGTACGCGGAGGCGTCGCCGACGAGGATCCCGCCGAGAAGCGTCGACGCATCGTCGCTCAGCACGAGCTTCTTGTACACGCCGCCGACGGGGTCCGTGTATACGACGTCGAGCGCGCCCGGCGTCTGGGCGAACGCGTCCCCGAAGGTAGCGACGTCGACCCCGGAGAGCTTGAGCTTGGTGGACTCGTCGAAGCCGTCGAAGGTCGCGTCGCCGCCGACCAGGCGATCCACCGCGACCTCGGCCATGGCGTATCCCGGCGCGACGAGCCCGACGCACCGCCCGCCGAAGCTCGCGACCTCCCCGAGGGCGAGGATGGCCGGATCCGACGTCGCGCACGCCTCGTCGATCACGACGCCCCCGCGCGGGTCGCACGCGAGCTGCGCCTCGCGCGCCAGGAGGTCGCGCGGGCGCACGCCCACGGTGAACACCACCACGTCGGCCGGCTCGTACGACCCGTCCGCGAACTCGAGCCCCGCGACATTGCCGGATCCGTCCGGGTCGAGCCGGGTCGTGCGGGACTCGGTGCGCACCCGGATCCCCTTGTCCGCGATGAGGCGGCCCAGGACCTCGCCGCCCGAGCGGTCGAGCTGCGCGGACATCAGGTGCGTGCCCGAGTGGATGACGGTGCTCTCGACCCCGAGTCCGTCGAGGGCACCCGCGGCCTCGAGGCCGAGGAGCCCGCCGCCGACGACGCGTCCCGCGAGGGGGCGCCCCAGGTCCGCGCGACGCGCGGCGACGAACTCGCGCAGCGCGACCAGGTCGTCGATCGTGCGATAGACGAAGCACCCCGGAAGGTCGGCGCCGTCCACGGCGGGCCGCGCGGCGAACGACCCCGTCGCGAGGACGAGCGTGTCGTACGGCACGACGTCCCGCGACGCGGTGCGGACCGTGCGGGCGGTCCGATCGATGCTCGTGACGGCGTCGCCCGCGACGAAGCGGACCCGCGGATCCGCGAGCGCCGCGTCATCCAGGGCGAGGTCCGCCTCGGTGGCCCCCGCGAAGAAGGACGTCAGGCCGACGCGATCGTACGGGGTGCGCCCCTCGTCGCCGATGACGGTGATCCGCGCGTCGGCCGAGCGCGCGAGCAGGCTCTCGACGAAGCGGTGGGCGACCATGCCGGCGCCCACCACGACGATGCGGTGACCGGGCTGAATCTCGTTCCTCATGGGGGCTCCTCGGGTGAACACGTCGTGCGTTCACGCTAGGGAGCGGGTGTTTCGGCACGGGCGCCCGGGGGGTTTCCTCGGGCGAACGAAAGCCTCACAGGCCGCGCGCGGCCCCCGTGAGACTCGTTAGAGCGCCGAGCGGTCCGTGAGGATCAGGGGGCCGTCGGCGGTGATGGCGATCGTGTGCTCGCTGTGCGCGCCGCGGGATCCGTCCGCGCTGCGCAGCGTCCACCCGTCGTTCTCGTCGGTCTTCAACTTATCGGTCGTGTGCAGGAACCACGGCTCGATCGCGACGACGAGGCCCGGCTTGAGGGGGAAACCGCGGCCGGCGCGGCCGTTGTTGGGGATGTGCGGGTCGCCGTGCATCGTGCGCCCCACGCCGTGGCCGCCGAAGTCGGTGTTGATCGACAGGCCCGCGCCGTGCGCGACCTCGGCGATCGCGGCCGAGATGTCGCCCACTTTGCCGCCCGGCTGGGCGGCGGCGATGCCGGCCGCGAGCGCGCGCTCGGTCGTCTCGATCAGCGCGAGGTCCTCGTCGCGGGGCGTGCCGACGACGAAGGACACGGCGGAGTCGGCTACCCATCCGTCGACGGAGACCGCGAAGTCCAGGGTGACGAGGTCGCCGTCACGGACGGCGTAGTCGTGCGGCATGCCGTGGAGCACGGCGTCGTTGATCGACGTGCAGATCACCTTGCCGAACGGACCGGACCCGAACGAGGGCGCGTAGTCGAGGTAGCAGCTCTCCGCGCCTGCGCGCCGGATCAGGTCGTGCGCGCGACGGTCGATCGCCAGCAGGTTCGTCCCGACCGTCACCTCGTCGCGGAGGGTCTCAAGCGTCTCCGCGACAAATCGCCCCGCGGGGCGCATCGCGTCGATCTCGGCAGGGGTGCGCAGCTCGATCATGGGTGTCCTTTCGCCGAGGATCCATTGTTCCGCATGCGCCCGGGAGACGGCTCGACGCGCGGGTCGTGTCGCGCGCGGGGATGTGGCAGAATAGACGTTTGTGCCGTGACCGGCGTGCCCGTTGGCGGGCCGGTTTCGATTCTGCCGCAGGGGAGTCGAGGGATCCGCGTTCAGGGGATCCTCACGCACACACGCCTTTTCTCACCTGTTGCGGGCGGCCTGTGGCGACCGCAGGAAGCGATTCATCATGAACATCATCGATGCCGTCGACAGCGCCTCGCTGCGCAGCGACATCCCCGAGTTCGGTCCCGGCGACACCGTCAAGGTGCACGTCAACATCATCGAGGGCAACCGCTCGCGCGTCCAGGTCTTCCAGGGCGTCGTGCTCGGCCGCCAGGGCGATGGCGTCCGCGAGACCTTCACGGTCCGCAAGATCAGCTTCCAGGTCGGCGTCGAGCGCGTGTTCCCCGTGCACTCGCCGATCATCGACAAGATCGAGGTGGTCTCGCGCGGTGACGTGCGTCGCGCGAAGCTGTACTACCTCCGCGAGCTCCGCGGCAAGAAGGCGAAGATCCGCGAGAAGCGCGACGCCTAAGCCCCCGGCCGGAATTCTCGGCGAACGCCCCGCGACACGATTGTCGTGGGGCGTTCGGCGTGTGGGAACCTGGTGATGATGACAACCGAACCACAGCCCGCGTCCGCGCGGGCGCGCCCGCGCGGACGCGGCGCGCTGATCTTCCTGCGCGACGTCGCGCTCATCGTCGTGATCGCCGTCGTCGCGTCGGTGGTCATCAAGGCCTTCGTGGTTCGGTCCTTCTACATCCCGTCGGCGTCCATGGAGCGGACCCTCATGACGGGCGACCGGATCCTCGTCGACGAGCTGACGGTGGACTGGACGGGCTACGACCGCGGCGACGTCGTCGTGTTCGAGGACCCGGGCGGGTGGCTCCCGACCTCCGCCACGCCGAGCCCCGGGGGCGCCGCGGGCGCGATCGACTGGGCGCTGACCGCGGTCGGCATCTCGGCGTCCGACTCCGAGGACCACCTCGTCAAGCGGGTCATCGGGCTCCCGGGCGACCACATCACGTGCTGCAACGCGCTCGGGCAGATCGAGGTCAACGGCGTGGGCGTGGACGAGCTCGACTACCTCGACCTGCCGGACGGATCCTCCCTCGCCTCGACGACGGACTTCGACGTGACGGTGCCCGAGGGATCCCTCTGGGTCATGGGGGATAACCGCAACCGCTCGCAGGACTCCCGCTATCACGCGGACCAGCCGGGCGGCGGGTTCGTCCCGCTCGACAACGTCGTGGGCCGGGTCGTGCTGCGCACGTGGCCGCTGTCGCACTTCGGCACGCTGTCGTCGGCCTCGGACGCCTTCATGGGCGTGCCGGACCCCGCCGAATGACGCCCGTTCAGCCCACGCTCGACCTCGAGCGGGGCCTGCTCGAGGACGCCCCGCTCGTGTTCGGGGTCGACGAGGTGGGCCGCGGCGCGCTCGCCGGGCCGGTCACGGTGGGCGCCAGCGTTCTCGACCGCGACCGCGCGGCGCTCGGGGTCCCGGACGGGCTACGCGATTCCAAGCTCGTCGCAGAACGCCGGCGCGCCGGCGTGGCGCGCGCGGCGGGGGAGTGGACCGTGGCGACCCGCCTCGGCTGGGCGACCCCCGGCGAGGTGGACGAGCTCGGCATCATGGGGGCGCTCGCGCTCGCCGCGACGCGCGCGCTCGAGCGCCTCGCGGAGGACGGCTTCGACCCCGCCTCGGGAATCGTGCTGCTCGACGGCGATCGCGACTACGTCACGCTCGCCGCGCGACCGCGCCTCGGCCGCCTGGACGTGCGGGCGATCGTGAAGGGCGACCGCGACCGCGCCGTCATCTCGGCCGCATCCATCGCGGCCAAGGTCGAGCGGGACGCGCTCATGGTGGCGCTGGACGCGGATCACGAGCCGTACGGCTGGGCGCGCAACAAGGGGTACGCCAGCGCCGCGCACCGCGCCGCGATCGACGCCCACGGCCTGACCGATCACCACCGGCGGTCGTGGGCGATCGGGCCCGGGCTGTTCTGACCGGTGGTCGACGAGCTCCTAGAATGGGATGACCATGGATGACGATGTCTTCGACGATTTCGACCGAGAGCTCGAGCTGGCGCTGTATCGCGAGTACCGCGACGTTGTCGGCCAGTTCCAGTACGTGATCGAGACGGAACGGCGCTTCTATCTCGCGAACGAGGTCGGCCTGGTGCGGCATGACACCGAGAACGACTTCTACTTCGAGCTCACGATGCGCGACGTCTGGGTCTGGGACATCTACCGCGCCGACCGCTTCGTCACCTCGGTGCGCGTCCTGACGTTCAAGGACGTCAACATCGAGGAGCTGTCGCGCCGGGGATTCGAGCTGCCGGACGACCTCTCCATCGGCAAGCAGTAGCGCGCGGCCGGGCCCGTCCCGAGCCCGCGGATCCGCGAGGTTGTCCCCAGGATCCGCGCCGTTTCGCGGGTGAGCGAGAGCGCGAGAGCCGGCGCCCCGCGACAGTGGCCCCATGGCTCACAACACGACCCTGGGGCGCGCGGGCGAAGAACGCGCGGCCGCCTATCTCACCGACGCCGGCGCGCGCGTCGTCGACCGTAACTGGCGCTGCCCCGCCGGCGAGATCGACATCGTCGCGCTCGAGCGCGACCGCCTTGCGATCGTCGAGGTGAAGACGCGCACGAGCATGCGGTACGGGCACCCGTTCGAGGCGATCGACGACGATAAGCTCGCCCGGCTGTGGCGTCTCGCGCTCGCGTGGGCGCGCGCGCATCCGGACGTCGCGCGCGGACGCCAGCTGCGTGTCGACGCCATCGCCGTGACGGGACCGGACGCCGCGACCGCCACGGTCGAGCACCTGCGGGGGCTCGCGTGATCGTCGTGCGGACGTGGGCGGTCGCGCTGACGGGGCTGGCGGGCGCGCTCATCGAGGTCGAGGCGGACATCACGCAGCACCGACCCGACTTCCGGCTGATCGGCATGCCCGACAAGGCGCTGGGCGAGGCGGTCCGGCGCGTGACGAACGCGTCGGAGAACAGCGGCCTGGCGCTGCCGGACCGCCGGCTCACCGTCAACCTCTCGCCCGCGAGCCTGCCGAAGCAGGGGTCCGGGTTCGACCTCGCGGTCGCGCTCGCGGCCGTCGCGACCGACGGACGCGCGGATCCCGACTCGCTTGCCCGCACGGTGCACATCGGCGAGCTCGGGCTGGACGGCCGCGTGCGCGCGGTGCCCGGGGTCCTCCCCGCCGTGCTGGCCGCGGTGCGCGCCGGGCGGCCGCGGGTGGTCGTGCCCTGGTCCAACCGCGCGGAGGCCGAGCTCGTCACCGGGGCGGAGGTCATCGCCGTGCGGACCCTGGCGGAGGCCGCCAGGCTGCACGGGGCCGACGTCGACGACCCCGTGCTCGCGGGCGGGGAGGCCCCGGAGGCGGCGGCGCCGGCGCAGGCTCCGGATGAGACCCCGCCAGACCTGTCCGAGGTCGTCGGTCAGGACGAGGCGGTCGAGGCGCTCGTCGTCGCGGCGGCGGGTGGGCACCATCTGCTCATGTCCGGCCCGCCGGGGGCGGGGAAGACCATGCTCGCGCGGCGGCTGCCGGGGATCCTTCCCGCGCTCGACGACGCCGCGGCACTCGAGGTGGCGAGCGTGCGGTCGTTGTCCGGCGAGGCCGTCACGCGCCTCGGGCGCACGCCGCCCTTCGAATCTCCCCACCATTCGGCGACGCTCGCGGCGCTCGTCGGCGGCGGATCGCGCCGCGCTTCGCCCGGGGCCGTGGCCCGCGCCTCGCGCGGCGTGCTCTTCCTCGACGAGGTCGCGGAGGCGCCGCGCTCGGTGCTCGACGCCCTGCGGCAGCCGCTCGAGAGCGGCACCATAGAGATTCATCGCGCCGGGTTCACGGCGCGGTTCCCGGCGCGGTTTCAGCTCGTTCTCGCGATGAATCCGTGCCCATGCGGCGAGTTCGGCGTCGCGGGCGGCGTGTGCACCTGCTCGCCCGCGGAGGTCCGGCGCTACGCCGCGAAGATCTCCGGGCCGCTCCTCGATCGCGTCGACATCGATCTCCGGCTCGCGCGCGTGTCCCGCCTCGGCGGGCCGGGGCGCGGCCGCACGACGACCGCGGCGGCGCGCGGGCGGGTCGACGCGGCGCGCGAGCGGGCGGCCGAACGCTGGCGCGACACCCCCTGGCGCACGAACGCGGAGGTGCCGGGGACCTGGCTGCGCGAGAGCCCGCACCGGCTCGCCGGGGAGGCGAGGCGGACGCTCGACGGCGCGCTTGAAAGGGGCCTGGTGACCCTCCGCGCATACGACCGCGTCGCGCGGGTGTCTTGGACGCTCGCCGACCTCGCGGGCCGCGATCGCCCCGAGGTCGCCGACGTCGGGCGCGCGCTGTTCCTCAAGAAGGGGGTGGCGGCGTGAGTGACCTCGTGAGCGCGCGTGCGCGCGCCACGGCGCGGGCCTGGTGGGGCGCCGACGACGACGAACGCCTGGCACGCGCGGCATGGTCCGTGCTCGGCGAACCGGGGGACGGCGTGGCGGGCGCCCTGCGCGCGGCGTACGGCGCAGCGGGCGCGCTCGAGCGCGTCGCGGATCCGGCTCCGGACGCGGCGCGCGCCGTGCGGGAGGGCGTCCTCCGGTGGCGGCCGCGCTGGGACCCGGCGCGCGTGGAGGCGGCCGTGGCAATCGGCGCGCGCCGAGGCCTCGCCCTCGTGATCCCCGGCGACCCGGCGTGGCCGGAGGGCCTCGCGGATCTGGGCGCGCACGCGCCGGCGTGTCTCTGGGTGCGCGGGGACCCCGCGGCCCTGGCGCGGCCGCGGTCGGCGGCGCTCGTCGGGGCGCGCGCGGCCACGGCGTACGGCGAGCACGTGACCGCCGAGATCGCGGGGGACCTCGCGCGGTCGGGCGTCACGGTCGTCTCCGGGGCCGCGTACGGCATCGACGGCGCCGCCCATCGCGCCGCGCTCCAGGGCGAGGGTCCGACGATCGCATACGTCGCGGGCGGGGCGGACCGCGTCTACCCCGCGGGGCACGCGGCGCTCCTGGAGCAGATCGCCCGCGCGGGCGCGGTGGCCGCGGAATGCCCGCCGGGGACGACCCCCACCCGCTGGCGATTCCTCGCGCGCAACCGGCTCATCGCCGCGCACGCGGCGGCGACCGTCATCGTGGAGGCGGGCGCGCGCAGCGGCAGCATCAACACGGCCGGGCACGCGGCCGCGCTCGGGCGCCCGCTCGGAGCGGTGCCCGGCCCCGTGACGAGCTCGACCTCGTCGGGGTGTCACCGCCTGCTGCGGGAGTACGCGGCCGTGTGCATCACCCGCGCCGCCGACGTGCGCGAGCTCCTCGGCGAGGCGGATCCGGCCCCGCCCGTCGCGACGGATCCGCCGCCCGAGGTCGTCCGCGTGGCCGACGCGCTGACGCGGCGGCGGGCGCAGGGGGTCGGCGAGATCGCGGCGCGGAGCGGGTTGGCGCCGGACGAGGTCGAATCGGCGCTCGGGCTCCTCGTCCTCGAGGGAGCCGCGCGGCGCACGGCCGAGGGATGGCTCGAGGCGTGAGTCAGCGCAACAGGCCGACGACTTCGGCCCGGGTGCGCGCGCCCGTGCGCCGCAGGATCTGGGACACGTGGTACTTCACGGTGTGCTCGCTGATGCCGACCTCGCGCGCGATGTCAGCATTGCGCGCCCCCGTCGCGAGGAGCGCGGCGACCTCCCGCTCGCGGGGCGTGAGGGCCCCCAGCGCGTCGCCGTCGATCGCGGGCGGCGGATCGAGGGGGATCGTGATGCGCACGTCCGTGCCCCAGCCGGGCGTGGCCGTCACGGCGATGTCGCCGGCCAGGCCCGCGACGTGCTCGGCGATGGGGCGGAGCCCGTCGTCGTGCGCGGCGCGATCGCCGGCGCCGTCGTCTCGGATGCCGATGAGGAGGTTACGGCCGTCGCAGTCCCACTGAATCCGGATCCGTCGCGCGCTCGAGGCATCGACGATCGCGAGGACCGCGTTGCGCACGATGGCCCGCGCTGCGTGCGCCACGTCCCCGGGCAGGGCGCGCCCGTTCTCCGGCGGCTCGACGAACTGCACGTCCAGGTCGCCGTAGGTCATCAGCGGGCGGAGGTCCCGCGTCAGGCGCGCGAACGCCCCCGCGACGGGTTCGAGCACCCCCGCCTCGTGCTCGTCGGAGGCGGCGCGGAGGTCGACGAGAGCGGCGGCGGCGACGTCGATCGCGGCCTGCCGCGCGCCGCGATCCGACGCGGTCCGCGAGCGCAGGATGGCGAGCAGGCTCTCGAGCGTCAGGGCGTGATGGTCGGCGATGTCGCGGACCGCGCGCGCGGCCTCGCCGTCGGACGGGGGAGGGGACACGCGCCTCACGCTACCCGAAAGGCGGGGCCCTGCCCGAGCGGGCAGGGCGCCCTGTCGAACGGGCGGGCGCATGCGGGCGGCGCCCGCGCGAGCATGGGTTCATGAGCACGCAGACCTCGACGGCGTCCGGACCCGACCCGCGCGACGCGCGGGCGCTCATCGCGGGCGAGGTGGACGGCGTGCTGCGCGGGCTGCCGCCGCTCGGCGAGCTCGCGGACGCCGTCGCGGACTCGGATCGCGTCTTCGTCCACGGCGCGGGGCGCTCGGGCATCGCCCTCCGCATGACCGCGATGCGGCTCGCGCACCTCGGGCTCCGCGTCCACGTTGTCGGAGACGCGACGACCCCCGCCATCGCCCGAGGCGACCTGCTCCTCGTCGCGAGCGGATCCGGCACGACGGGCAGCATCGTCCGCGCGGCGGAGTCGGCGCGCGCGGCCGGTGCCCGCGTGGCGGTCTGGACGACCGCGTCCGATTCCCCGCTCGGCCGCCTCGCCGACGTGGTCGCCGTCATCCCCGCCGCCGCGAAACAGGACCGCTCGGAGGCCGCGAGCGCCCAATACGCCGGGAGCCTCTTCGAGCAGGCGGTGGTCCTCGCGGGCGACGCGCTGTTTCACCAGCTCTGGCGCGCGGGCGGGCAGAGCGCCGACGAGCTGTGGCCCCGCCACGCAAACCTCGAGTAATCCTCCCTCCGATCCCCCTTCCGATACGACAAAGGACCCCCATGAAGATTCAGTTCGCCATTGACACGCTCACGACCGCCCACGCCCTTGAGCTCGCCGCCGCGGCCGCGCCGTACGTCGACGTGCTCGAGCTCGGCACGCCCCTCATCAAGAGTGAGGGCCTCCGCGCCGTCACCGCGATGAGGGAGGCACACCCCGACAAGGTGATCTTCGCGGACCTCAAGACGATGGATGCGGGCGCTCTCGAGGCGGACATCGCCTTCCAGGCCGGCGCCGACCTCGTGACGGTGCTCGGCACAGCCGATGACTCGACGATCGCGGGTGCCGTCGAGGCCGCTCGCTCGCACGGCAAGGGTGTCGTGGTGGACCTGATCGGCGTCTCCGAAAAGGCCGCGCGGGCGGCCGAGGTCGTCGCGCTCGGCGCGACCTCGGTGGAGATGCATGCGGGCCTCGACGAGCAGGCCCAGGACGGCTACGCGCTCGATGACCTGCTCGCCGCCGGCCGCGCCGCGGGCGTGCCGTTCTCGGTCGCCGGCGGCGTGAACGCCTCCTCGATCGCGGACGTCGCCGCCGCCGGCGCGCACACCGCGGTGGCGGGCGGGGCGATCTACGGCGCCCCGGACGTCGCCGCGGCCGCCGCGGAGCTCCGCGCCGCGCTGGCCTGATCCGCGCGCCCCGCACGCGAGCGCGATCGCCGCGGGGAGAATGAGCGCATGCTCCTCTCCGCGGCGATCGAGGCCTTCGTCTCGCACCTCACGGGCGTCCGGCGGCTGTCGGCCGCGACCGCCCGGGCATACCGCGCGGACCTGCGCGACCTGTGCGATGCCGCGGGCGACCCCGCGGTGGCGGAGATCGACGTCGAGGACCTCCGCGAGTGGCTGTGGCGCGCGGCCACGCGCGGCGACGCGCGCTCGACGCTCGCCCGCCGCACGTCGAGCGCCCGGGGCCTGTTCCGTTGGCTCCTCGACGAGGGCAGGATCCCCGCGGATCCCACCGCCCGGCTCGTCACGCCCAAGAAGGGCCGCCCGCTCCCGCGCGTCGCGCCGGCAGACGGCCTCGCCGCCGTCCTCGACGAGGCCGCAGCGCGGGCCGCCGACGGCGATCCGCTCGCGCTGCGCGACCACGCGATGCTCGAGCTACTGTACGGATCCGGGATCCGCGTGGCCGAGCTGTGCGGCCTGGACCGCGGCGACGTCGACGCGGGGCGCCGGACGGCGCGGGTCACGGGCAAGGGAGACAAGGACCGCGTGGTGCCGTACGGCGCCCCCGCGCAGCGCGCCCTGGACGCCTACCTCGTCCGCGCGCGCCCGGCGCTCGCGGCGCGGCGCTCGGAGGTGTCGAGCGCCCTCTTCCTCGGCGCGCGCGGGGGTCGCCTCGGCGCGCGCGCCGTGTACGACGTCGTGTCGCGCGCGATCGGGCCGCTCGTGGGCTCCGCGGCCGTGGGCCCCCATGCCCTGCGTCACTCGGCGGCGACCCACTTGCTCGACGGGGGAGCCGACCTTCGCGCGGTGCAGGAGCTCCTCGGGCACGCCAGCCTCGGGACCACGCAGATCTACACGCACGTCTCGAGCGAGCGCCTCGCGGCCGCCTACCGGCTCGCGCATCCCCGCGCGTAGCGGGCCCTCAGCAGCAGGGCAGGAGCACGGGGCGCTCCGCGGCGCCCAGCAGCGCGAGGGGGTTGATGTAGGCGCCGTCGAGGCGCGCGCCGAGGTGCACGGTCCCCGCCCGCGCGTGCCCACCCTCGGCGAGCTCGCCGATTTCCTGGCCGCGGGCGACGGCTGTGCCCGCCGGGGGAGCCCCGGCGACCGGCTCGAGGGTCGACACGAGCCCGCCGCCGTGGTCGATCGTCACGAGCGGCCGGCCCGCGACGCTCCCGGAGAAGGCGACGACGCCGTCGGCGGGCGCGACAATCACACCGCCCGCGCCGAGGTCCACGCCGCGGTGACCCGGGCCGTACGCGTGGGCGGGCGGCTCGTACGCGCGCACGACGACGCGGAGACCGCCCGGCCAGGCCCAGGCGACCGCGTCCGCCGTCGGCGACGCGTCGCCGACGGCGGACGCGTCGCCCGGCGCGGCCCCGACGGGGGGTGCGGGAGACAGTGCGAAGGCGATCGCCAGGAGGGCGATCACGCGGCGCGCGCGGGGCGAAAAGAGGCGGATCATGGCGACATCTTCCCGGCGATCGCGCGGCGCCGCCGCGGGAATCCGCCATCGCGGGGACACCCGCGCGACGCACGGCCCTGTGGACGCGCTGGCGGGCCCGAGACGGCGCACCCGGGCGGGACCGGCCTGATACACTGGCGGGAGCACCCCGTCCTGCGGGGTGACTTCGCGTGCCTGATGCGGCCTCGGCCGTGGCGCATTCCCCTCGGTCCCTCCTCGCGGAGGGCGGGCGTGCGCGGGGCACCAGGATCGCCGACGTCCGTCGGCAGTATCAACCGGAACAGGCGCGCTTCGCGCGCCCCAACGCAAGGAGAACGGCACATGGCCGTCGTTACCATTCGCCAGCTGCTCGACAGCGGCGTGCACTTCGGACACCAGACCCGCCGGTGGAACCCGAAGGTGAAGCGCTTCATCCTCACGGAGCGCAGTGGCATTCACATCATCGACCTGCAGCAGTCGCTGTCCTACATCGACCGCGCCTACGACTTCGTCAAGGAGACGGTCGCGCACGGTGGCACGATCCTCTTCGTTGGAACGAAGAAGCAGGCCCAGGAGGTGCTCGCCGAGCAGGCGACCCGCGTCGGTCAGCCCTACGTCAACGAGCGCTGGCTCGGTGGCCTCCTCACGAACTTCCAGACGGTCTCCAAGCGTCTCGCGCGCATGAAGGAGCTCGAGGAGCTGGACTTTGAGGACCCGGCCGGCACCGGTTTCACCAAGAAGGAGCTCCTCCTCAAGAAGCGCGAGCTCGACAAGCTCCACAAGTCGCTCGGTGGTATCCGTAACCTCACGAAGACCCCGTCGGCCCTGTGGGTCGTCGACGCCAAGCGCGAGCACCTCGCCATCGACGAGGCCCGCAAGCTCGGCATCCCGGTCATCGGCATCCTCGACACCAACGTCGACCCCGACGACCTCGCCTACCCGATCCCCGGCAACGACGACGCGATCCGCTCCGTCTCGCTCCTGACGCGCATCATCGCCGACGCCGCCGCCGAGGGGCTGCAGCAGAAGCACAATCCCGAGGGCGACCAGGCGGCCGAGCCGCTCGCCGAGTGGGAGCGCGAGCTGCTCGAGCAGGGCCAGGCCTCCGAGGCTCCCGCCTCGGAGGAGGCCCCGGCCGAGGCCCCCGCGGCCGAGTGACCGCTCGAGGGCGGGCGCCGATCCCGGCGCCCGCCCTCGTCCGCGGCGACACCCGCGCCGCACCCCTTTTCACGATCGAACTTTCCGGTCCATCACCGACACCACAAGGGAAGCCACTCATGGCAAACGTCAGCATCGCCGACATCAAGACGCTGCGTGAGCAGCTCGGCACGGGCATGGTCGACACCAAGAAGGCGCTCGAGGAGGCCGAGGGCAACCTCGAGAAGGCCATCGAGATCCTCCGCCTCAAGGGCGCCAAGGGCAACGCGAAGCGCGCCGACCGCGCCGCGACCGAGGGCCTCGTCGCGGGCGTCGCCTCGGACGGCGCCGCCACGCTCATCGAGCTCGCGTGCGAGACCGACTTCGTCGCCAAGAACGACAAGTTCATCGCGCTCTCGGAGAAGGTCCTCGCGGCCGTCGCCGCGGCGGGCGCGAACGGCGTCGAGGCCGCTCTTCAGGCCGAGGCCGACGGCAAGACCGTCGAGCAGCTCATCTCGGACGAGGCCGCCATCATCGGCGAGAAGCTCGAGCTCCGCGGCGCGGCCACGCTCTCGGGCGACGCGTTCCAGATTTACCTGCACAAGACGAGCAAGGACCTGCCCCCGCAGGTCGGCGTGATCGTGGCCTACTCGGGCGACGACGCCGAGACCGCGCGCTCTATCGCGCAGCACATCTCGTTCGCCGCGCCGCAGTACCTCACGCGCGACGAGGTCCCCGCGGACGTCGTCGAGAAGGAGCGTGAGATCGTCACGGAGATCTCCCGCAACGAGGGCAAGCCCGAGGCCGCCCTGCCGAAGATCGTCGAGGGTCGCGTCAACGCGTTCTTCAAGCAGGTCGTGCTCCTGGACCAGGCGTACGCCAAGGACAACAAGCTGTCGATCCAGAAGGTCGCGGACGACGCGGGCCTGACCGTGTCGGGCTTCGCCCGCTTCAAGGTCGGCGCCTGACGCCACGCGTCCCCCCGAAAGGGCCCGGAATTCGCACTGCGGATCCCGGGCCCTTTCGCTCTCCGTGGGTTCCCCAGGAGCGGCGGGGGCGACTGCGATAGCGTGGGAGGCACCGCCTCGCCACCTTCGACAGGAAGCTGCCACCGTGACTCACGCCGCCCCCACCACCCCCCGCCGCCGCGTTCTCCTGAAGCTGTCGGGAGAAGCCTTCGGAGGGGGTCAGCTCGGCGTCGCGCCCGACGTCGTGGGGCAGATCGCGCGCGAGATCGCGGAGGCCGCCGAGGAGGTCGAGATCGCGATCGTCGTGGGCGGCGGCAACTTCTTCCGCGGGGCCGAGCTGTCCAAGAGTGGCATGGAGCGTTCCCGCGCCGACTACATGGGGATGCTCGGCACGGTGATGAACGCGCTCGCGCTGCAGGACTTCCTGGAGCAGGCGGGCACCGAGACGCGTGTGCAGTCCGCGATCGAGATGCGCCAGGTCGCCGAGCCCTACATCCCGCGCCGCGCCGAGCGCCACATGGAGAAGGGACGCGTCGTGATCTTCGGCGCGGGCGCGGGCCTGCCCTACTTCTCCACCGACACGGTGGCGGCCCAGCGGGCGCTCGAGATCCGGGCCACCGAGGTCCTCGTCGCGAAGAACGGCGTCGACGGCGTGTACACGGCGGATCCGCGCGTCGACGACACTGCAAAGCGCCTGGACCACGTGACGTACGGCGAGGCCCTGGTCCAGGGCCTCAAGGTCGTCGACTCGACGGCCTTCAGCCTCTGCATGGACAACGGCATGAACATGCGCGTTTTCGGTATGGAGCCCGCGGGGAACGTCACGCGCGCGCTGCGCGGCGACACGATCGGCACGCTGGTCACGCGCTGACCCACCGCGCGCCGAGGCGCGGTGCGCCTCGGCGCGCCGATAGAATCAACGAAGCATTAACGACGAATGGAGTCTTCCGTGATCGCCGACGTACTGGCCGAAGCCACCAGCCGCATGGACCGCGCTGTCGAGGCCGCGAAGGAGGACTTCGCCACCGTGCGCACGGGGCGCGCGAACCCGCAGATGTTCCAGCGTGTGCAGGTCGACTACTACGGCACGCCGACCCCGCTGCAGCAGCTCGCCTCGTTCGCGAACCCCGAGGCTCGCACGGTCGTTGTGACGCCCTACGACAAGTCGGCGCTCAAGGCGATCGAGGACGCGATCCGCGACATGCCGAACCTCGGCGCGAACCCGACCAACGACGGCAACATCGTGCGCGTCACGATGCCGGAGCTCACCGAGGAGCGCCGCAAGGAGTACGTCAAGCTCGTCCGCGGTAAGGCCGAGGACGCGCGCGTGCGCGTGCGCGGGATCCGCCGCCAGGTGAAGGACGACCTCGAGTCGCTGAAGGACGAGATCGGCGAGGACGACGTCGTGCGCGGCGAGAAGGACCTCGACCAGCTCACGAAGAAGCACGTCGACCTGATCGACGAGGCGCTCAAGCACAAGGAAGCCGAGCTTCTCGAGGTCTGATGCTGCCGGGCGTGGAGCAGGAGGGGGAGCGGCCGGGCGCACCGGCCGTCGGTGAGGCGTTGCCCGCGCACGTCTCCCTCCACGATCGCGTCGACCGCGCGCGCGACGAGGTCGAGCAGCGGATCGATCGGGCGCGCGACCAGTTCGAGGCGACCAACGAGCGCATCAAGAAGCGCACGGGGCGCGACCTCGTGGCGGCCATCGCGGTCGGCGTCGCCGCCGGCGCGGCGGTCCTCGCGTCGCTGATCTTCGCGACGTGGGTCTTCGCCATCCTCGCGGTCGGCATCGCCGTGCTCGGCGTGTTCGAATTCGGGCGCGCCCTGCAGGCGCGCGGACGCAGGATCGACATCGTGCCGCAGGTGATCGGCGCCGTCGCGATCATTGCCGCGGCGTACTGGTTCTCGACGGCCGTGCACTGGACCTCGCTGTTCTTCGCGCTCGCGCTCATCATCGTGTGGCGCGTGTTGGCACAGATGACGGCGCGCGACGGTCGGGTATACGCGTCGATCTTCAGCGACATCATCGTGGGGTGCTTCGTGCCCCTCTACGTCCCGTTCCTCGCCAGCTCCGCGCTGGTCCTGGCGCGTCAGGAGCACGGCGGCATGTGGGTCGTTGCCTTCCTGCTCGTGGTCGTGGTGGCCGACACCGGCGCGTACGCCACGGGGATGGCCTTCGGCCGCCACAAGCTCGCCCCGCGGATCAGCCCGGGGAAGACCTGGGAGGGCTTCGCGGGCGCGGTGGCGATCTCCGGGGCCGTGGGCGCGGTGGCGTGCATCTTCCTGGTGGGGATCCCCTGGTGGGCCGGCGCGATCTTTGGCGTCGTGCTGGCGGGATCCGCGACGCTGGGCGACCTGGCCGAGTCGATGATCAAGCGCGATCTCGGCGTCAAGGACATGAGCTCGTGGCTCCCGGGGCACGGCGGCGTGCTCGATCGCCTCGACAGCATCCTCCCGTCGTCGGTCGTCGCCCTCGCGCTCTTCCAGTTCCTCGGACCCCTGGCGGCGTGATGACCACCGACAAGACCGCGGACGCCCCCGCCGCTTCGTTTCCGCGCGCGGCGCGGGGCGCGCGCGGCTACGACCCGGCGTCGGTGGAGGGGTTCCTTGCGCGCGCTCGCGCGAGCTTCGACGGCACGGACCCGTCGGTCGGGAGCGTCGACGTGCGACAGGCATCGTTCCCCCTCGTCCGCGGCGGCTTCGACATCCGCGTCGTCGACGGCGCCCTCGCGCGGCTCGAGGACGCGTTTGCGCAGCGCGAGCGCGAGGAATCGATCGCCTCGGACGGTGCGGACACCTGGATCGAGAACGCCCGGGAGGAGGCCAGGGAGCTGCTCGCGCGGCTGAGCCGCCCCGCGGGGAGCCGGTTCCGGCGCGTGCCCTGGTTCCACTCGGGGTACGCGGTCGCCGAGGTCGACATCGTGGCGGATCGCGTCGCCCGATACTTCTCCGACGGAGAGTACGTCGGCGTGGATCAGGTGCGTCAGGCGGCCTTTCATACCCAGCGCGGCGGCTATCGCGAGGACCAGGTCGACGCGGTGCTCGACGCGGTCGTCCGCGTCATCCTCGCGGTGCGCTGAGCGAGGATTCTCGGCCAATAGGGCCGCAGGATTGTCACGTTCGGGTAACACTCGGGTAGTATCACGAGCACTGTGACTCCTCCTCGCAAAGAATCCCAGCCCATGACGCGCCGCGAGGCGCGCTCCATCGAGCGATCCGCGATCGCGGAGGCCCGACGCAGCACGCGCGAGGTCGCCGTGCACCGGCGTCGCCGGGACGAGGCGCGGCGCTGGTCCGCCCGTCGGGTCGCGGGCGCGGTCGTCGGTAGCGTCGCGGCGGCGGGATTCCTCGCCGCATCGCTGGCGCCGGTCGTAGGATCCCAGGTCGCGTCGGCGAGCCAGGACCCCGCGCAGACGACGTTTGCGACGGCGGCTGACGAGGCGCAGCTGTTCGCGGCGTCCGAGAAGGGCGGATCGCTGGCCGCGCTGGCGACCGTGTCGTACGAGGCCGAGCTCCGCACTCCCGAGCCGGAGCCCGAGGTCACGGCGGAGGTCGCGAGCGCGACCGAGAGCGCCGCGACCGAGGAAGTCGCGACCGAGGAAACCGCGGCCGAAGCGACGGTCGCCGCGCCGGTCGCGCTTCCCACGTATTCGGGCGGCGGGTCGAAGGAAGACTGGATGACCGCCGCCGGCATCGCCTCGTCTGACTGGGCCTACGTCGACTACATCGTGAGCGCCGAGAGTGGCTGGAACCCCAACGCGACCAACGCGTCCTCGGGCGCCTGCGGGCTGGTGCAGGCGCTGCCGTGCAGCAAGGTCCCCGGCAACGGCTACGACCCCGTGGACAACCTCGCGTGGGGCAGCGGCTACGCGGTGGGCCGGTACGGCAGCTGGGCCGCGGCCTACCAGTTCTGGATCACGAACCACTGGTGGTGACGGGAGTCGATGGGCCGTTCACGCCGTCGCCCCCGGTCGCGGGAATCCTCGTCTGACGCCTCGTTCGAGCGTTTACTCTCGGGCTGGCGCCGCACGGAGACGCGCCGCGGCAGCTCCTGGTCCGTGCAGCCCGTGGGCCCCGGCCGGTCGGAGAAGCCGTACACGTGCCCCGGGTGCCAGGGCACGATCGCCGCGGGCGACGCGCATGTCGTCACCTGGCGCGAGGACGGGGTGCTCGGGGCCGCCGCCGACCTCGCGGCGCGCCGCCACTGGCACACGCACTGCTGGAACATCTTCTGATTCGAGGGGAGCCGACCGTGGAGATTCGCGGCGCCGCCGTTCTGCCCGCGCGGCGTGAGGACATCGAGTTGCGCACGAGCGACGGGCTCACGCTCGTCGGGGAGCTCGCGCGCCCGGCCGAGCGCGACCCCGTCGCGACCCTCGTGACGCTGCACCCGCTGCCGACGCACGGCGGCTTCATGGACTCGCACATCATCCGCAAGGCCGCCGCGCGCCTGCCCGCGCTCGCGGGCCTCGCGGTCCTGCGCTTCAACACGCGCGGGACGGCGTCGCCCCGGGGGACGAGCGAGGGCGCCTTCGGCGACGGCGTCGACGAGCGCGCCGACGTCCAGGCGGCGATGGCGTTCGTGGCCGAGCGCGGCCTGCCGTCGCCCTGGGTCGTCGGGTGGTCGTTCGGCACCGAGCTCGCCCTGAAATACGCGCGCGAGTATCCGATCGAGGGCGCGATCCTGCTCTCGCCCCCGCTCCATCGCGCGACGGACGCGGACGTCGCGGCATGGGGCGCGGATCCGCGCCCGCTCATCGCGCTCGTGCCCGAGTTCGACGACTACCTTCGGCCCGCCGAGGCCCAGCGCCGCTTCGCGCCGTCCGGCGCGAGCGTCATCCCCGTCGAAGAGGGCAAGCACCTCTGGGTCGGGGAGAAGCAGACCACCCGCGTGCTGACCGAGATCGTCCGCGCCGTGAACCCGGGCGCGCTCCCGCTTCCGACCGAGTGGCCGGACGCTCCGGGGCGTTAGCGCGCGTTCATCCGCGGGATGAGCACCTGGCGGTAGACGATCAGGATGCTCGCGGCGACCGGGATCGCGATGAGCGCGCCGAGCAGGCCGAGGAGCGCGCCGCCCGCGAGGGCCGCCACGACCACGACGCCGCCCGGCACCTGTACGGCCCGGCTCATGATGCGCGGCGAGAGCACGTACGCCTCGATCTGCATGTACACGAGGTAATAGATCGCCGCGATGAGCGCGGTCGTCGTGTCCCCGACGCTCGGGAGGAGGCACACGAGGACGATGATCGTGGATCCCGTGATCGTCCCGACGAGCGGGATCATGGATCCGAAGAACGCGATCACGGCGAGCACCATCGGGAACGGCGCGCCGATGAGCGACAGGAAGACGGCGCTGATGGCGCCGTTGACGAGCGCGAGCGTGAGCTGGCCCATCACGTAGTACCCGACGGAGTCCGTGATCTGCTCCGCGATGTGGACGAACGTATCGCGGCGCGAGGCCGGGACCGTCTGGTAGATCGCGTTCTTCAGCGACGGCGTGGAGGCCGTCAGATAGATCGTCAGGATGAAGATGATGAGGGCGCCGAACAGGCCGTTCGCGACGCCGACGGTCACCGTGACGAGGCTCTCGCTGATCGAGAAGATGTTGTCGGTCAGCCAGTCGTTGAGGGCCGCGATGAGCACGGGCACGTCGAGGTTCGGGAGCGTGGCGTCGAGCCACGTCTCGACGTCGGCCTGCCAGTCGGACCGATTCATGAGGAACGTGACGCCGCGCACGAGCTGCGAGATCTGCTCGACGAGGACGGGGAGCACGATGAGGAGGATCCCGGCGAACAGGCCGAAGACGATGAGGAGCGCCACGATCACGGCCGCCCAGCGCGGGAAGCCGCGACGGGCGAGCCACGAGACGACGGGGTCGAGGCCGAGCGACAGGAACAGCGCCGTCCCGACGTACAAAATCACGGTCGAGAGGCTTTCGACGCTCTGCAGGAGGATGATCGCGAGGCCGACTCCGAGCGTCGCGAGGAACCCCAGCCGGAACGGGTTGTGGATCTTCATGACACTCCTGCGGCGACGTCGAGTCGGCGGCCGTGCGGCCTGCAAGGAGCGTACCGGCACGCGGCCGACTGCGCGTGCGGGGCGACAGCTCCCAGGTGTCGTCGTTAGTCTGAATCATCCGGGCTGCCGTGGCGTTCTGGCGCGGCGCGTGAACGAGGAGATTTGATCCGTGCGATTTGTGTGGGCGGTCGTCGCCTTCCTGGTGGCCGTTGCGCTCGTCGGGACCGGCGTGGCGCAGCTGACCGTGCTCAAGGGACCCGACTCGATCACGAGCGAGCTCGCGCCGGCCGACGACGCGCTCGCGTTCACGGTCGTGGACTCCGACGTCCTCGGGGAACACCCCGGCACGCCGACGATCACGATCTCGACTGGTGCGGACACGGAGGTGTTCGTCGCGTACGGCCGGACGGCCGACATCGACGCGTGGCTGTCGGACACGTCGTTCAACCGGGCCACGCTCGCCGACGAGTCCGACGTGGCCGAGGGCGAGTCCCGCATCGAGATCGCGGCCGTGGAGCCCACGGGCGAGTTCGCAGATACCGGCGAGCGCTCCGGCTGGGACCCCCGGTCGTCGGACCTGTGGGTCGAGCGGATGACGGGCGAGGGCGAGCTCACCGAGCGGCTGACGCTCCCCGACGGAATGAGCATGCTCATCGCGACCGACGGCGAGGCGCCTGCGCCCGCCGAGGTGTCGCTCGCGTGGCGCACCGACGTGACGACGCCCTGGGCCGGGCCGCTGATCGCGCTCGGCTCCCTCGCCGCGCTCGTCGGCCTCGTGTTCTGGATCGCGGGCTTCGTGCACCTGCGCCGGCGCCGCGGGCCGCGCCGCAAGGGGCCGAAGCTTCCCCCGACGGCGCCTGCCGCCCCGCCCGCCGTCGAGGCCGCGCCGGAGTCGGACGCCCCGGAGGGCGGATCCGGCACCCGCGCGCGCCGGCGCTTGCGGATCGCGGCGCCCGCGCTGGTTGTGTCGGCCGCGCTGCTCGCGGGTTGCTCGCCGACCGCATGGCCCGACTTCGCCGACGACGACGCGGTGTCCGCGTCGCCCTCGGCCACGCCGGCGCCGGAGCAGGCCACGCCCGCGATCACCGATGCCCAGGCCGCGCGCATCGTCGAGAGCATCTCGTCGACGATCACGCGCGCGGACGAGGAGAACGACGCCGACGTCGCCGCGCGACGCATGTCGGGCGCAGCGCTCAAGATGCGCGAGACGGCGTACGACGTGCGTTCGGACGTCAACGACTACCCGGTGCCCGCGACGATCCCCGAGGGCCCCGTCAGCGTCCTCCTGCCGCAGGCGAACGACGGCTGGCCGCGCACGGCGCTCGTCGTCGTCGGCGAGGAAGAGGGCGAGGACGTCCCGACCATCCTCACGATGACCCAGGACAGCCCGTGGTCGCAGTATCGCGTGTCCTACCTCGCCTCGATCGGGGCGAGCGTCGAGCTGCCCGAGCTCGCGCCCGCGTGGCTCGGTGCGGCGCTCGTGCCGCCGGACTCGTCGTTCCTGCAGATCGCGCCCCAGGACCTCGCCGCGGCCTACGCCGACGTCATCGGCAAGGGGGAAGACAGCGACTACGCCGCGCTGTTCGATCTGGAGGCGGATCCGTTCCGCCAGGCGCTCGCCAACAAGCGGTCCGAGACGCGCGACACCTTCAATGAGACCGCCGAGGGCACCGCCGAGATCTCGTTCGACGAGGCCGCGGGCGACACGGATCCGGTCTCGCTCGCCACGTTCAACAGCGGCGCGATCGTCGCCGTCTCGCTCGAGGACTCCGAGACCCTCCGCCCCACGAACGAGGACGGCGTCATCAAGGACCTCGCGCCCGAGATCGAGCACTTCGTCGGCGAGACCGAGACGGCGACCGGCCTGACGACGACCTATTCGAGCGAGCTGTTCTTCTTCGTGCCCGCGAAGGCCTCGGAGGAGCCGATCCGCGTGCTCGGCTACTCGTACGGCCTCGCCGGCTCGGAGCTGCTGCCCGAGTGACCCCGCGGGTGCGGAAAAATAGCACCGCCCCCACTTCCGACTAACGAAGGGTGATCGATGTCTGACGCCTCCCTCGGATCCGCCCTGCGCGGCGCCGTTGACCTCTCCTCGCTGCGCAACCGCCCCGCCTCGCCTGCGCCCGGCCCCGCGTCGGGTGGCGCCGGCGCCGCGGGCGCGCCCGACGTCGTGATGGACGTCTCGGACGCGACGTTCGCACAGGTGATGGAGCTCTCGTCGCGCGTCCCGGTCGTCGTCGACATGTGGTCATCGCGCTCCGAGGCGTCGGCCCAGCTCAGCCCCGTCCTGGAGAAGGTGACGCGCGAGGTCGCGGGCCGCATCGTGCTCGCGCGGGTCGAGATCGACCACAACCCGCAGATCCAGCAGGCCTTCCAGGTCCAGTCCGTGCCCTCGGTCGTCGCGCTGGTCGGCGGCCGGCCCGTGCCGCTGTTCAACCAGGCGGTGCCGGAGGAACAGGTGCGCGACCTGTTCGGCCAGCTCCTCGACGTCGCCGCGCAGGCGGGCGTGACGGGATCCGTCGACGTGGCGCCCGATGCGGGCGCACCCGAGCAGCCGGTCGAGCCGCCGCTGCCGCCGCTGCACCAGGAGGCGTTCGACGCGATCGGCCGCGGAGACTACGCGGCCGCGATCGCCGCGTACGAGCGCGCGCTGAAGGAGAATCCGCGCGACGACGAGGCCGCGGCCGGGCTCGGTCAGGTGCGCCTCCTCGACCGCACGGCGGGCGCCGACCTGCACGAGGCGCGCCGGGCCGCGGCCGAGGCGCCCGACGACGTGTCGGCGCAGCTCGCCGTCGCGGATCTCGACGTCGCCGGCGGGCATGTGGAGGACGCGTTCGATCGCCTCCTCGACCTGTTCGCGCGCGTGGCGGGGGAGGACCGCGCGGCCGTCAAGGACCGCCTCGTGGAGCTCTTCGGCGTCGTCGGCCCGTCGGATCCGCGGGTGGTCCGCGCCCGCACGCGCCTCACGAGTCTCCTGTTCTAGGCGCGGCCGGAGGGCCCATGCGCGTCTACCTCGATCACGCCGCCACGACGACACTGCGCCCGGAGGCGCGCGACGCGTGGCTCCGGGCGCACGAGATCGTCGGCAATCCGTCCTCCGTGCACGGCGCGGGCCAGGACGCGCGGCGCGCGCTCGAGGACGCGCGCGAGCGCCTCGCCGCCGTCATCGGCTGCGACCCGATCGAGGTCGTGTTCACGTCGGGCGGCACCGAGTCGGTGAACCTCGCGATCGCGGGCCTGTGGCGCGCCCGGCGGCGCGGTGACGCGATCGTGCTGCCGGACGGCGAGCACCACGCGACCCTCGACACCGTCGCGGAGCTCGAGCGCGCCGAGCGCGCGCGCGTCGTCGGGGTCGGGATCGATCGCGGGGGCCGGATCGACGCGGACGCGTTTGCCGCGGCGCTGTCCCCGGACGCGGCCGTCGCCACCGCGCTCGTGGCGAACAACGAGGTGGGAACGCTGAACGACGCGGCCGGTCTGGCGCGCGCGGCCGCCGCGGCCGCGGTGCCGCTGCACCTCGACGCCGTTGCGGCGTTCGGTCAGGTGCGGGTCGACTTCGCCGGATTGCGCGGCGACGCCCCCGCGGACGCGGGGCTCGTGGCCCTCAGCGTCAGCGGGCACAAGATCGGCGCCCCCGCGGGCACGGGCGCGCTCGTGGTCGCGCGCGGGGCTCGGCTGGCGCCGCTCCTGCACGGCGGATCCCCGCAGCGCGGGCTGCGCGCCGGCACGCAGGACGTGGCGGGCGCGGCGGCGCTGGCGGCCGCCGCCGTGGCCGCCGAGGGCGAGCGCGCGGACCGATCCGCGCGGCACGCCGCACTGCGGGCGCGGCTGGTGGCGCGCCTCGCGGAGGACCCGCGGATCCGCCTCCTGGGGGATCCGGAACGCCGCCTCCCCGGCAACGTGCACCTGTTCCTGCCCGGCGCGCCGGGGGAGTCGATGCTGTTTCTCCTGGACGCCGCGGGCGTATCGGCGTCGACCGGATCCGCGTGCCAGGCGGGCGTGACCGAGGCCTCGCACGTCGTCGCGGCGATGGGGCTGGACGAGGCGAACGCGCCGCGGCAGGTGCTGCGCCTGACGATGGGGCGCGACACCACCCCCGCCGAGGTCGACCGTGCCGCAGGGGCCGTGCTGTCGGCCTATCGCCGGCTGCGCCCCGCCGAGGAACCGGCCAGCGACGCGTCGTAGCATGGAGCGCATGCGGGTTCTGGCAGCGATGAGCGGCGGGGTCGATTCGGCCGTGGCGGCGGCGCGGGCCGTCGACGCGGGGCATGACGTCGTCGGCGTGCATCTCGCGCTGTCGCGGGCGGGCGGGACCCTGCGCACGGGAAGCCGCGGGTGCTGCACGGTCGAGGACGCGCTGGACGCGCGCCGGGTCGCCGACCGCCTGGGGATCCCCTTCTACGTCTGGGACTTCTCGGAGCGCTTCCGCGACGACGTGATCGAGGACTTCGTCAGCGAGTACCGGGCGGGGCGCACGCCGAACCCCTGCATGCGCTGCAACGAGAAGATCAAGTTCGCGGCCCTCCTCGAACGCGCGCTCGAGCTCGGCTTCGACGCCGTCTGCACGGGGCACTACGCCACGCTCGTGGACGGCGCCGGCGGCCGCGAGCTGCACCGGTCGAGCGAGGAGGCGAAGGACCAGTCCTACGTGCTCGGCGTGCTCGACGCCGATCAGCTCGCGCACACCTACTTCCCCCTCGGGGACACGCCCTCGAAGGCGATCGTGCGCGCCGAGGCCGAGCGCCGGGGCTTCAGCGTGGCGACCAAGCCGGACAGCTACGACATCTGCTTCATCCCGGACGGCGACACCCGCGGCTACCTCGCCGAGAAGGTCGGCGCGGCCCCCGGCGACATCGTCGACCGCTCCGGGGAGGTCGTCGGATCCCACGACGGCGCGCACGCGTTCACGGTGGGCCAGCGCAAGGGCCTCAAGATCGGTCGCCCGGCGCCCGACGGCAAGCCGCGCTTCGTGCTCGAGGTGCGCCCCGTGGACAACACGGTCGTCGTCGGTCCGCGCGAGGCGCTGGCGGTGTCGGAGATCTCGGGCCGGCGTTTCTCCTGGGCGGGGGCCGCTCCCGCGCACCTCGAGGAGGACCGGCGGTGCGAGGTGCAGGTGCGCGCGCACGCGGATCCCGTTCCCGCCGTCATGCGCGTCGCGGACGGCGCGCTCGTCATCGTCCCGGACGAGCCGATCTCCGGGGTCGCGACGGGGCAGACGGCCGTCGTCTACCTCGGCACGCGCGTGCTCGGGCAATGCACGATCGACGCGACCGTCTCGGCCGCGCCTGTCGGGGGTCGAACCTAGAATCGGACGGGTGACCACCACGCGCCCCGCCTCCGACCTCCCGCTCGACGACGCGCGCGCCGAGGCTGCCGATCTCACCCGCCGCATCGAGGCGGCGCGCGATGCGTACTACGGCGCCGACGAGCAGCCGGTCGACGACGCGACCTACGACGGCTGGATGCGGCGCCTCGAGGAGATCGAGGACGCGCACCCGGTTCTTGCGGCGCAGGACTCGCCCACGCAGACCGTCGGTGCGGCGGAGGCGACGGGTCTCGACACCATCGAACACGCCGAGCGCATGCTCAGCCTCGACAACGTGTTCGCGCCCGAGGAGCTGGCCGACTGGTGCCACAGGACCTCCAAGGCGGCCGCGCGACCCGTGCGGTGGCTGACGGAGCTGAAGATCGACGGCCTCGCCATTAGCCTGCGCTACGAGCGGGGCGTGCTCACCTCGGCGGCCACGCGCGGGGACGGGCGGGTTGGCGAGATCGTGACGGAGAACGCGGCGCGCGTCGCGGGGATCCCCGCGCGGCTCGACGGCGAGGGGCACCCCGACCTCGTCGAGGTGCGCGGCGAGGTCTTCATCCCGGTCGCCGAGTTCCACGCGCTCAACGCGCTTCAGGCCGATCTTCGCGCCCGGGCCGTCGAGGAGGCGAAGGCGCGCCACGCGGGCCGCGCGGGAGCGCGAGCCGCGTTCGACGAGGCCCGCGCGGAGGCGTCGGCGGCGCGTCGCTTCCCCGCCTTCGCGAATCCCCGGAACGCGGCCAGCGGCGGCCTGCGCCAGCAGCTCGACAAGAAGGACGGCCTCGAGCGCGAGGCCGGCGAGGCGCGCCTTGCGTCGCTCCGGCTGTACGTGCACGGCATCGGGGCGTGGCCGGATCCGCCGGTCGCCGCGCAGAGCGAGGTCTACGAGGTGCTCGCGGGGTGGGGCTTGCCCACGAGCCCGCACCTCGCGGTGTGCGACACCACGGCGGACGTCCTCGACTTCGTCGCGCGGTACGGCGAGAACCGCCACGCGGTCGAGCACGAGCTCGACGGCATCGTCGTGAAGGTCGACGAGCTCGCGCTGCACGACGAGCTCGGCGCGACGAGCCGCGCGCCGCGCTGGGCGATCGCCTACAAGTACCCGCCGGAGGAGGTCCAGACCCGGCTCGTCGACATCCAGGTCGGCGTCGGGCGCACGGGGCGGGCCACGCCGTACGCCGTGATGGAACCGAAGCTCGTGGCGGGCAGCGTCGTCTCGCGCGCCACGCTGCACAATCGCGAGGTGGTCGAGCACAAGGGCGTCCTGATCGGCGACGTCGTGATCCTCCGCAAGGCGGGCGACGTGATCCCAGAGATCCTGGGCCCGGTCATCGAGCGCCGCGACGGGTCCGAGCGGGCGTTCGTCATGCCGGAGCTCTGCCCCGAGTGCGGCACGAGGCTCCGCCCCATGAAGGAGGGCGACATCGACCTGCGCTGCCCGAACGGGGAGGACTGCCCCGCGCAGGTGCGCGGGCGCGTCGAGCACATCGGTTCGCGCGGGGGGCTCGACGTCGAGGCGCTGGGTGAGGTGACGGCCGCCGCGCTGACCCAGCCGGCGCGCTCGACCGAGACGGGCGAAGAGCTCGAGCCGCTCCTGCGCACGGAGGCGGGGCTGTTCGACCTGACGCTCGAGCAGCTCGTGCCCATCGAGGTCGTCGTGCGCGACCCCGAGACCGGCGAGGAGCGGGTGGACGAGTCCACCGGCGAGCCGGTGCGGCGCGCGCCGTTCCAGAAGGTCACGCGCGTGTACCCGCCGGGCTGGGAGGACGCCACCGCGCAGGCGCGGCGGGCGGCGGGGATCCGCAAGGACCACCCGCGGGCCTCGCCGTCGGCGCAGGCGATCACGCTGCTCGAGGAGCTCGAGAAGGCAAAGACGAAGGAGCTGTGGCGGCAGCTCGTCGCACTGAACATCCGGCACGTGGGGCCGGTGGCGGCGCGCGAGCTCGCCGCGTGGTTCGGATCCCTTGACGCGATCCGCCGGGCGACGGCCGAGGAGATCGCGGCCGTCGAGGGGGTCGGCGAGACGATTGCGGCCTCCGTGCTCGACTGGTTCGACGTGCCGTGGCACCGGGAGATCGTCGAGCGCTGGACGCGGGCCGGCGTGCGGTTCGCGACGCCGGGCCACCCGGGCCCGGGCGCGGCGCGGGCCGCCGGCGGCGTGCTCGAGGGGCTGACCGTCGTCGCGACGGGGACGCTCGAGGGGTACACCCGGGAGGGCGCCAAGGAGGCGATCATCGGCGCGGGCGGCAAGGCGGCGTCGAGCGTGAGTAAGAAGACCGACTTCGTGGCAGCGGGGCCGGGCGCCGGATCCAAGCTGGCCAAGGCCGAGGAGCTGGGTATCCGCGTGCTCGACGCCGAGGGCTTCCGGATCCTCGTGACCGAGGGCCCGGGCGCGCTCCCGGATCCGGGGGAGTGATCGACGGGCGCCCCTTGTGCGCCGCGTCGCGCCGACGCTACCGTGACGCCCACCCGGCGCGCACACAGGAACTTCTCACATAACATCAACCTCGCGCGAACGCCAGTTGGCGCGAGGCGACCGGGGCTGGTTAGGGTGTGCGCTGCTCAACGGAGCGGAGGACTACTCGAATGTCAGATCACACATATTTCATCATTGCCCTTGTCATTTATTTCGCCGCCATGATCGGCATCGGCGTCTACGCGACGCTGAAGACCAAGTCCCACGAGGACTACATGCTCGGCGGCCGTAGCCTGCCGCCAGCGGTCGCCGCGCTCAGCGCCGGCGCGTCCGACATGTCGGGCTGGCTCGTCATGGGCCTGCCGGGCGCGCTGTACGCGACGGGGCTCATCGAGGCCTGGATCGCCATCGGCCTCACGATCGGCGCCTACCTGAACTGGAAGTTCGTCGCGCCGCGCCTGCGCGCCTACACGGAGGTCGCGAAGAACTCGATCACCGTGCCGAGCTTCTTCGAGAACCGCCTGCACGACAAGAGCCACGTGCTCCGCGTCGTGGCGGGCGTCGTCATCCTCGTCTTCTTCACGCTGTACGTCTCGAGCGGCATGGTCGCCGGCGGGAAGTACTTCGAGAGCTCATTTGACGGGGATTACACGACGGGCATGCTGCTCGTGGCCGGGGTGACGCTCGCGTACACCTTCTTCGGCGGCTTCCTCGGCGCGACCTACACCGACTTCGTCCAGGGCATCATGATCTTCGCCGCCCTGCTCATCGTCCCCGTGCTCGCCATCGTCTCGATCGGCGACCTTGCGGCGGTCGGCGAGGGCATCGAGGCGGCGGGCGCCGACAACCTCGACTGGTTCGGCGGCGGCATGTCCGCCGCGACCTTCCTCGGCATCGTCTCGTCGCTCGCGTGGGGCCTCGGCTACTTCGGCCAGCCGCACATCATCGTGCGCTTCATGGCGCTGCGCTCCACGCGCGACGTGAAGGTCGCCCGCCGCATCGGCATGGGCTGGATGATCCTCTCGCTCCTCGGCGGCGTCGCGACCGGCCTCATCGGTATCGCGTGGTTCAGCATCAACGGCATCGAGCTGGCCGACCCCGAGACGGTCGTGCTCGTGCTCGCGCAGAACCTCATGCACCCCCTCGTGGCGGGCCTCGTGCTCTCCGCGGTGCTCGCCGCGATCATGTCGACGATCTCGAGCCAGCTCATCGTGTCGTCCTCCGCGCTCATCGAGGACATCGCGCGCCTCGTGTTTAAGAAGACCGTCAGCGAAAAGCTGCTCGTCTGGCTGGGCCGCATCGCCGTGCTCGTGATCGCGGTCATCGCGATCGCGATCGCGTTCGACTCCGAGGCGACGGTGCTGGAGCTCGTCGGGTTCGCGTGGGCCGGGTTCGGCGCCGCGTTCGGCCCGATCGTCCTGCTGTCGCTGTTCTGGCGGCGCTTCACGGCCGCCGGCGCGATCGTCGGCATGATCTCCGGCGCCGTCGTGGCCTGGGTATGGGGTCAGTACCTCTCGGGCGGGTTCTTCGACCTGTACGAGATCGTGCCGGGCTTCGTCGTGAACCTCGTCCTCGCCGTCGTCGTGAGCCTCGCGACGTACAAGGGGGACACGCCGGACGACAAGGAGATCCAGCGGGAGTTCACCGACACCGGCTCGATCATCATCGCGGACTTGGAGAAGCCCGCCGCGTCGTAGCGATCCGCGCCACCCGAACGCCCCGCCGTCCTCGGCGGGGCGTTCGCGTTTCCTAAACGCGTCCTCATCCACGCGTCACAGCGGTCTCACGGGGCCGCACCAGAGTGAGTCTTATCCAAGGGGGAGGGCTCATGACGATTATGACGAGCGACGCACGGGACACGGGTGCCGGGGTGGGAGAGCGCGCGCCGCGCGTGGCGCTGTACTCGCACGACGCGATGGGGCTGGGACACATTCGCCGCAACCTCGCCCTCGCCCGGGCGCTGGCGGCAGGCGGCGCGCGGCCCGACATCCTGCTCCTGACGAGCGCGCCCGAGGCGGCCTGCCACGCGCTCCCCGACCGGACGGATGTCGTGGCCCTGCCCGGCGTCGCGAAGAACGCGCGGGGATCCTACGGGCCACGCCGCCTCTCGCTCGCCGGGGAGCACCTTGCGCGGATCCGCGCCGACATCCTGCGCGCCGCGCTCGAGGGGTTCGCCCCCGACGTCCTCATCGTGGACAAGCACGCGCGCGGGCTCGGCGGCGAGCTCGAGGGCGCGCTCGACGCCCTCGCCCGTCGCGGCACGCGCATCGTCCTCGGCCTGCGCGATGTGCTGGACGCCGCGCCGGCCGCGCGCCGCGACTGGCGCGCGGCCGGCACGGCGCGCGCGCTCGAGCGGTGGTACACCGACGTGTGGGTATACGGCGACCGCTCGGTGCACGACCCGCTGGAGGGCCTGGAGGTCCCGCCCGACCTTCGCACGCGCGTCGCGTACACGGGCTACTTGGCCCGCGGCCGGGTCGCGCCGCTCCGAGGAGAGGCCCGCGAGCGTCTCGTCGTCGGCATGGTGGGCGGCGGATCCGACGGGCAGGCCCTCGCGCACGCGTTCGCGCGGGCCGATCTCCCCGCCGGTCACCGCGGCGTCCTCGTCACGGGGCCGCAGATGCCCGCCCGCGACCGCGAGGACCTCGCGCGGCTCGCTGCCCGTCGCGCGGACCTCGAGGTGCGCACCTTCGTGCCGGACGGCTCCGATCTCATCGCGCGCGCGTCGGCCGTGGTCGCTATGGGCGGCTACAACACGGTGTGCGAGGCGCTCGCGGCGGGCACGCCGATTCTTGTCGTGCCGCGCGTGCGGCCGCGGCGCGAGCAGCTCGTGCGCGCCGTCGCCATGCGCCGTCGCGGCCTCATCGACGCCCTCCACCCGGACGACCTGAGCCCCGCGGCGATCGAGCGGTGGCTCGACGCGCCCGGGGACCCCGCCGCGGGAACCGGCAACCTCGACGGGCTCGCCACCGTCGCGGACCTCTTCGGCGCGCTCGTGGCCGCGCCCCGTCGCGAAAGGACCGTCGCATGACCGGCCCCGCCCCGCTCGTCGGATACGTACTCAAGATGTATCCGCGATTCTCCGAGACGTTCGTCGTGACCGAGATCCTGGCCCGCGAGGCGGCGGGGGAGAGCCTGCGGATCTACTCGATGCGCCCGCCGGCGGACCCGCACTTCCACGCCGCGCTCGCCCGCGTCGCGGCGCCCGTCGTGCCGCTGCCGGTGCCGCGGTCGGCGGCGTCGCAGTGGGCCGCCCTCGCCCGGGCGCGGGACCTGCCGGGATTCCGCGACGCCGCCGGCGAGCTCGCGGGCGCCTCGGCGGACGACGCGGCGCAGGCCATCGACCTCGCCCTCCGGGCACGAGCGGACGGGGTGACCCATCTCCACGCGCATTTCGCGAGCATGGCGACGACGATCGCGCGCCTCGCGTCCCTCCTCGCGGGGATTCCCTATTCCTTTACGGCGCACGCGAAGGACCTGTTCCACGACAGCGTCGACGACGCCGACGTGGCCCGCAAGGTCGTGGGCGCCCACCACGTCGTGACGGTCTCCGACTACAACCGCCGCCACCTCGAGCGGGTCGCCGGACCCGGCCACGCCGTGCACCGGGTCTACAACGGCGTCGACGTCCGGGAGTTTCGCCCCACGGATGCCGCGCGCGAGGTCGATGTCGTGGCGGTCGGACGCCTCGTCGAGAAGAAGGGATTCGAGGTGCTGATCGACGCGATCGCCCACCTGCGCGCCGCCGGCCGCGAGACGACCTGCCGGATCATCGGGCGCGGCGAGCGCGAGGAGCAGCTGGCGGCGCGCATCGCGGATCGCGGCGTCGGCGACCTCGTGCGGCTCGTGGGCGCGGCGACGCAGGACGGCGTGCGCGACGAGGTGGCGCGCGCCCGCGTCTTCGCCGCGCCGTGCGTGGTGGGCTCCGACGGCAACGCGGACGGCCTGCCCACCGTCCTGCTCGAGGCGATGGCGCTCGGGACGCCGTGCGTCTCCACGCCCGTGACGGGCATCCCTGAGGCGGTCGTGGACGGGGAGACGGGCGTCCTCGTGGAGCCGGGGAACGCGCCCGCGCTCGCCCGCGCGCTCGCGGGCCTCCTGGACGATTCCGCGCGCGCCAGGGCGCTGGCGGCCCGCGCCAGGGCGCGCGTCGAGGCGGAGTTCTCGAGCGAGCGCCAGGCCGCGGCGCTCCGCGCGCTCGTGGCGAGCGGGGAGGTCGCCTGATGCGCATCGCCTACATCTGCCAGGATCCGGGGATCCCGATCTTTGGCCGCAAGGGCGCCTCCGTGCACGTCCAGGCCGTGCTCGCGGTGCTCGCCGGCCACGGTCACGAGATCGACGTGTTCTGCCGCCGCACCGGCGGCGACACGCCGGCCGCGCTGGCGCCAGCCGTGGCCGCCGGCGCGCTGCGGCTGCGCGTGTCCGGCCCCATCCGGGACGCGGATCCCGCGCGCCGGGAGGACCGGCTCCTCGCGGCCGACGCCGAGATCGCGGGAGAGGTCCTCGCCGCGCACGGCTGGCGCCCGTACGACGCGATCTACGAGCGGTACAGCCTCTTCAGCACGGCGGGGGTTGCGGTCGGCCGGGCGGCGGGGGTTCCCGTCATCGTCGAGGCCAACGCGCCGCTGCCGCTCGAGCAGGCGGCCCATCGCGTGCTCGTGCGCCGCGCAGACGCGGACCGGGTGGCCGCCACTACGCTCGGGGGCGCCACCGCGGTGGTGTGCGTGTCGCGCCCGGTCGCCGACTGGGCGGCGGGCTACGCGCCCGGCGATCGCATCGTCGTCGAGCCGAACGGCGTGGACCCCGCGCGCTTCGACGGTGTCGCGCACGCGACACCGTCCGCGCACTTCACCGTGGGGTTCGTCGGGACGCTCAAGCCGTGGCACGGGACGGCGACGCTCCTGGACGCGCTCGTCGACGTGCGCCGTGCGGGCCTGCCCGCCCGCGCCCTGATCATCGGGGACGGCCCCGGGCGCGCGGACCTCGTCGCTCATGCCGCCGCGCGCGGGCTGACGGGCGCCGTCCAGTTCGCCGGTGCGGTCGCGCCGGAAGACGTGGCGGGGCTGCTCGCCACGTGTCACGTCGGCGTCGCGCCGTACCCTCCCGGGCACGCGTACTTCTCGCCCCTGAAGGTGGTCGAATACCTCGCCGCGGGGCTGCCGGTGGTCGCCTCCCGCACGGGTCAGATACCCGACCTCGTGGCGGACGGGGAGACGGGGATCCTCGTGGAACCCGGCGATCCGCGCGCGCTCGCGGCCGCGCTTCTCGCCCTCGCCGCGCGCCCCCGCCGCGCCGCCCGGATGGGGCGCGAGGGCCGGCGCCGCGCACTCGCCGACCGCACCTGGGCGGCGGTCGTCGATCGCTCGTTCCGGGCCGCGGGGCTCGCGCTCGAGGCGGTGCCCGCGTGAGCGCCGGTCGGAGCCGGTCGCTCCCCGCGCTGTGGCGGTTCCTCGCGCCCGACGTGCGCCCGCAGCGGACCCTCATCGTGGGCGGATTCGTCGCCATGTTCGCCGAGGTCGCGTTTCGGATCCTCGAGCCCTGGCCCCTGAAGGTCGTGATCGACGCCGTCGTCGCGCCCGGCGCCGCGTCGAGCCCCGGCATCGCGAGCCTGCTCCTCGCCTGCGCGTGCGCCGTGCTGCTCGCGGCGGGGATGCGGGCGTTGTCTTCGTATCTCATGACGGTGTGCTTTGCGCTCGCCGGGACCCGCGCGATGAACGCCGTGCGCGGCCGGGTCTACGCCCACGCGCTGCGACTCTCCCTGCGGTTCCACGCCGGCACGCGGTCGGGCGACGTGCTCAACCGCCTCGTGGGCGACGTCGGCAAGCTCCGCGATGTCGCCGTCACGGCCGCGATGCCCCTGATCGGGAACTGCGTCACGCTCGTCGCGATGCTGACGGTCATGCTCGTTCTCGACTGGCGGCTCGGGCTCGTCATCCTCGCGTGCGTCCCCGTCTTCCTCCTGGCCTCGCACGTGGCCACGCGCCGCATCACGCGCGCCTCCCGCGTGCAGCGCGCGCGGGAGGGCGACCTCGCCGGCACGGCGGGCGAGACGTTCGGCGCGATGAAGGTCGTTCAGGCCTACGCGCTCGAGCGCGGCCTGACGCGCCGGTTCGAGATCTCCAACGATCGCGAGCTGACCGAGGGCGTGCGCGCCACGCGCCTCGCGGCGGGCCTCGAGCGGTCGACCGACGTGCTCGTCGGCATCGCGACGGCCGCCGTGCTCCTGGTGGGAGGTACGAGCGTCCTCGACGGCCACCTCACCCCGGGCGAGCTCGTCGTGTTCGTCCAGTACCTCAAGGGGGCGTTCAAGCCCATGCGCGATCTCGCCAAGTACGTCGGGCGCATCGCGAAGGCCCGCGCCTCCGGGGAGCGGATCCTGGACCTCGCCGACCAGGACCCCGACATCGCCGATCGCCCGGGCGCGACCGCACTGCCCCGGCCGATCGGGCACGTGCGCTTCCGGGGCGTGTCCGCGTCGTACGACGACGCCTCCCTCGCCCTCGACGGCGTCGACCTCGCCGTCGGCGCGGGGGAGCGGGTCGCGCTCGTGGGCTCGTCGGGCTCGGGGAAGTCCACGCTCGCGGCGCTCCTGCTGCGGCTCCAGGATCCGATCCGGGGTTCCGTCGAGATCGACGGGGTCGACCTCCGCGACGCGACCGTTGAATCGGTGCGGAGCGCGACGGCGATCGTGTTGCAGGAATCTGTGCTCTTCCGGGGGACGATCCGGGAGAATATCCGGATGGGGCGCCCCGACGCTACCGACGAGCACGTGGCGTGGGCGGCCGGCGTCGCCTGCGTGAGCGAGTTCGCCGAGCGGCTCCCGGGCGGGTTCGACGCGGTCGTGGGGGAGCGCGGCGACACGCTCTCGGGTGGCCAGCGCCAGCGCATCGCGATCGCCCGCGCCATCCTGCGCGACGCGCGGATCATCGTGCTGGACGAGGCGACGGCGGGCCTGGATCCGGCCGGCGCGCGCGAGGTGCGCACGGCGCTCCGCCGCCTCACGGAGGGGAAGACGACCTTCGTCATCACGCATGACGAAAACGAGGCCGCGGGCTGCGACCGCACGGTCGTCCTCGAGCGCGGGCGCATCGTCTCGGAGGCCCCGCATGTCTGAGGACGCCGCCGACCTCGCGCGCCGCGACCCCTCGATCCCCGCGCTCGCGGACGCGCTCGACGCGCCCGGGCTCGCGGCCCGCGCGGGGCTCGCGAGCGCCGAGGTGACCTATCGCCGGTACAAGCCCGGCGTCTCGCTGGACGTCGGCCTCGTCCTGGTCGCCGCAAGCGGCGCGCGGACGCCCGCGCGCGCCGTGGCGTATGCCGCGGAGGCCGCGCCCAAGCTGCGGCGCGACGCGCGGCGCGGCGCCATCGCGGTCGACGCCGCTCGCGGGTTCGGGATTCTGCCGGACGAGGCCGATCGCGACCTTCCCGGGATCGCCGTCGCGCGCCGCGCGCACCCCGCCGTGCGCGTGCTCGTCTACAAGCCCGGTCGTCGCTGGGTCGGCCGCTGCGACGCATGCGGCGTCCTCGTCAAGGTCCATCGCCCGGCCGCGGCGCGCGCGGCATCCGCCGGGCACGCGCTCCTCGCGGACCTCACGGCCACGGCGGCTGAGGTGTGCACCGACCTCGACCGGGGCATCCTTCAGACCCGCCTCCTTCCCGGGCGCGCCCCGGGATCCGGCGACGCGAACGCGCTCAGGGCAGCGGGGCGCGCGCTGGCGCGGATTCATGCGGGCGGCGCCGTGGCGCCGGCGGCGGCCGGGCTCGCGTGGCGCCGGGCGCGCCGGGCGGCCCTGGACGGCGCGCTCGCGCAGCTGTGGGCGGTGGCGCCGGCGGCGGGGGAGTCCGCCCGAGCGGTCGCGCGCCAGCTGGCGGAGGAGATCGCCCGGCCGCGCGCGATCGCGCCGATCCACGGCGACTTCTCGCGGGATCAGCTCCTCGTCGCGGGCGGCGACGTCGCGATCGTGGACCTCGATCGCGCAGGCTTCGGCGATCCCCTCTGGGACCTCGCCTCGGCCGCGGCCGACAACCTCGCCGGCGGCGGCGACGGGTTGCCCGCCCTGGTGGAGGGCTACCGGGCCGCGGGCGGGGAGGTGGACCCCGCGGCCCTCCGGCCCCTGACCGCGGCGGCGCTCCTGCAACGCGCCGCCGAGCCCTTCCGGCGCGGCGCCGACGACTGGCGGGATCGCGCGCTCGACACGGTCACGCTCGCCGCGCGGATCGTCGCGACCGTGCCGCGGGATCCGGCGCTGCCGGGCCTCGCCGTCGCGTTGGAGCGGCCTGGGGCCGTGCTCGTCGCCCATCGGGAGGGCAAGCGCGCCGTCGTGCGGCTCCCCGGTCGCGATCCCGCGTTCGTGAAGGTGGTCCGTCCGAAGCGCCACGCCGCGGCGCTCGACCGTGCGCGGCGCGTCGAGGGCCTCCAGGTCGCGCGCGCCCCGCGGATCATCGGTGCCGACGCGGGGCGCGGCACGATCGAGATGACCGCGGTCGGGGAGCGCACGCTCTTCGAGGCGGGCGCGGATCCGACCGTCCCGATCGGCGACCTCGCGCGCTGGTGGAGCGGCGCGGGTCGCGCGGTCGGCGAGCTCCGCCGGATCCGCGGCGACGGACTCGACCGGCACGGCCCGCGCGAGGAGCTGGCCGCGCTCGATCGCGCCTGGGCGCACGCGCGCGGCGCGGAGGGCGCCGACCGCGCCGCGGGGATCCGCGCGCGGGTGGCAGCGGAGCTCCTCGGCGCGCCCGGCCCGGAGGACGCCGTGCTCCACAGGGACCTCCACGACAAGCAGCTCCTGGTTCCCCGCGAAGGCGAACGGGTCGGGCTGATCGACGTCGACACGCTCGCGCGGGGCGAGGCCGCTCTCGACGTCGCGAACCTCGCCGTGCACATCGAGCTCCGCCGCGCCCAGGGCCACCTGAGTCCCGCGCGCGCCGACGCCGCGCGCGTCGCATTCCTCCGGGAGGTGCACGTCGCGCCCCGTCGGTTTGCGGCCTACGCGCGCGCGACGGCGCTGCGGCTCGCCGCCGTGTACGCGGTACGGGAGTCCGAGGGCGACGCGGCTCGCGCGATGCTCGCGCTCGCCGCGGGCGACGATCCGTCCCTCATGCCTAGGATGGGGGCGTGACGATCGCGTTCGACCCGCCGCGCCCCTGGACCGCCTCCTACGCCCCGGGCGTGCCGGAGGATCTCGACCCCGTCTCGGGGTCGCTCCTCGACCTCGTGCGCGGCTCCGCGGCCGAGTTCCCGGACGCGCCGGCCCTGCAGTTCTTCGGGCGCGAGACGACGTACCGCGCGCTCGCGGACGCGATCGAGCGCGCCGCCGCCGGCCTGCAGGATCTCGGCGTGAGCGCTGGCGACCGCGTGGCGCTCGTCCTCCCGAACTGCCCGCAGCACATCGTCGCGTTTTACGCGGTGCTGCGCCTCGGCGCGATCGTCGTCGAGCACAACCCGCTGTATACGGCCCGCGAGCTGCGCAAGCAATTCGAGGACCACGGCGCCACCCACGCGATCGTGTGGAGCAAGGTCGCCCGCACGGTGCAGGATTTTCCCGCCGACCTCGCCGTGACCGCGCTCGTCTCGGTCGACGTCACGCTCGGCATGCCCGGATACATGCGCGCGGCTCTCCGGATCCCGGTTCCGAAGCTGCGGGCGCTGCGCGACCAGCTCACCGAGCCCGTGCGCGGCGCCGTGTCGTGGGAGGACGTGGTCGCGGCGGCGCCGCTGGATCCGTCCGTTCCCGGGCCGGGCACGGACGACGTCGCGATCATCCAGTACACGAGCGGGACGACGGGGGACCCGAAGGGCGCGGCCCTCACCCACGGCAACCTGCTGGCGAACGCGGCGCAGGCGCGCGCCTGGATCCCCGAGGTGGGTCGCGGCGAAGGCACGGTCGTCTACGCCGTGCTGCCGATGTTCCACGCCTACGGGCTCACGCTCTGCCTGACCTTCGCGATGTCGCAGGCGGCCCGCCTCGTGCTGTTCCCGCGGTTCGACCCGGACATGGTTCTCCGCGCGACGAAGAAGCACCCGGCGACCGTCCTGCCCGCCGTGCCGCCGATCGCCGACCGGCTGCTGCGCCGCGCGCAGGAGAAGGGCGTCTCGCTCGAGGGCACGCGCATCGGCGTCTCGGGCGCCATGGCGCTCGATGCCGACGCGCTCGTCGGCCCATGGGAGGCGGAGACGAAGGGGTACCTCGTCGAGGGGTACGGGCTGTCGGAGTGCTCGCCCGTACTCATCGTCAACCCCGTCGCCCCGAACCGCAAGGCGGGATCCATCGGCCTGCCGCTGCCCGGAACCGAGGCCCGCGTCGTCGACCCCGAGACCGGGGTGGACGTGCCGCGGGGGACGGCGGGGGAGCTGCTCGTGCGGGGGCCGCAGGTGTTCTCGGGGTACTACGGCCGACCGGAGGAGACGGAGGCCGTGTTCCTCGACGGCTGGTTCCGCACGGGCGACATCGTCGAGATGGACGCGGACGGCTTCTTCCGGGTCGTGGACCGCATCAAGGAGCTCATCATCACGGGCGGCTTCAACGTCGCGCCGACGGAAGTCGAGATCGCGCTGCGCCAGCACCCCGCGATCTCCGACGCGGCCGTCGTCGGGCTCCCCGGCCCGAGCGGCGAGGAGGTCGTCGCGGCGGTCGTGGTCGAGGGCGGCGCGGACATCGACCCGGAGGAGGTGCGCGAGTTCGTCAAGCGCGTGCTCACGCCCTACAAGGCGCCGCGGCGCGTCGTCGTCGTTGATGAGCTCCCGACCTCGATGATCGGCAAGGTGCTGCGGCGTCAGGTGCGCGAGCGCCTCATCGCCGAGGGCGCCTGACGTCGTCGCGGGCGCCCGAGAACGGCGCGAGCGCGTCGCGGATCCGCGCCAGGTCGTCCGCGCTCTGCCCCGTGCGCGCCATGATCTGGCCCGGCACGTCCAGCGCGCGCTCGCGGAGGACCCGTCCCGCGTCCGTCAGGACGATGTCGAGGCGGCGCTCGTCTCCGGCGCGGCGCGCCCGCGCCACGAGGCCCTGCGCCTCGAGGCGCTTGACGAGCGGCGAGGCGGTCGCCGGCTCGAGCGCGATCTCCTCCGCGAGCTCGCCGAGGGAACGGGGATCCCGCTCCCACAGCGCGAGCATCACGAGGTACTGCGGGTGCGTCAGCCCGAGCGGCTCGAGGACGGGCCGGTAGAGCGCGACGACGTTGCGGGCCGCCGTCACGAGCGCGAAGCAGAGCTGGTTGTCGAGGCGAAGCAGGTCGTCGCGGGGATCCGTCACGCCCCGATCCTAGACGCTCTAATGCTTAGTACACTAAGTGTTATGACCGAGAAGCAGAGTTGGCGCGAGCGCGTGCGGGCGTCCGGAGGGCTGTACCACTGGCTGAACGCGCGCCTCATCCGCTACGCCGGGCCCGCCCAGATTGGCCCCTACGGGCCTAGCACGCCGCCACCGTGCGGGCGGTGCGGCGCGGCGAAGGACGCGCACGTGCAGGTCGACGGCGGCGCCCTGCGCTGCCCCGAACCCGCCTCCCCGTAGACTGGGGGCGTGTCTGAAATCACTCCCGATCTCGTGCGTCATCTCGGCGTGCTCGCCCGGATCCAGCTGTCCGATCAGGAGGTGACCAGCCTCACCGGCGAACTCGACGCCATCGTGTCGAACATCGCGAAGGTGAGCGAGGTCGCCACGGCGGACGTGGCTGCGACGAGTCACCCGATCCCCCTGCAGAACGTCTTCCGCGAGGACGAGCCGGGCGACATGCTCACCCTCGAGCAGGCGCTGCTCAATGCGCCGGACTCCGACGGGTCGCGGTTCCGCGTCACGGCGATCCTGGGGGAGGAGCAGTGATGGCGGCCGACCTCGTGCGCCTCACGGGCGCCGACCTGGCGGAGAAGCTGCGCTCGGGCGAGGTCTCGAGCGCCGAGGCCACCCAGGCGCACCTCGACCGCATCGCCGCGGTCGACGGCGACGTGCACGCGTTCCTCCACGTCTCGGACCACGCGCTCGACGTCGCGCGCGACATCGACGAGCGCCGCGCGGCCGGCGAGGAGCTCCCGGAGCTCGCGGGCGTGCCGCTCGCGGTCAAGGACGTCCTCGTGACCACAGACATGCCGTCCACCTCGGGATCGCGGATCCTCGAGGGGTACATGTCGCCGTACGACGCGACGGTTGTGAAGCGCTCGCGCGCGGCGGGTCTCGTGCCGCTCGGCAAGACGAACATGGACGAGTTCGCGATGGGCTCTTCGACGGAGCACTCCGCGTATGGGCCCACCCGCAACCCGTGGGACCTCGACCGGATCCCGGGCGGCTCCGGCGGCGGGTCGGCCGCCGCGGTCGCGGCCTTCGAGGCCCCGCTCGCGCTCGGATCGGACACGGGCGGATCCATCCGCCAGCCCGCGCACGTCACGGGCACCGTCGGCGTGAAGCCCACCTATGGCGCGGTCAGCCGCTACGGGGCGATCGCGCTGGCGTCGAGCCTCGACCAGATCGGCCCGGTCACGCGCACCGTGCTCGACGCGGGCCTCCTGCACGACGTGATCGGCGGGCACGACCCGCACGACGCGACCTCGCTCACCGACGCCTGGCCGTCGTTCGCCGCCGCCGCGCGCGCGGGCGCCGCGGGCGAGGGGATCCGCGGGCTGCGCGTGGGCGTCGTCCGCGACCTGCCCGACGCGGCGTTCCAGCCGGGCGTCGCCGAGGCGTTCCGCGCCTCGCTCGCGCTGCTCGAGGCGCAGGGCGCGGAGATCGTCGAGGTCCAGGCACCCCACTTCGAGTACGCGGTGGCCGCGTACTACCTCATCCTCCCCGCCGAGGCCTCGAGCAACCTCGCGAAGTTTGACTCCGTGCGCTTCGGCCTGCGCGTCGACGGCGCGGGCGGCACGGTGGAGGACGTCATGTCGGCCACGCGCGACGCGGGCTTCGGTCCCGAGGTGAAGCGACGCATCATCCTCGGCACCTACGCGCTCTCGGCGGGCTACTACGACGCGTACTACGGCAGCGCGCAGAAGGTCCGTACGCTCATCCAGCGCGACTTCGACCAGGCGTTCTCGGCGGTCGACGTCATCGCGACGCCGACCGCGCCGACGACGGCGTTCCGCCTGGGCGAGAAGATCGACGACCCGCTCGCGATGTACGCCAACGACCTCACGACGATCCCCGCAAACCTCGCCGGGATCCCCGGCATCTCGATCCCGGCGGGCCTCGCGTCCGACGACAACCTGCCGACGGGGATCCAGTTCCTCGCGCCGGCGCGCCAGGACGCGCGGCTCTACCAGGTCGGCGGCGCGCTCGAGGCGATGCTCGTGGACAGCTGGGGCGGTCCGCTCCTCGACAAGGCACCCGCGCTCGGGGGAGAGGCACGCTGATGGCGACGCTCATGGACTTCGACAAGGCGCTCGAGATGTTCGAGCCCGTCATCGGGCTCGAGGTGCACATCGAGCTCAACACCCGCACGAAGATGTTCTCGGCGGCGGGCAACCCCGCGAACGACGCGTTTCACGGCGCCGAGCCGAACACGCTCGTCGCGCCGGTCGACCTCGGCCTGCCCGGCGCGATGCCGGTCGTCAACCGCGAGGCCGTGCTGAGCTCCATCAGTCTCGGCCTCGCGCTCGGCTGCTCGATCGCGCCGTCGAGCCGCTTCGCGCGCAAGAACTACTTCTACCCGGACCTCGGGAAGAACTATCAGATCAGCCAGTACGACGAACCGATTGCGTTCGAGGGCTCGGTCGAGGTCGAGCTCGAGGGCGGCGACCTCGTCACGATCCCGATCGAGCGCGCGCACATGGAGGAGGACGCGGGCAAGCTGACGCACGTCGGCGGATCCGCCGGCCGCATCCAGGGCGCCTCGTCGTCGCTCGTGGATTACAACCGCGCGGGCGTGCCGCTCGTGGAGATCGTCACGAAGCCGATCTTCGGCGCCGAGCACCGCGCGCCGGAGCTCGCGAAGGCGTACCTTGGCACGATCCGCGACATCGCCCGCGCGCTTGGCATCAGCGAGGCGCGGATGGAGCGCGGCAACGTCCGGTGCGACGCGAACGTCTCGCTCCGCCCGCGCGGCGCCGAGAAGCTCGGGACCCGCACCGAGACGAAGAACGTTAACTCGATGCGCTCCGTCGAGCGCGCCGTTCGGTACGAGATCCGGCGCCAGGCCGCGATCCTCGCCGCGGGCGGCACGATCACGCAGGAGACCCGCCACTGGCACGAGGACACGGGAGAGACCTCGCCGGGCCGTCCGAAGAGTGACGCGGACGACTACCGCTACTTCCCGGAGCCGGACCTCCTGCCCGTCGCCCCGAGCGCCGAGCTGGTCGAGGAGCTCCGCCGCAAGCTGCCCGAGGCGCCCGTCGCGCGCCGTCGGCGCCTGAAGGCCGAGTGGGGATTCACCGACCTCGAGTTCCAGGACGTCGCCAACGGCGCGCTGGTCGACGCGGTCGAGCAGACGGTCGCGGCCGGCGCGAGCCCCGCGTCCGCGCGCAAGTGGTGGACGGGCGAGATCACGCGGATCGCGAACGCGGAGGGCCGCGAGGCCGAGACGCTCGTCAGCCCCGCCCACGTGGCCGAACTGCAGGGCCTCATCGACGCCGGAACGCTGACGGACAAGCTCGCCCGCCAGGTGCTCGAGGGCGTCGTCGCGGGCGAGGGCGCGCCGCAGGCGGTCGTCGAACAGCGCGGCCTGGCCGTCGTGAGCGACGACGGCGCCCTCATTGCGGCGATCGACGAGGCGCTCGCGGCGCAGCCCGACGTCCTCGAGAAGATCCGCGGCGGCAAGGTGCAGGCGGCGGGCGCGATCATCGGCGCCGTGATGAAGGCCATGAAGGGCCAGGCCGACGCCGCGCGCGTGCGCGAGCTCGTCATCGAGCGCGCCGGCGCGTAGCCTCCGGGCGCGAGGGGCCGTCGCCGACGCCGGCGGCGGCCCCTCGCGCGCGGCGCGCGGGGAGAATGGATCCATGGGACGGCAGGACGGATCGCGGCGCCTCGTCTCCGCGGACGGCGCGGACGACGAGGGCGCGCACATCCTCCACGTCGACATGGACGCGTTCTACGTCGCGGTCGAGACGCTGGCGGATCCGTCCCTCGCGGGTCGTCCCGTCATCATCGGGCGCAGGGAGGGGCGCTCCGTCGTCTCCAGCGCGTCGTACGAGGCACGCCGGTACGGCGTGCGCTCCGCGATGCCGGTGGCGCAGGCGCTCCGGCGCTGCCCCCGCGCGGTCGTCGTGGAGCCGCATTTCGATCGCTACCGCGCCGTGTCCGCGCGCGTGATGGACCTGTTCCGCTCCATCACGCCGCTCGTCGAGCCCCTCTCGATCGACGAGGCGTTCCTCGACGTCTCCGGCGCGCGGCGGCTGTGGGGCGGTCCGGGCGAGATCGCCGCGCTGATCCGGCGCCGGGTCCGGGGCGAGATCGGGATCACCTGCAGCGTCGGCGCGGCGTCGACCAAGCACGTCGCGAAGATGGCCTCCACGGCGGCCAAACCGGACGGGATGCTCGTGGTCCCGGCCCGCGCGACGGTCGCCTTCCTCGACCCGCGGCCGGCCGGATCCATGTGGGGCGTCGGCCCGAAGGCCGCCGAGGCCCTGGCCTCGCGGGGGATTCACACGATCCGTGACCTGCGAGAGACTCCGCCAGCGGCCCTGGAGCGGATCCTCGGCCCCGCGCAGGCGAGCAGGCTCGTCGACCTCGCGCACGGCCGAGACCCGCGCGCGATCGAGACCGAGCGCGTCGAGAAGAGCGTCTCGCACGAGGAGACGTTCGACGAGGACGTGCGGGATCCGGAGCGGCTGCGCGCCGAGATCCTGCGGCTCGCCGACCGGGTCGCAGGTCGGCTGCGCGCGGGCGGCGTGGAGGCATCCGGCGTGTCCATCAAGGTGCGGTTTTCCGACTTTCGGACGATCACGCGCTCCCGCGCCCTCGCGGATCCGACCGACGTGGGCCAGCGGATCGGCCAGGTCGCCCGCGAGCTCTTCGCGCAGGCGGGTGTGTCCGCGCCCGTGCGGCTGATCGGCGTGCGCGCGGACCGCCTCGTCGCCGCCGGTTCGCAGGCGGTGGCGCTGTGGGACGACGACGGCGACTGGCGGCAGGTCGACACGGCGCTCGACCGCGCGGCCGAGAAGTTCGGGAGCGGGTCGATTACCCGCGCCGCCTTCCTCGCGCCGTCGAAGCGGCGCGCGGAGGGGGACCCCGGGGTACGGTAGTGCCATGCCTAACATCGCGATCGAACTCGGCAAGCTCAGCGGCTCCTTCGGCGTGAAGGCGTCCTACGGCGAGCAGCAGGACCTCGACGGCGTCACGGTGCTGCCGGTGGCGGCCACCTGGGCCGGCTACGGCGGCGGATCGGACGACAACGGCCAGGGCGGCGGGGGCGGCGGCGGATTCTCGCTGCCGGTCGGCGCCTACATCCGGCGCGGCTCCGAGTTCCGGTTCGCGCCGAACCCGGTCACGCTCATCGCGGTCCTCACCCCGCTCGTGTGCGTGACGGGGCGCGCGCTCGGCTACGTCATCAAGCGGCTGAAGAAGTAGCGGTGACGCCGGCCGCCGCGGCGGACCGGCTCGCCGCCTTCCTCGGGCCCGGTCCGTTTCGCCTCGTCATCGACGGGCGCAGCGGCGCGGGTAAGACGACGCTCGCGCGGGCGGTGGCCGCCGCGCGCGGCGCGCGCCTCGTCTCGCTGGACGAGTTCTACCCCGGCTGGGGCGGCCTCGCGCGCGCGACGCCCGTCGCCGCGCGTATCCTGACCGACCACGCCGCCGGGCGCGCGGCCACCTACCGCCGCTGGGACTGGGAGCGCGGTGAGTACGAGACGCGCGAGCGTCGGGTGGATCCTGGGGAGCCGCTCGTGATCGAGGGGTGCGGATCCCTGAGCCCCGCGGCCGCGCGGGCGGCGACCTGCGCCGTGTGGCTCGACGCGGACGCCCACGCGCGGCGCGACCGGGCGCTCGCCCGAGATGGCGACCGATTTCGGCCGTTCTGGGACATGTGGGCGGCGCAGGAGGACGCGCACATTCTCGATCACGCGCCGGAGAGCCTCGCGACCTTCGCGTGGTGCATGGCGTGAGCCCCTACGCCGAGGTCTCGCCGTCCGCGGCCTGCACGAGTCCCTCGAGTCGGTAGCCGAGCCACTCGTAGAGCCCGTAGCGCGGGTCGTCCTCGTCGTGCGCCGCATCGCCGTCCGAGATCCCGAGGCGGCTCGCGAGCACGAGACGCAGCGCGGCCAGCGTGCGCAGCCAGGCGTCGAGGCGGTCGCCCGCGATCGAGACGTCCACGGGGGAGAGCGCGTCGTCCAGGCCCGCGTCGCCGATCCGCTCGAGGTCCTCGGCGACGACCCGCGCGTCGCCCGCGCGTCGCCCGAGCAGGTCCGTGCGCGTGACGTCGCGAAACTCCCGCGACGCCGCGTCGTCCTCGGGATAGGCATCCGGCGTCAGGCGGCCGAGCGCCGGGTCCTCGGAGCGACCGTCCGCGACGAGCGTCGCGAACTGGTCGATCAGGTCGGCGAGGTGGCGCGCCTCGATCCGGGTGAGCGTGAGGATGGTGAGCCGGTCGGTCATCGCGTCGCCTTTCGGACGGTGGCCCAGAGGCCGTAATCGTGCATCGCCTGAGCGTGGAGCTCCATCTGCTCGCGCGCGCCCTCCGCGACGACGGCGTGGCCCTCGTGGTGGACCGTGAGCATGCGCTCGGTGGCCCGCGCGGTCGAGAACCCGAAGTACTCGCGGAACACGCGCACGACGTAGCTCATGAGGTTGACGGGGTCGTCCCAGACGACGGTCTCCCACGGCGGAGCCGCCGTGGCCGCGGTTTCGCGCGCCGCGCGCGCCTCGTCCGCGGGGAGCAGCGTCTGTGAGGTCATCTCACGCCCATCCCAGCTCGTGGAGCCGTGCGTCGTCAATGCCGTAGAAGTGGGCGATCTCGTGGACGAGCGTCGTGTGCACCTCGTCGCGGAGCTCGCGGAGCGTCGCGCACTGGGCGAGGTGGGGCTCGCGGTACACGATGATGCGGTCGGGCAGTTCGCCCATACCGTACCGGTCCCGCTCGGTGAGCGCGAGGCCGTCGTACAGCCCCAGGAGATCGAGGGATCCGTCCTCCGGCCTGTCCTCGACGACGAAGATCACGTTGTCGAGGCCGTCGACCATATCGTCGGGAAGCGCGTCGAGCTCGGAGACCACGAGGGCCTCGAACTCGTCCGGCCCGAGCGTCGGCCGCTCATCGGAGCGTTCAGGGGTGTCTGGGCAGGATCCCGAACTCATACCGGGTGGCTGCGTGGACTGTTCACAAACCTTGACCCCGCGCAGGACTGCCTGCTCAAGCGGTGGACGCGTGGCATATCGGAGTGACGATTGCCCGATTCGCGACGTTCGTGGCCCAGTCGTGGGGACGATTGCAACTCCTCAAACCCTTCTGAGTGACGTAGAGATCAACGGCCTCGGGCCTCGACCCGCGATCATGGATACGGTGTCGGTTCGGTTATGCCGCTTCCGCGAGGGTACCTGACCTCGCGGCCGCGTAGGCGTTCTCGTAGCTGTTCGGGGTGATCTGACCGATTGATTCCTTCTGAGTTTCGTCCTTTCCTTTTGGAGGATGGATTCATGCCAGGACCGTATCCGCTCAACATCCGCAGCGCACGCTGACGGAACGACACCCAGGCCGATTCACTCACGGCGAATCAGGAGTGGTGATGCGACCGTCGATGACAGTGACGAGGTCATCCAGGGCGTCGCGATGCACGAGGTCGTGGGTGACGAGCAAGGTGGCGGTGTTGCGTTCATGGGTGAGGCGGGCGATGAGCTGCATGATCTCGGCACCGCGTTCCTGATCCAAGGCGCTCGTCGGCTCGTCCACGAGCAGCACCTCGGGTTCGTGGACGAGGCCGCGGGCGATGGCGACCCGTTGCCGTTGCCCGCCAGAGAGCTGATGGGGGCGCTTGTCGGCATGCTCGGTGAGGCCGACCGCGTCGAGCAGCTCCTCGACTCGGGTGTCGATCCTCCCGCGCCTATTCCGGCTGGTGCCACCGCCGAGCCGGGCCATGACCTGGAGTTGCTCGCGAGCCGTGAGTGCCGGAAGCAGGTTCGACTGCTGGAAGACGATGCCGATGCGCTCACGGCGCAGTTCGGTGGCCTCGCGCTTCGAGAGCTGGGCGGCGTCGATCAAGTTCGACTCATTCCCGATGAGGACGCCGCCGGACTCGGGGTGGATCAGGGTCGCGGCGACGGCGAGGATGCTGGATTTGCCCGATCCGGAGGGGCCGGTGATGCCGGTGACGGTGCCGTTGTCCCCGCGGAGGGTGACGTCATCGACGGCGGTAATGTAGTTGTCCCCGTCGGGGAAGGTGAGGGTGACCTTCTGCAGTTCGATCATCGGTTGCTCCCAAGGGCTGTGAGGGGGTCGGCTTTGGTGACGGAGCGCAGCGCGAATGCGGCTCCTGCAAGGCCCAGCACCGCCATCGCGACGGCCGGGGCAAGAGTGGTCAGCGGGCTCACGACGAACGGCAGCGCCTGTCCCGCGAGCGTGCCAAGCCCGACCACGGCCGCAAGGCCGACCCCGATGCCGGAGGCGAGCACGATGAGGGCTTGCCCGAGGGAGTCACGCACGAGCGACCCGGTCGTGGCCCCCAATGCTTTGAGCACGGCGATGTCACCTGCGCGTTGCATCGTCCAGACGGTGAAGAACGCGCCGACCACGAGCGCGGAGATGCCGAAGAGCATCACGATCATGACGCCGAGCGACCCGATCTCGGACTGGAATGCCTCCAATGCGGTCAGACTCGCCAACTGCGTTTCCGCGACCGTGTCCGTGTCGGAGCCAACGGCCTCCCAGTCTGCGTCGCCGGTTGCGGCGAGTACCGTGGCCTCGTCAGTGCCCCCGACGCGCTTGCTGGCCTCATTCCACGCCTCGCGGGTCATGACAATGACCGGGGTGTGGCTGTACCAGAGATCTTCGCCAATAGCGGCGACGGTGAAGTCGTTGCCGGTGATCGAGATCGTGTCTCCGACCTTGACACCGAGGTCGTCGGCGGCGCCGGATGAGAGGCCGACCTCGGTATCGGAATCTGGGGTGAGCTCGAACAGCGGGTTCGATCCGGTGGCCGGAGCGTCCTGTGGGAGCCCGTAGAGGGCGACCCCGGTCGGCTCGTCGGTGCCGCTGGCCGAAGCCCGTGACTGGACGATCCCGACCGGTATCACCGACTCGACGCCATCGGCCTGCTCCCACGCCCGCACGGTGTCCTCGGCGAGGGAGGAGGTTGCAAAGCTCGGGTCACCGTTCTCGGGCTGCTGCAGCACAATACGGTCGCCGGGCAGCTGCAGTACCGAGGAGATGTTCTGGGCGGCAAGTCCTCCGGTGAGTCCGGAGAGGAAGCCGACGAGCAGTGTGATCAGGGCGACGACGGCCCCGATGAGCAGGAACCGGCCACGGGCGAACCGCAACTCTCTCCACGCGACGAACACGAAGATGCCTTTCCGCTCGAACACTTTGCCCGAGCTACGCTTCAACCCTCCTTTCCAAGGGAGGGGCCGGGCATCGCCCAAACCACGGGATTCGCGGTCAAACTTTCGGTTGATGGCCGGGAAACGCGGTTCGCATAGGCTTGGGCTGTCATGCCGCACTCGACCCTCGCCCCGGTGTTCATCGGCCTCCACTTCGGCCTGCATGCTCTCCTGATCGGGCTTGCGGGCTTCGCGGTCGTGCGCGCATTCGTCGCCTCCTCCCCGGTCGCAGCATGGACGCTGGTCGTCGGGGTCGCGTTCGTCGCGGTCTACCTCGCCGGCGCGTGGGCGGCGCGTTCCGGCCGCGCAGCAGGTTCGTCCGGTCGCACGTTCGCGGTCGTCTGGGTCGCCGCGCTCACCCTGTTGTGGGCGGTACTGACGTGGTTGACCCCCGAGGGGGCGTACCTGGTCTTCCCCCTGTTCTTCCTCTACCTCCATGTCTTGCCTGGCGCCGGAGGGGTTGCGGCGATCGTGGTCACGACCGCGTTCTCGATCCTCGCCCTCGGGCTGCATCTCAGGTTCAGCGTGGGCGGGGTGATCGGGCCGCTCGTCGGCGCCGGCGTCGCCCTTCTGATCGGGCTCGCCTACCGCGCACTGCGGCGTGAGGCCGAGGAACGCGAACGTCTCCTTACCGAGCTGATACGCACTCGGCAGCAGCTTGCCGAGACCGAACGCGAACAAGGCGCTCTCGCGGAGCGTGCGCGCCTGGCTCGCGAGATCCATGACACCGTCGCGCAGGGCCTGTCCTCGATTCAGATGCTGCTGCGCGCCGCCGAACGCGACACCCCCGAACCCGGCGCCGGCTACCTGAAACTGGCACGCGAGACCGCCGCAGATAGCCTCTCCGACACGAGGCAGATCATCCGCGAGCTCACCCCCGCCCGACTCGATGACGGTCTCGCCGCCGCGTTGCGCAGGCTCGGACAGGAACAGAGCGACCGTGCGTCGTTGCCCGTCGAGGTGGCCGCTGAGCATGTCGATCTGCCGATGGTCACCCAGACCGCGCTGCTGCGCATCGCCCAGGGCTCGGTGTCGAACGCGATCCGCCACGCGGACGCCACCTGGATCGTCGTCGAGCTCGCACGTGAGGACGACGCTGTGTCATTGGTCGTACGCGACAACGGGCAGGGTTTCGACGTGTCCTCGGCCGTCGCCGGCTCACACGAGGCTGATTCCTTCGGACTGCAGGCGATGCGTGAGCGTGTCGAACAGCTTGACGGCGCCCTCGCCATCATTTCGGTACCCGGCGACGGCACCACGATCACCGCACGGTTGCCGCTCTCGACAGAGAGGGGGGCGTCCTCATGATCCGGATCGTGCTCGCCGACGACCACCCCGTCGTCCGCGCCGGGCTCCGCGCCATGCTCTCAGATGACCCCGACCTTGACATGATCGGGGAAGCGGCAACCCCTGACGATGCCGTTGCCCTCGCAACCGATCTGACTCCGAACGTGGTGCTCATGGACTTGCAATTCGGCACCGACCAGACAGGGGCTGATGCGACCCGCCGCATCCGCGCACTCAATGAGCCGCCTGCGGTGCTGGTGCTCACGAACTACGACACCGACAGCGACATCCTCGGCGCGGTCGAGGCCGGTGCCAGCGGTTACCTCCTCAAGGACGCCCCGCCCGAAGAGCTCATCGCCGCGATCCATGCTGCTGCCGCGGGCGAGACTGCTCTCGCCCCTGCGATCGCGGGTCGTCTGCTCGCCCGGATGCGCTCCCCGCAGCCCACCCTCAGCGCCCGCGAGATCGAAGTGTTGCGGTTCGTCGCCGACGGCGCAACGAACAACGAGATCGCCTCTCAGCTGCACATCAGCGACGCGACCGTCAAGTCACACCTCGTGCATATCTACACCAAGCTCGGCGTGTCATCCCGCACCGCTGCCGTCGCTACCGCACGCGACACCGGTCTCCTGAGATAGTGACGTGCCCTGAGTTTGGTGGAGGCTCCTGATCTTGGGAACGAGGATGGAGTTTTGGCCGGCCGCTGCCGGTTGGGCCGATTCACGTGAAGAACGGAACGAAAGTCAGGCCGATTCAGGTCGAGGAGGAACGACCCTTCGGATCGCTCTTCGACACAGAGGAGCAAATGCACGCCCTGAACTGGGCGGCTGAAGCAAAAAAGAAGGGAGAGGTTCAACCCGGACAAAGAGTGGAGTCTCTTGTCGAGAGTTTGAGCCTCTCCCATTTGGGGTGGCTGACGGGGCTTGAACCCGCGACCCCCGCGACCACAACGCGGTGCTCTACCAACTGAGCTACAGCCACCATGTTTCCCCGCTTTCGGCGGGGCAACTTCTCTAGTCTGTCACAGGTTCGGGGCGAACTCGTTCACGACATTCTCAGCAATTGCCTTGGCGTCGTCCGAGGACGGCCCCGGCTCCGCGACGAAGGCCGCGCGCCGGTAGTACCGCAGTTCCCGGATCGACTCGAGGATGTCGGCGAGGGCGCGGTGCCCGCCCGCCTTCTCGGGCGCCTGGAAGTACACGCGGGGCATCCAGCGCCGCGCGAGCTCCTTGATGCTCGAGACGTCGACGTTGCGGTAGTGCAGGTATCCGTCGAGCTCCGGCATGTAGCGCGCGAGGAACATCCGGTCGGTGCCGATCGTGTTGCCGGCGAGGGGAGCCTTGCGCTCCTGCGGCACGAAGCGGCGCACGTACTCGAGCACGGCGCGCTCGGCGTCGCCGACGGGGATGCCGGCGGGGATCTCGCGGTCGAGGCCGCTCGTCGCGTGCATGTTCGCCACGAAGTCGTTCATCTGTGCGAGCGCGGCGTCCGACGGCCGGATGACGAGCTGCAGGCCGGGATCGAGGATCTTCAGGTCGAAATCGGTCACGACGACGGCGATCTCGACGAGCTCGTCCACGGCGGGGTCCAGGCCGGTCATCTCGCAGTCGATCCACACCAGTCGGTCGTTCTCGGAGGCGCTCACCATGCCGCCAGCCTAGCCGCGCCTCCTGACACTCGACCCCGCGGCGTGCGCGGATTCGCCGGGGCTCGATAAGCTGGGGCTCCTGGCCTCCTTAGCTCAGTGGAAGAGCAGCGAGCTTCTACCTCGTCGGTCGAGGGTTCGAATCCTTCAGGGGGCACCGTGATTCGACGCGTCTGACGCGCCCGAATGCCCCTGTTGCACCCGCGCCCCGGCGCGTAGCCTGTCCGTGACGACGCACGGGAAGGGGTGCATCATGGGCGATGAGCACGGCCACAGGATTTTCGTGGCATACGGCAAGGCGGGGGCCGTCGGGTCCATCCGCGCGGAGGGTGCGGATTTCCTCGTCACGATGGCGGGATCGGACGAGCCGCTCGGCACGTATCCGACGCTCGAGATTGCGAAGAACGCCCTCTCGGCGCAGCTCGGACCGGGCGCGGACCGCCCCGAGTTTCATCCCCACTGATCTCTCGGCGGTCGACGGCGCTGGGGCCCGGGAGGGCGCGTAGCGTGGAGGGCGGTCGCCGCGAGCGCGGCGACGCGAGAGGAGCCTGAGATGCAGACGTTCGTGCTGGCCGGGGGATGCTTTTGGTGTCTCGACGCGGCGTACCGCGCGCTTCGCGGCGTGAGCAAGGTCGTGTCCGGATACGTGGGCGGCGAGGCGAAGAACCCGTCGTACGAGGCGGTCTGCACGGGGCGGACGGGGCACGCGGAGGCGGTGGCCGTGACGTTCGACCCGGAGGTCATTCCCGCCGAGGTCATCCTCGACGCGTTCTTCACGATGCACGACCCGCGTCAGCTGAACCACCAGGGCGCCGACACCGGCACGCAGTACCGGTCCGCGATGTTCCCGGCCGACGACGCGCAGCGCGAGGCCTTCGAGGTCGCCCGCGCCCGGGCGAGCGAGCTGTGGGACGCGCCGCTCGGCGACGTCGAGGGCACGATCGTGACCACCATGGAGCCGCTGGGCGCGTTCTGGGAGGCGGAGGACTACCACCAGGACTTCTTCGCGAAGAACCCGGGTCAGGGGTACTGCCTCGCGGTCGCCGTGCCGAAGGTGAACAAGGTGCGCGCGCGATTCGCGGAGTACGCCCGCGCGTAGCGGGGGCGACCTCGTCCCCACGACGTGCTCCCGGGGAGTTGTCCCGGATCCGGCGGATCCGCCGGGCGCCCCGCCCGTGCCGGGGGCAGTGTGGCGGCACCGGCCGACTCGCGGCCGGCCGACACGAGGGGACGCACATGACCGACACCATCACGATTACCGGCAACCTGGCGACCGCGCCGACCGAGCAGCAGACGGGGTCGGGGGATCCGTATACGCGCTTCCGCGTGGCCAGCCCGAACCGGCGCCGCGATACGCGCACGGGGGAGTGGGTCGATCTCGACCCCAACTGGTACACGGTCCTCGCCTTCCGCTCCCTCGCCTCCCACGCCGTGGCCTCCCTGGAGAAGGGCCAGCGCGTCATCGTGACCGGCGCGCTGAAGGTGCGGCGTTGGGAGCGCGAGGGCAAGGCCGGCACGGAGGTCGAGGTCGTGGCCGATGCGCTCGGCGCCGACCTGCGCTTCGGGACGACGCGGTTCTCGCGCGCCGCGCCCGCGGCGGGCACCGCCGGTGCCGAGGGCCAGGCGGCCGCCGGGGCCCCGCCCGCGGACTGGGAGGCGGCGCCCGTCGCCGCGGGGGACGGGTACGCGGGCGAGACGCCTTTCTGAGGCGGGATCCGCGAGCGGGCGGGCGCGGATCCCGCGTAGACTGAGCCCAACTATGGCTGAGTTCATTTTCCAGATGGTCCGCGCCCGCAAGCAGGTGGGCGACAAGCTGATCCTCGATGACGTCTCGATGTCGTTCTTCCCGGGAGCGAAGATCGGCATGGTCGGCCCCAACGGCGCCGGTAAGTCGACGATCCTGAAGATCATGGCGGGTCTCGACCAGCCATCGAACGGCGAGGCGACGCTGACGTCCGGTTTCTCCGTCGGCATCCTCATGCAGGAGCCCGAGCTCGACGAGTCCAAGAGCGTCCTGGAGAACGTCCAGGACGGCGTGGGGCCGATCAAGGCGAAGCTCGACCGCTTCAACGAGATCTCCGGCCTCATGGCCGAGCCGGACGCCGACTTCGACGCGCTCCTCGCCGAGATGGGAACGCTGCAGGAGGACATCGACAACGCCGACGCCTGGGACCTCGACGCTCAGCTCGAGCAGGCGATGGACGCGCTGCGGACGCCCCCCGGCGACGCGCGGATCGAGAACCTCTCGGGTGGCGAGAAGCGCCGCGTGGCGCTGTGCAAGCTCCTGCTCGAGAAGCCCGACCTCCTCCTCCTCGACGAGCCGACCAACCACCTCGACGCGGAGAGCGTGCTGTGGCTCGAGCAGCACCTCCAGTCCTATCCGGGTGCCGTCATCGCGATTACCCACGACCGGTACTTCCTGGACCACGTCGCGCAGTGGATCGCGGAGGTCGACCGCGGGCGCCTCTACCCCTACGAGGGCAACTACTCGACGTACCTCGAGAAGAAGGCCGAGCGCCTCGAGGTGCAGGGCAAGAAGGACGCCAAGCTCCAGAAGCGCCTGAAGGACGAGCTCGACTGGGTGCGCTCCAACACAAAGGGGCGCCAGGCCAAGTCGAAGGCGCGCCTCGCGCGCTACGAGGAGATGGCCGCCGAGGCGGAGCGGACGAAGAAGCTGGACTTCGAGGAGATCCAGATCCCCGCCGGCCCGCGCCTCGGCAACGTCGTGATCGAGGCGAAGGACATCGTCAAGGGCTTCGACGACCGCACCCTGATCGAGGGCCTGAGCTTCAGCCTCCCGCCGAACGGCATCGTCGGCGTGATCGGCCCGAACGGCGTGGGGAAGACAACGCTGTTCAAGACCATCGTGGGCCTCGAGCCGCTCGACGGCGGCGACCTGCGGGTCGGCGAGACGGTCAAGCTCAGCTACGTCGACCAGACGCGCGGCGGAATCGACCCGGACAAGACCCTGTGGGAGGTCGTCTCGGACGGCCTCGACATCATGATGGTCGGCAAGACCGAGGTGCCCTCGCGCGCCTACGTGTCGAAGTTCGGCTTCAAGGGGCCGGACCAGCAGAAGAAGGCCGGCGTCCTGTCGGGCGGCGAGCGCAACCGCCTGAACCTCGCGCTCACGCTCAAGCAGGGCGGCAACGTCCTCCTCCTCGACGAGCCGACCAACGACCTCGACGTCGAGACGCTGCAGTCGCTGGAGAACGCGCTGCTCGAGTTCCCCGGCTGCGCCGTGGTCGTCACGCACGACCGGTGGTTCCTCGACCGCATCGCGACGCACATCCTCGCGTACGAGGGCACGGAGGAGAACCCCGCGAACTGGTACTGGTTCGAGGGGAACTTCGAGGCGTACGAGGCGAACAAGGTCGAGCGCCTCGGCCCGGAGGCCGCGCGTCCCCACCGCACCACGCACCGCAAGCTCACGCGCGACTGAGTGCGAGACGACGGCGCCCCGGGAGATCGAGCGATCTCCCGGGGCGCCGTTTCGCGTGCGGGGGCTGCGTCAGTCCACGACCCACTCGAACTGGTCGCCGTACTCGGCGAGCCAGGCATCGATCGCCGCGGGCTCGTCGCCGTCGTCAAACTCGTTGTCGACGTCGCCCTCGGCGAGCGCCGTGTAGAGGAGGCCGGGCTCCGTGAGCTCCTCCATCTCGACCGTGAAGCCCATCTTCTCGAACTGGTCCTGCAGCAGGTAGGCGTTGTTGACGGCGTCGGTCCACGACGGCAGGAAGCCGATCGTCATGGTCTCGTCGTCGCCGTCGGCGGCGCCCGCCCCGCACCCGGCGAGAGCGAGGAGGGCGACGGATCCGAGGGCGGCGGCGGTGAGGAGCCGGTGACGAATGCGCCTGCATCGTCCTTTCGGTGCTGTGAGGGCGTGACTCGTGGCGCGACAAAGGGGGTGCCGCGGCGCAGGCCGCGGCACCCCCTCGTGCCGTGCGCGGGAACGCGTCCCGCGCGGCGGATTACTCCGCGACGATCGTGCTGAAAGCCTCGGGGTTCGCCTCGAGCCACTCGTCGATCGCGGCCGACTTGTCGTCCTCGTCGGCGTACTCATTCACGACGGTGTCCTCGAGCGAGCCGTACTGGGCGTCGTCGAGCTCGATGCCGCCGATGAGCTCGGCGGCCTCCGGGAACTCCTCGGAGAAGCCGGCCGTGGCGAGGAAGTGCAGGCCCTCGGGGTCGCCCATCGCGCCCTCGGGGTCCTCGAGGTCCTTGATGTCGAACGCGTCGTTCGCCCAGAACGGGCGCCACAGCGTGACGACGATGTCTTCCTCGTTGTCGATCGCGGTCTCGAGCTCGGTGAGCATCGCGGCGGTCGACGACGTGAGCAGCTCGTACTCGCCGTCGAGGCCGTAGGCCGGCATCGCCGAGTCCTGCGTCTGGGCCGTCAGGCCCGCGCCCGGCTCGATGCCGACGATCTGGCCGTCGAACATGTCAGCGTTGCCCGCGAGGTCGGCGATCGAGTCGATGTCGGTGTACGTCGGCACCGCGAGCGTGAGCTTCGCGTTGTCGTAGTACGTGCCGAGGTCCTCGATGTCGTCGCCGTACTCCTCCATGTAGGAGGCGTGCGTGAGCTCGGGCCAGGCCGACGGGTAGATGTCGACGTCGCCCTGGGCGAGGCCGGCGTAGAGGGGGCCCGCCTCCGTGAGCTCCTGCATTTCGACCGTGTAGCCGATCTTCTCGAGCTGGTCCTGGAGCAGGAACGCGGTGCTGAGGCCGTCGGTCCAGGCGGGGAGGTAGCCGAGCGTGATGGTGCCCATGCTCTCGCCGCCGTCGGTCGACGACCCCTCGTCCGTGCTCGAGGAGCAGCCGGCGAGCGCGAGGCTTGCGGCGGCGCCGACGGCGAGGATTCCGGTGAGGTGACGCGTGTTCATGATGTTCCTTTCCTCCCGCGCGCTGCGCGGGTGTGGGGAGCCGAACCGGGGTTCGGATGGGCGGGACGGGCCCGCCCGGGGGTAAGGGGTGAGCGTTAGGCGACGCCGCCCGTGGGCGCGCGTCGGGGCGAGGCGACCTCGCGCTCGGCTGCGGTCGCGGCCGCCTCGGCGGCCGCCGCACGGCGCGCCTGGCGCCGGCGGGTGAGCGTGCCGAGGAGCGACGACGGGTACGCGGAGGGGTTGCCGAGCGCCGCGGTGACGCGGTCCAGGAAGACCGCGAGGATGACGACGCCGAGGCCGGCCTCCACACCCTGCGCGATGTCGATCGTCGAGATGGCCGCGACGACCTCCTTGCCGAGCCCGTCCGCGCCGGCCATGCCGGCGATAACGGCCATCGACAGCGCGAGCATGATGACCTGGTTCACGCCCGCCATGATTGTGGGCAGGGCGAGGGGCAGCTGGATCCCGCGCAGGATCTGACCGGGGGTCGCGCCGAAGGCCTGGCCGGCCTCGACGGTCTCCTCGTCGACCCCGCGGATACCGAGCTCCGTCAGGCGCACGCCGGGCGGCATCGAGAAGATTACGGTGGCGACGAGGCCGGGGACTACGCCAATGCTGAAGAAGACGATCGCGGGGATCAGGTACACGAACGCCGGCATGGTCTGCATGAAGTCCAGCACGGGCTTGAGGATCGTCCGCACCGTCGCGCTGCGCGCCGACCAGATGCCGAGCGGCACCGAGATGACGATCGCGACCAGCGCGGCCATCAGGACGAGCGCCAGCGTTTGCATCGCGGGCTCCCACATGTCCATGCCGACGATGAGGATGAATGTCAGGAGCGTTCCCACCGCGAGCTGCCACGACCGGAAGAACCAGCTGATGAGGGCGGCGACGAGGATCGCGACGGGGATGGGCGTGGCGAGGAGCACGTCGGTCAGCGTCTCGACCAGCCAGCTGACGACCATCGTGATGAAGTCAAGCAGCCACTCGAGGTTGTCCTTGATCCAGTCGACCGCCTGGTCGGCCCAGTCCCCGACGGGGATACGGAAGTTCTCGAACATCAGCGGGTCTCCTCGGATCCGCGCGCGTCGGCGTGGTCGGCCTCCGCCAGGACCTGGTCGATGACGGTGGTCGGGACGGGCTGCGCGGGCAGGGCGATCTCTTCCGTCGCGCTGGGCCCGGGCCCGAGCGCCGCGAGCAGCGTCATGCGCGGGATCACGCCCGCCAGCCGGCCGTCGGCGTCCGTCACCGCGACGGCGAGCTTGGACTCAATCGAGGGCACGAACAGGTCCATCAGGACGTCGTCGACGCCGACCGTGACGGCGTCGTTCTTGATCGCGGCGGCGATGGAGCGCTCGCCCTTGCGCACGAGCTGCAGCGCGCCGCGGTCCTCGAGCGTGCCCAGCAGGCGCCGGTTCTGGTCGACGACGTACACCGCGCTCAGGGCGGCGTCGCGCATCGTGCGCAGCGCCGTGCGCGGCCCCGCCGTCTCGGGAACGACCGCGATGGGGCGCTCCATGACGTTGCCCGCCGTGAGCACGCGGGCGCGGTCGACGTCCTGCACGAACTGCTCGACGTAGTCGTTGGCGGGATCGGTGAGGATGTCCTCCGGCGACCCGATCTGCACGATGCGGCCGTCGCGCATGACGGCGATGCGGTCGCCAAGGAACATCGCCTCGTTGAGGTCGTGCGTGATGAAGATGATCGTCTTGTGCAGCTTCTGCTGGAGCTCGAGCAGCTGCTCCTGCATCTCGCGCCGGATCAGCGGGTCGAGGGCGCTGAAGGCCTCGTCCATGAGGAGGATGTCCGTGTCGGCGGCGAGGGCGCGGGCGATGCCCACGCGCTGCTGCATGCCGCCCGAGAGCTGGCTCGGGAGCTTGTCGCCCCAGCCGTCGAGGCCGACGAGCCCGAGGATCTCGCGCGCGCGGTCGAGCCGGCGCGCCTTGTCGACGCCCTGGAGCTCGAGCGGGTACGCGACGTTATCCGCGACGGTGCGATGGGGCAGCAGCGCGAAGTGCTGGAACACCATCGAGATGTGGTCGCGGCGGATGTCGCGCAGCGCCTTGTCGGAGATGCGCGTGATGTCCTGCCCGCGCACCTCGAGGGTGCCCGCTGTCGCGTCGTGCAGGCCGTTGATCATGCGGATGAGCGTGGACTTGCCGGATCCGGACAGGCCCATGACGACGAAGATCTCGCCGCGCCGCACCTCGAACGAGGCGTCGATGACGGCGGCGGTCGCGCCGTCGAGCTCGTCGCGGGGTGTTCCGGCGCGGAGCTTTTCCACGGCGTCTTTCGTGCGGCGCCCGAAGACCTTGTACAGGCCCTCGGCGCGCACCAGCACGTCTGCGTTGTTATTGGTCACGTTCTCCTGCGACGAGCGCGTCTGATGGACGCAACGTGCGCGCTCGACCCTCGGGTAATCGGATCGTGAAGGGTATGAAGCCGGCGGCCGTGTCGTACGCGTCACCGCGGGCAGAAGGGAAATGTCGAGTTGCGTGTCAACATTTCATACAGTCCAAGAGTATCGACAGCAGACGCCCAGGTGCGAAAGTTCGACGACAGGCGTCGTATATCGCACCGCGGTATCGTCGCTCCTGCCCGCGGATCGACGCGGTAATCTGCGACATGGCGCGCCGCGCGGCGCGACGCCGGATGTTACGCAATTGTGAGGATGCGAGGCGCGGATGACGCGGATTCACCTGCCCATTTACCTGCGATGGGGCGATCAGGACGCCTTCGGGCACGTCAACAACGTCACCCTGCTGCAGCACCTCGAGGAGGCGCGCGTGCGCGCGTTCTGGCTCCACGAGCAGCGCTCACAGAGCCTGCCGACGGCGGTTTTCGACGAAGGGCTGCGCATCGATGGCTCCGCGCCCGTGTTGCCGCTGATCGCCCGCAACGAGGTCGAGTACCTCGCGCCGATCCCCTATCGGCAGGCCCCCCTCGAGGTACAGATGTGGTTCGCGCGGCTGGGGGGATCCTCCGCGGAGCTCTGCTACGAGGTGTTCGTGCCGGGGGATGCGGCGCCGTCCGCGCGCGCGGCGACGACGCTCGTCATGGTCTCGGAGGAGACGATGCGCCCCGTGCGTCTGCCCGCCCTCGCCCGCCGGGCGTGGGAGCCGTATGTCGAGGAGCCGATCCGCTTCACCCGGCGGTGACGGAGGCCGGCCCCTACACGCCGCGAGTGCGAGAGGATGGAGGACAGCACCTCGTTGTCTTTCGGAGAGCACTACATGGCACCCATCCCCGGCGCGTCGGCCCGCGCGGATTTCCCTTTCTTCGCCGCCCACCCCGGCACCGCCTATCTCGACACGGCGGCCACGTCGCAGCGGCCGGATTCCGTCATTGAGGCGGAGCGCGCCTTCGTGCGGAGCGACTACGCGGCCGTTCATCGCGGATCCAGCATGGCGACGGGGGAGGCGACGTGGGCGTTCGAGGACGCCCGGGAGAAGGTCGCGCGCTTCGTCGGCGCGGGCGAGCGCGAGATCGTCTGGACCCAGAACGCGACCGACGCGCTGAACGTCGTGGCCCTCGGCATGGCCGACGCGTCGGCCGGCCTGGGCGATGCGCGCTTCGCGCTGGGCCAGGGCGACGAGATCGTCGTCACGGCCGCCGAGCACCACGCGAACCTCATCCCGTGGCAGCGCCTCGCCGCCAAGACCGGCGCCCGGCTTGTCGTGGTCCCCGTGGACGCGGCGGGCCTCTGGACGCTCGACGGCCTCCGCGAGGTCGTCACGCCCCGGACCCGGGTGATCGCGTTCGCGCACGTCTCGAACGTGACGGGGCTCATCGCGCCCGTCGCCGACGTCGTGGAGATCGCGGGCGGGGTTGGCGCGCTGACGGTCCTTGACGCGTGCCAGTCCGTCCCGCACCTGCCGGTGGATCTCGCGGCGCTCGGGGTCGACTTCGCGGCGTTCAGCGCGCACAAGATGGCGGGCCCGACGGGAATCGGCGCGCTGTACGGCCGGGCGGAGCTCCTCGACGCGCTCCCGCCGGCGCGCACGGGCGGATCCGCCATCACGGTCGTCACGCTGGAGTCGGCGGAGTTCCTGCCCTCGCCCCAGCGCTTCGAGGCGGGGACGCAGGCCGTGAGCCAGGCGGTGGCGTTCGGCGCCGCCGTGGACTACCTGTTCGCCGTCGGCATGGCGGCCGTCGCGGCGCACGAGCGCGAGATTGGTCAGGCGCTCGCGGAGGCCGTGGCTGCCGTGCCCGGGGCGCGCCTGGTCGGACCGCAGGCGGGCGCCGAGCGCGCCGCGCTCGCGAGCGTGATCGTGGACGGCGTGCACGCGCACGACGTCGGGCAGTTCCTCGACGACCGCGGCGTGACGGTGCGCACGGGCCACCACTGCGCCCAGCCGCTGCATCGGGTGCTCGGCGTCGCGGCGACCACGCGCGCGAGCGCCGGCGTGTACACGACTCTCGACGAGGTCGAGCAATTCCGCGAGGCGCTCTCCGGCGTCCGCACGTTCTTTGGAGTGAGCGCATGAGCGGTCTCGAAGCCATGTACCAGGAGCTGATCCTCGATCACGCGAAGACGCCCGAGGGCAAGGGCGACCCGACCGCGCACCCCTTCACGCACCACGAGCTGAACCCGTCCTGCGGCGACGAGATCACCCTGGGCATCACCGTGACGGACGGGGAGATCTCGGGCCTCGCGTGGGACGGCCAGGGGTGCAGCATCTCGATGTCGTCCGCGTCGATCATGAGCGACCTGCTGGGCGGCGCCACGCGGGACGAGGCGCTCGCGACGATCGAGGAGTTCCGCGAGATGATGCGGTCGCGCGGAAAGTTCGAGCCGTCCGACCGCCTGGGCGATGCGGCCGCCTTCCAGAACACCGCGAAGTACGTCATGCGCGTCAAGTGCGCGATGCTCGCCTGGGTCGCGCTCGAGGCCGACCTCAAGGCGTCGCAGGCGGCGTAGCCGCCCTCAGTTGAACGCGGGCGTGCGCGCCATGATCTCCTGCGCGACGCTCGCGACCAGCTCGCCGCCGCGCGTATAGATCCGCCCCGTGTTCATGCCGCGCCCGCCGCGCGAGGTCGGCGACTCGGCGACGTAGAGCAGCCACTCGTCGGCGCGCGCGTCGCGGTGCCACCAGATCGCGTGGTCGAGGCTGGCCGAGCGCAGGCCCTTCGTGCGCCACGACACGCCGTTCGCACGCAGCGTCGGCTCCTGGATCGTGAAGTCGCTCATGTACGCGAGGGCGGCGCGGTGCAGCGCCGGGTCGTCGTCGAGTCGCGAGCGGATCCGCAGCCAGGTCGCCTGCGTGGCGCGCGCGTCGGGTACCTCGAGGTAGATGCCGCCGTGCACGTGGCGGGCCTCGATCGGGCTGTGGCGCAGGAGCGCGAACGCGCCCCCCAGCTCCTCCTCGGCCGAGGCGACCTCCTCGGGGGCCGGCACCTCGGGCATGGGCATCTGGTGCTCCATGCCGGGGTCGTGGTCCTGGAACGACGCGATGGCGCTGAAGATCGGCTCGCCGCGCTGGTAGGCCTGCACGCGCCGGCGGGCGAACGAGCGGCCGTCGTGGATTCGCTCCACCGCGAGCGTGATCGGCTCGTCGACGTCGCCCGGGCGCAGGAAGTACCCATGCAGGGAGTGCGGCGCGCGGTCGGGCCCGACCGTCGCCGTCGCGGCCACGACGCATTGCGCGACGACTTGGCCCCCGAACACGCGGCCGGACGGCATCGGGTGGGAGCGCCCGACGAAGATCTCCTCGCCCGTCTGCGCGCCCGGTCGCTCGAGATCGAGCACGGCGCGCAGGACGTCGACGGGGTCGTTCGGGATGTCGATGACGCTCACGGATCCTCCTCGGCGGCGCACGCGGACCGTGCTCAGCCGCCCGTCCTAGTCTAGGGAGGATGAGCGAGCGACTGATTCTGGCGGACGCGCCCACTGCGTCCGACGCGCTGACCTTCGCCGGCCGCGCCGCGCGCGCCGGTTCCGATGGCGTGCGGCTGCAGGCCGACCGCGGCGTCCTGGTGATGACAGCGGCCGCGCTGGCCCCGCAGGGCCTGCTCGATCGGACCCCGACGGTCCTCGCGATGCGCGTCGTGTCCGCGGATCCGGAACTCGAGTGCGATGTCGTGGTCGACCAGCTTGCCGCGAGCGAGGACCCCGAGGCGCTCGCGCTGCCCGACCAGGCCCTGTCCCCGGCCTGGGCCGGGGTGGCGCCGCCGCGCGCGGGCTGGGAGCCGGCCGGCCAGATTCCCGCCGCGACGCTCGCGGCGCGGGCGCAGTGGGGCATCGCGGCCGTCGCGCACCAGGTGCCGACGGACGCGGGGGAGGACGCCGTGCGCGCCGTGCGGGGAGCCGTGTGGGGGCAGCCGGATCCCGACCTCGACGGTCTCCCGCTCGGGGTCGCGTTCGCGGCCTTCGCGTTCGGGTTCATCGGCGGCGAGGAGGCCGCGACGGTGCGGCGCTCCGGTCGGTGGACGCGCCTGTCGCTCGAGCGCGGGCACATCCTGTCGCGTGGGCCCGCCGCCACCGGCCTCACCGCGGTGCGGCCGACGGGTGGGGCGTAGGCCCGAGCGTCAGCGCTCGAAGGTGTTGACCATCGCGTAGGCGGCGCGCTCGAGGTAGTCCCAGAGGGTGGCCTCGTGCACGGGCGCGAGGCCCAGCTCGTCCACCGCCGTGCGCATGCACGCGAGCCACCGATCGCGCGCGTCGGGGTTGACCCGGAAGGGCATGTGCCGCATGCGCAGGCGCGGATGGCCGCGCGTCTCGCTGTAGGTCGTCGGGCCGCCCCAGTACTGCTCGAGGAAGAGCAGGAGGCGCTCCTCGGCCGGGCCGAGGTCCTCCTCGGGATACATCGGGGCGAGCACCTCGTCGGCCGCCACCTCGCGGTAGAAGACGTGCACGAGGCGGGCGAACGTCTCGCGCCCGCCCACCTCGTCATAGAACGACGCCGGCGCGCCGACGCCCGAGATCTCGACCATCAGGCGACGTCGTCGGCCTCGGCGTCGCGCGACTGCGCCGTGAGCGCGCGCTCCACGCCCGCGAGATTCTCGGCGACGATGCGGCGCAGCGCGGCCGGTGCGTCGGTGTTGTCGCGCAGCCACGCGCGCGTCGCGTCGCGCAGCTCCGCGTTCGCGAGCGGCGCCGGGTAGAGCAGCTCGATGAGGTAGGACGCGATCTGGAACGTGCGCTCGCGCCAGATCCCGCGCAGCATGCCGAAGTAGTCGTCGACGAAGCCCGTCAGGTCGTCCCGCGTCGCGGGGTGCGTGAACCCCGCGGCGGCCGAGCGCACCACCGTGTTGGGGAGCTCGTCGCGCTCGATGAGCGACGCCCACGCGGCGCGCTTGTTCTCCGCGCCCGGCAGCGCCGCGCGCGCCTGCGCGGCGAACTCGCCGCCCTTCGAGGTGTTGTCCGCCGCGAGCGCGGCGTCGATGTCGTCGGGGGAGACGGCCCCGGTCGCGGCGAGCCCGACGAGCAGCTGCCAGGACAGGTCGGCGTCGATCTCGAGTCCCGGAAGAGGCGCGGATCCGTCGCGGAGGCCGGCGAGCCGCTCCGCGTGGGCGGGCGTCGACGCGGCCTGTGCGAACGCGGTCGCCAGCTGAAGCTGGATGTCGCTGGAGGCGTCGGCGGCCGCCAGGAGGTCCCAGAGGCCGTCGGCCACGCGGGCGCGCTGCGCGTCGCGGGACGCGGGCGATACGTACGCGTTCGCCGCGAGGCGCACCTGCGCGAGCGTCGTGCGCACCGTCGTCGACTCGGTCTCGGATCCGATGTTGCCGAGCACCAGGTCGATGTAGTCGCGGGCGGCCATCTCGCCGTCGCGCGTCATGTCCCAGGCGGCGCCCCACACGAGGGAGCGCGCGAGCGGATCCGCGATGTCCGCGAGGTGCGCGATCGCCGTCGCGCGGCTGGCGTCGTCGAGGCGGATCTTGGCGTACGCGAGGTCGCGGTCGTTCAGCAGGACGAGCGCGGGGCGCCGGACGCCCTTGAGCGCGGGAATCTCCGTGAGGTCGCCCGCGACGTCGACCTCGACGTCATGGACGCGCACGAGGGCGCCGCCGCGCAGGTCGTAGAAGCCGATCCCGAGGCGGTGGGGGCGGATCGTGGGGTAGTCCGACGGTGCCGTCTGCATGACCGCGAACCGGGTGATGACGCCGTCGACGTCGTCGTCGATCACGGGCGAGAGGGTGTTGACCCCGGCCGTCTCCAGCCACTTGGCCGTCCACTCGGACAGGTCGCGGCCGCTCGTGCGCTCCAGCTCAACGAGGAGGTCGCTGAGGGTCGTGTTCTGGTACGCGTGGGCGCGGAAGTAGGCGCCGACGCCCTGGAAGAACTCCTCGATGCCGACGTAGGCGGCCAGCTGCTTGAGAACGGATCCGCCCTTGGCGTAGGTGATGCCGTCGAAGTTGACCTGCACGTCCTCGAGGTCCGAGATCTCCGCGACGATCGGGTGCGTCGACGGGAGCTGGTCCTGGCGGTACGCCCAGGTCTTCTCCATCGCGTTGAACGTCGTCCAGGCCTCGGTCCACTCCGTGGCCTCGGCGGTTGCGATCGTGGAGGCCCACTCCGCGAACGACTCGTTCAGCCAGAGGTCGTTCCACCACTTCATGGTCACGAGGTCGCCGAACCACATGTGGGCGAGCTCGTGGAGGATCGTCACGACGCGGCGCTCCTTGACGGCGTCCGTGACCTTGCTCCGGAACACGTACGTTTCGGTGAACGTCACGCAGCCCGCGTTCTCCATCGCGCCGGCGTTGAACTCGGGGACGAAGAGCTGGTCGTACTTCGCGAAGGGGTAGGACACGCCGAACTTCTCCTCGTAGTAGGCGAAGCCCTGCTTCGTCTTCTCGAAGATGTACTCGGCGTCCATGTCGGCCCACAGGCTCTTGCGCGCAAAGACGCCGAGGGGGATCGTGCGCCCCTCGCTGTTGACGAGCTCGTCGCGCACTTCCTCGTACGGGCCGGCGACGAGCGCCGTGATGTAGGAGGAGATCCGCGGGGTCGGCTCGAAGCCCCAGGTCGCTGATCCGCCCTCCTCGTGGGGGATGGGCTCGGGCGTCGGCTGGTTCGAGACGACCTTCCACTCGCGCGGCGCCGTCACCGTGAACTGGAACGTCGCCTTGAGGTCGGGCTGCTCGAACACGGCGAACACGCGGCGGGAGTCCGGCACCTCGAACTGCGTGTAGAGGTAGACCTCGCCGTCCACGGGGTCGACGAAGCGGTGCAGGCCCTCGCCCGTGTTCGTGTACTCGCAGTCGGCGTCGATGACGAGCTCGTTGTCCGCCTCGAGATCCGCCAGCAGCACGCGCGAGTCCGCGCAGAGCTCGGACGGCTCGAGCTCGCGGCCGTTGAGCGTGACCTCCCGCACGTCGCGCGCGATGAGGTCGATGAACGTGTTCGCACCGGGCGTGGCGCTGAACCGCACGACGCTGCGCGATCCGAACACCTCCTCGCCCTTGGTCAGGTCGAGCGCGACCTCGTAGGCGTGGGTCTCGACGATCGCGCGGCGCTCTTCCGCCTCGACGCGGGTGAGGTTCTCTCCAGGCACTGTGGCTGCTCCCATGGGTTCGTCGGGGATCCGCCCGCGCGCGTTGTGCGCGGCGAGCAACTGGTACAGCCTACGTCGCCGATCCGTGACGAGGATGAGCGCCCCGGCGGATCGGTGAGAAAATGTCGGGGTGAAAAACGTCGACGCTCCTTCCACGGAAGCACAGGATCCGGCCGTTCTCTACGCCTCGACGGCGGCGAAATCGGGCCCCGCCTTCGTCGAAACCCCGACCGCGTACGACGCGATCCTGCTCGCGAGCTTCGGGGGGCCGGAGGCGCAGGAGGACGTGATTCCCTTCCTGCGGAACGTCACGCGCGGTCGCGGGATCCCGGATGAGCGCCTGGAGGAGGTCGCGACGCACTACCGCTCGTTCGGCGGCGTCAGCCCGATCAACGGGCAGAACCGCGAGCTGCTCGCCGCCCTCGAGGCCGAGCTCACCCGCCGCGGCCACGACCTGCCCGTGTACTGGGGTAACCGAAACTGGCACCCGATGATGGAGGACGCGATCACGCGCGCCTACGCGGACGGGCGTCGCACCATGCTCGCCGTCGCGACGAGCGCCTACAGCTCGTATTCGAGCGAGCGGCAGTATCGCGAGGACTTCGCCCGGATCCTCGGGCCCGCAGCCGACGGTGGCACGGGGCTCGGGACGGGGGCGGATCCGATGACGATCGACAAGGTGCGCCTGTTCTTCGACCACCCGGGATTCGTCACGCCGTTTGTCGAGGGCGTCACGTCGGCCGTGACGGGGTGGCTGGACGGCGGGTACGCGCCGTCGGAGATCCGGGTGCTGTTCTCGACCCACTCGATTCCGACGGGCGACGCGGAGCGCTCCGGGCCGCGCGATCGCGACTTCGGCGAGGGCGGCGCGTACGCGGCGCAGCACCGGGCGGTCGCCGAGTACGTCATGGGCGAGGTGCGCCGCACGGTCCCCGCGGCCGCGGATGCTGATTGGTCGCTCGTCTTCCAGTCGCGTTCGGGCCCGCCGTCGCAGCCGTGGCTCGAGCCCGACGTGAACGACGTCATCGCGGCGCTCCCGGACGAGGGCGTCCGCGCGGTCGCGGTCGTGCCGCTCGGCTTCGTCAGCGACCACATGGAGGTGCTCTGGGACCTCGACAACGAGGCGCGCCAGTCGGCCGCGGACGCGGGCCTGGCCTTTGCCCGGCCCGCCACCCCCGGCGTGCACCCCGCCTTCGTCGCGGGGCTCGTCGACCTCATCGAGGAGCGGATCCACGGCACGCCCGCGGCCGAGCGGCCGCACGTGACGGGGCTCGGGCCGTGGCACGACATCCCGCGCCCCGGCGAGTGCGAGAACGCTCGCCTCGGGTTCCGCCCCGCCGCCGCGGGCCTCGCGCCGTGACCCGGCCGAGATAGGGAAGAATCGTCCTCATGCGCATCCACATCGCGACCGATCACGCCGGCCTCGAGTTCTCGACGCAGCTGCAGCACCACCTCGCGGCGCGCGGCCACGTCGTCATCGATCACGGCCCCGACCACTTCGACCCGGTCGACGACTACCCGGCCTTCTGCGTCCGCGCGGCGGCGGCGGTCGTCGCCGACCAGCGGGCGGGGCGCGCGGCGCTCGGCGTCGTGTTCGGCGGATCCGGCAACGGCGAGCAGATCGCCGCGAACAAGGTCGAGGGGGTGCGCGCGGCGCTCGTGTGGAACCTGTCGACCGCCGAGCTCGCGCGCGAGCACAACGACGCCAACGTGATCTCGATCGGCGCCCGCCAGCACACCTTCGAGGAGGCGGCCCGGTTCATTGACCGCTTCATCGAGACGCCGTTTTCGGGGGAGGAGCGCCACGCGCGCCGCATCGCCCAGGTCGGCGCGTACGAGCGCGCCGGCGAGCTGGTCGACACCCCGGCGCCGCGCGAGAGGGCCTGACGAATGCCCGAGGGGCATTCGGTCCACCGCATCGCACGCCAGTTCGCCCGGAACTTCGTCGGGAGACCCGTCGCCGTCTCGAGCCCGCAGGGACGCTTCGCCGACGGCGCGGCCGCGCTCGACGGACGGGAGATGACGGGCGCGCGCGCCGTCGGGAAGCAGATGTTCCTCGAGTTTGCGGGCCAGACGTGGCTCCGCGTCCACCTCGGGCTCTACGGCGCGTGGGACTTCGCGGGAGAGATTCTCGTTGACCCCACGATCGCGTCGGCGAACGGCCGCATGGGGCAGACGAACCAGCGCGGGACCGACGCCGAACGGATCCTCGACGACGCGGGCGAGAACTCGCTCGCGTCGATCGGCGCGCCGCGGAAGGCGCGCGGCCACGTGCGGATGTCGGAGCAGACGCGGGGCCTCGCGGACGCGGGCGAGGCCGAGTGGCCGCCGCTCGTCGTGGGGCAGGTGCGCGCCCGCCTCCTCACCGACCTCACCTGCGCGGACCTCCGGGGCCCGACGGCGTGCGTCGTCGCGACGCCCGAGGAGGTGCGCGAGGTCACGGACCGGCTCGGGCCGGATCCGCTCGTTGGGGACCCAGCGGAGAACGAGGAGCGGTTCGTCGCCGCCGTGCGCCGGCGCGGCGTCGCCATCGGGCAGCTGCTCATGGACCAGGCCGTCGTGAGCGGGATCGGCAACGTCTATCGCGCCGAGATGCTGTTTCGCACGCGCCTCGACCCGCACACCCCGGGCAAGCGGATCCCCGAGGAGCTCGTGCGCGAGCTCTGGCGCGACTGGACGCGTCTCCTCGCGATCGGCGTCGAGACGGGCCAGATGATGACGATGGACGGCCTCTCGGGCGCTCAGTGGCGCGCCGCGATGGCCTCGCGGGACGACCGCCACTGGGTGTACCACCGCGCGGGTTTGCCGTGCCGGGTGTGCGGGACGGAGATCGTCCTCGAGGAGATGCAGGCGCGCAAGCTGTACTGGTGCCCCACGTGCCAGCGGTGAGGGGAGAACAGCCATGATCGGCGAGTGCATCGACGTCATCGCGAACGTGCGCGTGGCGGGCGAGGGGCGCGAGCTGCTCGCGCACCCCGAGGCCGAGCGCGACGGGGTCTTCGACGTGTGGCTCGCGGCGGGCGCGATCGCGGACATCGCCCCGGCGGGGGCGCTCCCGCGCCGGGGGCGGATCCTCGACGCGGGCGGCGGCTGGCTCGTGCCGGGCCTTTGGGACCACCACACCCATTTCCTGCAGTGGTCGCTCGCGACGACGCGCCCCTCGGTCCAGCACGCCGCCTCGCCCGAGGAGGCCGCGCGGTTCGCCGCGGGCATCGCGCCGGGCGCGGACGGGCGGCGCGTGCTCACCCACTGGCGCGACGGCCTCTGGGCGGCGGCGCCGACGCGCGCGGTCCTCGACGCGGCCACCGGCGACGTCCCGACCTACCTGCTCAGCTCCGACGTGCACTCCGTGTGGCTGAACACCGCGGCCTTCCGGCGCGAGCGCCTGGAGCCGACGCACGACGGCCTCGTGCGGGAGGCGGCGGCCTTCGCCCTGATCGACGACCTCGACGACGTCGCGGGCTCCGCGGCGGACGCGGCCCACGACCGGGCCGCGCGCGCCGCGGCCGCGCGCGGCGTCGTGGGCATCTGGGACCTCGAGTTCGGCGAGAACCACGGCCCGTGGCGCCGCCGCGCCGACGCGGGGTGGGACGCGCTACGCGTGTTCTCGAACGTGTACCCCGACGACCTGGAGCAGGTGATCGCGGAGGGCCTGGCGACGGGGGATCCGCTCGGGGCGAACCCGCTCGTGCGGATGGGCATGCTGAAGGTGTTCGGCGACGGGGCGCTCGGGAGCCGCACGGCGGCGACAACGGTCGACTACGACGGGCACGCCGGCCATCGGGGCGCCCTGGGAACGGACCCGGAGCGCATGGTCGAGCTGGTCGCGCGCGCGGCGACGGCCGGCATCGCGACGACGATTCACGCGATCGGGGACGCGGCGAACGCCGCGGCGCTCGACGCGTTCGCCCGTGCGGACCTCCCCGGGCGCATCGAGCACGCGCAGCTTCTTGCGGCCGCGGACGTGCCGCGCTTCTCGCGCCTCGGCGTCGACGCCAGCGTCCAGCCGCAGCATCTCGTGGACGACCGCGACCTCACGGACGCGTACTGGTCGGGCCAGCACGCGACGCCGTATCCGCTCGCCGCGCTCGCGGCGCACGGCGCCAACCTCCTCTTCGGGTCCGACGCGCCCGTGTCCCCGCTCGACCCCTGGGCACAGATGGCCGCGGCGGTGTTCCGGACAAACGACGAGCGCGCGCCGTGGCGCCCGGAGCAGGCGCTCGACATCCGCACGGCGCTCGCCGCGTCGACGGCGGGCGGATCCGCGGATCCGCAGGTGATCCTCCCCGGCCACGCGGCGGATCTCGCGGTCGTGTCGGCGGATCCGCTCCGGTGCCAGAACGCCGCGTCGTTGCGGGAGATGCCCGTGCAGGCGACCCTGCTGGGAGGCCGGGTCACGCACGCGGTGTGACGGGGCCCTCCGCGACGTCGAACGTCGTGAGGTGCCCGCACATCCCGAGCCGGATGGCTCCCCCGGAGGGGCGCGGCCGCTGGATCCCGCCGTGCGCGAGGTGCGCGGCGTCGCCCGCGGCGAGGCGCGTCGCGACCTCGACGCTGGCGCGCGCCTGATCGAGCGGGCCGCGCTCGATCAGGCCGCGCCACCCCGGCGCGCGGCCGGCGACGAGGCCGGCGGCGCGGTCGAAGAACGCCGTCAGCGGCGCGTCGTCCCCCGCCTCGGCGGCCGTCTTCAGCTCGAGAAAACCCGCGACGGCGAGGTCGCGACGCGCCTGGGCGAGCGCGCGCGGGTCCGACCCCGGTCGGTCGATCGCGGCCGCCTCGGCGTAGGCCGCCGCGCTCGCGAGGTGGGCGTCGGGGAATGTCATGACGGCGTCGCCGGCCTCGGGCAGCCCCGCGTTCGACATGAGCACGACGGCCGTGAGCGCGCCGTGGTTGACGGCGCGGTGGATCGTGCCGGGGGTGAACCAGACGACGGATCCGGCGGCGAGGGGCGTCTCCCGGAACCCGGACCGGTCGAGGCTCTGCAGCACGCCCCGCCCGCCCGTGACGATGTACGCCTCCGTCGAGACGAGGTGCATGTGGGGGCTTCCGCCGGCCAGGCCGTCGCCCGCGGCGTCGTTGTAGACCTCGAGCAGGCTGAGCGAGGTGCCCCCGGGGAAGGAGGACGGATGCGTGTCGTCGTCGGCCACGCGCCCAGTCTGGCACCGCCGCCCCCGCAGACGCCAGCGCGCCCCGCCGGAGTCGGCGGGGCGCGCTGTGGGCCGTGCGTCTTACTCGGCGACGTGGGCCACGAGGAACCATCGGTCCTTCTCGAGGCCGGCCTTGATGCCGATCGCGACGTCCTGGCTCGTGAGGTCGATCTCGTCGAGGCCGTCGATCGCCGCGTCGAGGTTCGCGATCACGGCGTCGATGTCGCCGACGATGCCGGCGATCACGGCGTCCGACTGCGCGAAGCCCGCGGGAGCGCCCGTGGCGGGAACGGTGTCGGCGATCTTCTCGAGTCGCGCGTCGATCGGGAGGCCGAGGGCGACGATCCGCTCGGCGGCCTCGTCGGCCCAGCCGCCGACGTGCTCGACGAGCGTGTCGAGGAACTCGTGCACGCCGATGAAGTTCGCGCCGCGCACGTGCCAGTGCGCCTGCTTGCCGTTGACGGTGAGGGCCTGGAGGCCCAGGACGACGGGGGAGAGGAACTGGCTCGCGGCGGCGGCCACGGTCGGGTCGGCTGCGGTCGTAGCAATGGTCTTGTTGCTCATGCGAATCCCCTTCTCATCTGGGTGGCGGGAGGGTGCTCCCGCGTTGATGACAACAACGCTACTCGGATCCGTATTCCGCGCAAGCAAGGGGAGCCTGGGCTGAAATGATGCGTGATCTGGGAAATGTGAGCCTTGCCTAAGTCGATCCGCCGGGCGCACGTCTCGCACCCCGCCACCGGGGGCCCGGGGTCCCGGTGGCTAAGCTTCGGCTCATGACGATCTCTTCGAGCGCGACCATTCGCGCGCTGGGCGGCGCGCGCCCCGAGATTGCGGACACGGCGTTCGTCGCCGAGGGGGCGCGCCTCGTCGGCGACGTCGCGATCGCGGACCGCGCGAGCGTGTGGATGAATGCGGTGCTTCGCGGCGACGCCTCGCCGATCCGAGTCGGGGCGCGCAGCAACGTGCAGGACAACGTGACAATTCATACCGACGCCGCGCATCCCGCGGTGGTGGGGAGCGGCGTCTCGATCGGGCACGGCGCGGTCGTGCACGGGTGCACGATCGGGGACGGCACGCTCGTCGGCATGGGCGCCGTGGTTCTGTCCGGCGCCGTCGTGGGCGAGGAGTGCCTCGTTGCGGCCGGCGCGGTCGTGCTCGAGGGCGCAGAGATCCCCGCGCGCTCGCTCGTGGCGGGCGTCCCGGCGCGCGTGCGCCGTCCGCTGACCGCGGAGGAGATCGCGGGCCTCCGCGCAAATGCGGAGCGGTATCTCGCGCACGCCGAGCGGCACGCCGATAGCCTCTGACGCGCCCGGGTGTCGGCCCGGGGCGGGAACACCCCGGGGGATCCGCTAGAGTGGATCGGGTCGCCTGCGGGCGATCACGGGGATGTAGCTCAATGGTAGAGCCCCAGTCTTCCAAACTGGTCACGCGGGTTCGATTCCCGTCATCCCCTCCACGTTTCTTTGCGCGCGGTTTCTCCGGACGACCGGCGCACCCGCGCGCCCCGCGAGCTGTGAGGATCCGCGCCTCGCGTCGGCTAGACTCGACGAGGCCGTTTCGTGTTCCCGAATGTCGCGGAATTCGCGGGGCGTAGCTCAGCTTGGTAGAGCGCCCGCTTTGGGAGCGGGAAGTCGCAGGTTCAAATCCTGTCGCCCCGACGTCCGGCCCACCCCAGACCTAGCCCGCACACGCAGACCAGCCGCGCGGGTGTCGCAACAAGGAGAAGCGAATCAGCATGGTGAACACCACCGTCGAGAAGCTCGGGCCCACGCGGGTCAAGCTCCACATCACGGTCACCCCGGAGGAGCTCAAGCCGAGCATCGACCACGCCTACGAGCACATCGCCAAGGACGTCGAGATCCCCGGCTTCCGCAAGGGCAAGGTGCCCGCGCCGATCATCGACCAGCGCATCGGCCGCGGCGCCGTCATCGAGCACGCCGTGAACGAGGGCCTCGACGGCTTCTTCCGCGAGGCCGTCGTCTCGAACGAGCTCCAGATCCTCGGCCGCCCGCAGGCGGACATCACGCAGTGGCCGGCCGAGAAGGACTTCTCGGGCGACCTCGAGGTCGACATCGAGGTCGACGTGGCGCCCGAGTTCGAGGTGCCCGACCTGGAGAACCTCTCGGTCACGGTCGACGCGATCGAGGTCGACGACGCCGCGATCGACGCCGAGCTCGAGGAGCTCCGCGCGCGCTTCGGCACGCTCGTCCCCGTCGACCGCCCGGCCGCGAAGGGCGACTTCGTCGAGCTGGACCTTGTCGCCACGATCGGCGACGACGAGATCGACCGCGCCGAGGGCGTGTCCTACGAGCTCGGCTCGGGCGAGCTGCTCGAGGGCACCGACGACGCGATCGACTCGCTGACCGCGGGCGAGGACACGACGTTCCGCTCGAAGCTCGTCGGCGGCGAGCGCGCCGGCGAGGAGGCCGAGGTCCACGTCACGGTCAAGGCCGTCAAGGAGCGCGAACTCCCCGAGGCCGACGACGACTTCGCCCAGATGGCGAGCGAGTTCGACACGCTCGCGGAGCTGCGCGAGTCGCTGGCCGACCAGGCGAAGCAGAAGAGCACGTTCTCGCAGGGGCAGGCGGCGCGCGACGCGCTCGTCGAGCAGCTGCTGGGCGCGGTCGAGCTTCCCGTCCCGGCGAGCGTCATCGAGGAGGAGGTGCACCGCCACCTCGAGCAGGAGAACCGCCTCGAGGACGACGAGCACCGCGCCGAGGTCACGGAAGCGAGCGAGAAGCAGTTCCGCACGCAGCTCCTGTTCGACCGCATCGCGCAGGACCTCGACGTGCAGGTCTCGCAGGAGGAGTTCACGCAGTACCTCATCCAGGCCTCGGGCCAGTACGGGATGAGCCCGCAGGACTTCATCCAGGCGCTCCAGCAGGGCGGCCAGCTCCAGTCGATCATGGGCGACGTCGCGCGCAACAAGGCGATCGCGCTCGTGCTCGGCAAGGCGAGCGTCGTCGACTCGAACGGCGACGCCGTGGACCTCGAGGGCTTCGTCGCGACGGCCGACGAGGACGACGCCGAGGGCGACGAGACCGAGGCCGACGAGGCCAAGTAACCCGGTCTCTGCGCGCGCGAAGCGGGGCCCGGCGATACGTCGCCGGGCCCCGCTTCGCGCGTGTCGGCGCGCCTGCCGTATGCCCACGGCGAACACGGGGATCCGCCCGTTTCCGCGCCGGTAGTGTCAAAGCAACGCACACCTGAATGGAGTGAGAATGCCCGAACCGCTGATGGCACAGAGTGTCTTCGACCAGCTGCTGAAGGACCGCATCATCTGGCTGGGGTCAGAGGTGCGCGACGAGAACGCGAACGAGATCTGCGCGAAGATCCTGCTTCTCGCCGCGGAGGATCCCCACAAGGACATCTACCTCTACATCAACTCGCCCGGCGGCTCGATCACGGCCGGCATGGCGATCTACGACACGATGCAGTTCGTGCCGAACGACATCGTCACGGTCGGGATCGGCATGGCCGCCTCGATGGGCCAGCTGCTGCTCACGAGCGGCACGAAGGGCAAGCGATACATCACGCCCAACGCGCGCGTCCTGCTGCACCAGCCCCACGGCGGCTTCGGCGGCACGGCCAGCGACATCCAGACGCAGGCCGAGCTCATCGTCTCGATGAAGAACCGCCTCGCCGCGATCACGGCCGGGCAGACGGGCAAGACCGTCGAGCAGATCAACGCCGACGGCGACCGGGACCACTGGTTCACGGCCGAAGAGGCGCTCGAGTACGGCTTCGTGGACCACATCCGCGAGAGCGCGACCGACGTCACGGGCGGCGGCGGCACGGACCGCGACGCGAACTGAGCGAGTAAGGACATTTCGACGATGCACACTCCGTACACCCCCGCACCCCAGGGTCTCCAGGCCCCGTCGAGCCGCTACATCCTCCCGCAGTTCGAGGAGCGCACGGCCTACGGCTTCAAGCGGCAGGATCCCTATAACAAGCTCTTCGAGGACCGCGTCATCTTCCTCGGCGTGCAGGTCGACGACGCGTCGGCCGACGACGTCATGGCGCAGCTCCTCGTGCTCGAGAGCCAGGATCCCGACCGCGACATCATCATGTACATCAACTCGCCCGGCGGCTCGTTCACGGCCATGACGGCGATCTACGACACGATGCAGTACATCTCGCCGGAGATCCAGACCGTCGTGCTCGGCCAGGCCGCGTCGGCGGCGTCGGTCCTGCTCGCGGCCGGTGCGCCCGGCAAGCGCCTCGCGCTGCCGAACGCCCGCGTGCTGATGCACCAGCCGGCCGTCGGCCAGGGCGGCGGCCAGGCCTCCGACATCGAGATCCAGGCGGCCGAGATCATGCGCATGCGCACGTGGCTTGAGGAGACGATGGCGAAGCACACCAACCGCACGGCGGAGCAGGTGCACAAGGACATCGACCGCGACAAGATCCTCGGCGCGGCCGAGGCCGTCGAGTACGGTCTCGTCGACCAGGTCCTGACGACCCGCAAGCGCGGGCAGTCGGCCTGATCGATGCCCGACGACTCGGCCCCGCAGGCGACCGCCGGCGGGGCCGAGTCGTCTCCGCGGCGCGCAGGCGGCGGGCCCTGCGATCGAATGTCGGCGGCCTCGACTAGCCTGTGAGAGAACACCGCGACCAGACCTCGTAAGGAGTGATCGCATGGCCCGTATCGGCGAAAGCGCCGACCTGTTCAAGTGCTCGTTCTGCGGCAAGAGCCAGAAGCAGGTGCAGCAGCTCATCGCGGGTCCCGGCGTGTACATCTGCGACGAGTGCGTCGAGCTGTGCAACGAGATCATCGAGGAGCGCATGGCCGAGTCGGCCGGCGAGGGCGAGGTCAGCGAGTTCGACCTGCCGAAGCCGCGCGAGATCTTCGCCTTCCTCGACGAGTTTGTGGTCGGGCAGGACGGCGCGAAGCGCGCGCTGTCGGTCGCGGTCTACAACCACTACAAGCGCGTGCGCGCCACGGGCGAGATCAAGTCGGCCGACGAAAAAGCCGAGGACGTCGAGATCGCCAAGAGCAACATCCTCATGCTCGGGCCCACCGGCTCGGGCAAGACCTACCTCGCGCAGACCCTCGCCAAGCGCCTGAATGTCCCGTTCGCGGTCGCCGACGCCACGGCCCTGACCGAGGCGGGCTACGTCGGCGAGGACGTGGAGAACATCCTCCTCAAGCTCCTGCAGGCCGCCGACTACGACGTCGCGCGCGCCGAGCAGGGCATCATCTACATCGACGAGGTCGACAAGATCGCGCGGAAGGCCGAGAATCCGTCGATCACGCGCGACGTGTCGGGCGAGGGCGTGCAGCAGGCCCTCCTGAAGATCCTCGAGGGCGCGACCGCCTCGGTGCCGCCGCAGGGCGGGCGGAAGCACCCGCACCAGGAGTTCATCCAGATCGACACGACGAACGTGCTGTTCATCGTTGCGGGGGCGTTCGCGGGGCTGGAGGACATCGTGTCCTCGCGCGTCGGGCGCGCGGGCGTCGGCTTCGGCGCGCCGCTGCAGTCCAAGCGCGACAACGACGCGCTTTTCTCCGAGGTGCTCCCGGAGGACCTCCACAAGTTCGGCCTGATTCCCGAGTTCATCGGCCGCCTGCCCGTGATCGCGGCGGTGGATCCGCTCGATCAGGACGCGCTCGTCGATATCCTGACGGTTCCCCGCAACGCGCTCGTGAAGCAGTATCAGCGCATGTTCGACTACGACGGCGTCGAGCTCGACTTCGACGAGGAGGCGCTCCGCGCGATCGCCGACCTCGCGGTGCTGCGCAAGACGGGCGCCCGCGGGTTGCGCGCGATCCTGGAGGACGTCCTCGGGCCGATCATGTTCGAGATTCCCTCGAGCGACGATGTCGCGAAGGTCGTCGTGACGCGGGCGGCCGTCGTCGACGGGGCGCCGCCCACGGTCGTGCTGCGCCAGCGCCGCAAGAGCGCCTGACCCGCGGCCGCTATCCGCCCAGGCCGCGGCTGCGCAGGAGCGGTCCGAGCTCGGCGTCTCGGCCGCGGAACGCGCGGAACGCCGCGCGGGCGGGGACGGATCCGCCCACGGCGAGGACATGTCGCCGAAAGCGCTCGCCGTTTTCGCGGGTGAGACCGCCGTTGTGAGCGAACCATTCGGCGGCGTCGGCGGCCGGCACCTCGGCCCAGATGTACGCGTAGTAGGCGGCGCTGTACGCGCCCGCGAAGATGTGGCGGAACATCGTCGAGTGGTAGCGCGGGGGGACGAGCTCGTCTTCGAGGCCCACCTCCGCGAGCGCGCGCGCCTCGAAGCCGGCGATGTCGGTCACGGCGCGCGCTTCGGCGGGCCCGAGCGCGTGCCATGCCTGATCGAGCCACGCTGCCTGCAGGTACTCGCTCGTCGCGTGCCCCTGACCGTCGGGTGCGGCCTCGAGCGCCTCGGCGGCACCGGCCGGGAGCGGCGCGCCCGTCTCGACGTGCCGGGCGTAGTGCGGCAGGACGTCGGGGTGAAACGCCCACATCTCGTTCACCTGGCTGGGGAACTCCACGACGTCTCGCCCCACGGCGGTCCCCGCGAAGGTCGGGTACGGCACGCGCGCAAACAGCCCGTGGAGGGCGTGCCCGAACTCGTGGAAGAGGGTCTCCACCTCGCCGAGGCCGAGGAGCGCCGGCTCGCCGGGCGCCGGCGGGGCGACGTTCAGCGTGTTCACGACGACGGGCAGCGTGCCGCGCAGGTCCGATTGCGCGACGATCGCGTTCATCCAGGCGCCGCCGCGCTTCGTCTCGCGCGTGAACAGGTCGGGCACGTAGAGGCCGACGGGGGAGCCGTCCTCCTCCACGACGTCGAAGAAGCGCACGTCCTCGTGGTAGCCGGGCAGGTCGACGCGCTCCGCGAACCGGACGCCGTAGAGCCGGGTCGCGGCGAAGAACACGCCGTCGGTCAGGACCCGATCCGCCGCGAACCAGGGCCTGAGGGCCGAGACGTCGATCCCGTCGCGATCCGCGCGGATCCGCTCGCGGTAAAACGGCACGTCGTGCGCGGCCAGCGCGATGCCGTCGGCGTCCGCCGCGGGCGCGATCTCGGCGCGCTCGCGCGCGACGTTGCGGGCCGTCGGGGCGGCGAGGGCGCGGATCCGCTCGCGCACCGCCTCGGGGCACCCGGCCGTCTCGTCGGCCGTCACGTACGCCGCGTGCGAGGCGAAGCCCAGAAGCTGCGCGCGCTCGGCGCGCAGCGCGGCGATCTCGCGCACGACCTGGCGGTTATCGTTGTCGCCGCCCCGTCGCCCGCGCGCGAGCGACGCCCCGAGGACGCGCGCGCGGACCTCGCGGCGCTCGAGCCGGGCCAGCAGGGGGTGCAGCGTGGGCTGGGGGAGCCCGAGGAGCCCGCCGTCGTGATCGTCGCGGGCGCGCGCCGCCGCGATCGCCGACGCGGTCTGCGACTTGTCGAGCCCCGCCATCTCCTCCTCCGACACCCGCACCGCGAGCGTCGCGGCGTCGTCGAGGAGGTGACGCCCGAAGGCGGTCTGGAGCTCGGCGAGGCGGCGGTTCAGCGCGGCCAGCCGCGCGCGGTCGTCCTCGCCGAGCCCGGCCCCCGCGCGGCGCATCCGCGCGTGCCGGCGCTCGAGGAGGAGCAGGTCGACGGGCGCGAGGCCGAGGTCGCCCCGCCGGGCGTGCACGGCGTCGAGCCGCGCGAAGACCGCCGCGTCCATGTCGATGCGGTCGGCGTGCTCGGCCAGCTGCGGCGCGATCTGGTCGTCGAGATCCCGGATCTCGGGCGTCGCGTGCGCCGCGGAGACCGTGTGGAAGGTCCGGGTGACGCGGTCGAGGAGCGCGCCCGAGCGCTCGAGGGCGCGCGCGGTGTTCTCGAATGTCGGCGGCGCGGTGTCGCCGCCGATCTCCGCGATCTCGGCGAGGTGCTCCGCGAACGCCCGGGCGAGGGCGGGGAGATAGTGCGGGGGGAGGATCCGCGCGAAATCCGGGAGGGAGTAGGGCAGGCCGCTCTCGGTCAGGAGCGGGTTGTCGCCGGTCATTTGCCCACCCTACGGCGCAGGCGGCCCCCCGCGATGAGGCGCCGCCTGCGCGACGGGGACGTCTCAGTCCATGGGATCGAAGGTCGACACGGTCGCGCGCCCGTCGGCGCCGAGCGTGATCTCGATCCCGCTGTCGAGCTCCGCGATGGGGCGGGACTCGAGCCAGGTGAGGGTCCACATCGGCTGCGGCCCGACGCCCGGGAGCGTCGCCTCCACCTTCTCGATTTCCTCGCGGACGACGGCGGGGACCGACGCGGGGGGCTGTTCGCCCGCCCGCCAGCGCGTTCCGAGTTGCATCAGGACTCCTGTTCCGCGAGCTCGATCGAGGTGACGCTCAGCTCGTCGCCGGCGGCGATCTCGAGCTGGGCGATACGGCCGACCGCTCGCAGGTCGGCCTCGGCCAGACGCAGGGCGTCGGCCTGCGCCTCGGGGGCGACGATGCGCGCCGAGGCGACGGGGGTGCGCTGCGAGGCCTTCGCCTCGGTCTTCGCCCGGCGGATCCCAATGAGCGCCTGCGACGCGGCCTGGAGGACGGCGGGATCGCCGCCGAGGTCGCTCGGGACCGGCCACGAGGCGCGGTGCACGGATCCGTCCTGGAACCAGCTCCAGGCCTCCTCGGCCGCGAACGACACGACGGGGGCGAGGAGCCGCAGCACGGTTGACAGCGCGGTGCGCAGGGCAGCGGCGGCGGACGCGCCCGCCGCGCCGCCCGCGTAGGCGCGCTCCTTGACGAGCTCGAGGTAGTCGTCGCAGAACGTCCAGAAGAACGCCTCCGACACCTCGAGCGCCCGGGCGTGGTCGTACGCGTCGAGCGACGCGGTCGCCTGGGCGACCACGCCGTCGAGCGTCGCGAGCATCGACAGGTCGAGCGGATCGGTGATCTCGGCGTCGTCCGGGGCGTCGAATCCGAGCGCGAACTTCGCCGCGTTGAGGACCTTGATCGCCAGGCGGCGGCCGATCTTGATCTGGGTCGGGTTCTGCGGGTCGAACGCCGCGTCCGTGCCGAGGCGGCTGGAGGCCGCCCAGTAGCGGACGGCGTCGGATCCGTGCTGGTCGAGGATGTCGGCGGGCGTGACGACGTTGCCCTTCGACTTGGACATCTTCTTGCGGTCGGGATCCACGATGAAGCCCGAGATCGACGCGTGGCGCCAGGGGGCGCGGCCGTCCTCGAGCGCGCTGCGCAGCATCGTCGAGAAGAGCCAGGTGCGGATGATGTCCTGGCCCTGCGGGCGGACGTCGAACGGCGCGACGAGGTCCCAGAGGCCGTCGTTCGTGCCCCAGCGGCCCGCGAGCTGCGGCGTGAGAGAGCTCGTGGCCCACGTGTCGAACACGTCGGTCTCGGCCTCGAAACCGTTCGCGGCGCCGCGCTGGTCCTCCGTGAAGCCCGGAGGAACGTCGCTGGACGGGTCGACCGGGAGCGAGGCGGCGTCGGGGAGGAGCACGCGGTCGTAGTCGCGCGCGCCGTTCTCGTCGAGGCCGTACCAGACGGGGATCGGCACGCCGAAGAACCGCTGGCGGGACACGAGCCAGTCGCCGGTGAGGCCGCCCACCCAGTTTTCGTAGCGCACGCGCATGAACTCCGGGTGGAACTCGACCTGCTGGCCGAGCGAGATCAGCTCGTTGCGGAGCTTCTCGTCGCGCGCGCCGTTGCGGATGTACCACTGGCGGGTCGAGACGATCTCGAGCGGGCGGTCGCCCTTCTCGAAGAACTTCACGGGGTGCGTGAACTGCGCGCCCGTGTGGACGAGCTCGCCCGAGGCTTCCAGGAGCTCGACGATGCGCTTCTGCGCGCTGAAGACCGTCTTGCCGGCGAGCTCCGCGTACGCCGTGATCCCCGCCTCGGAGGCGATGACGTCGGGGGCGTCGGCGAGGACGCGGCCGTCCTTGCCGATGATCGTGCGGTTCGGAAGGTCGAGCTCGCGCCACCAGATGATGTCGTTCATGTCGCCGAACGTGCAGATCATCGCGATGCCGGATCCCTTGTCGGGCTGGGCGAGCGGGTGCGACAGGACGGGCACCTCGACGCCGAACAGCGGCGTCGTGACGGTCTGACCGAAGAACGGCTGGTAGCGCTCGTCGTCGGGGTGGGCCACGAGCGCGACGCACGCGGCGAGCAGCTCGGGGCGCGTGGTCTCGATGAGGATGTCGCCGGATCCGTCGGTCTTGTGGAAGGCGAGCCGGTGGTACGCGGCGGGGCGCTCGCGGTCCTCGAGCTCGGCCTGCGCGATGGCGGATCGGAAGTCGATGTCCCAAAGCGTCGGCGCGAGGGCCTGGTAGGCCTCGCCGCGCTCGACGTTCGCGAGGAACGCGGCCTGGCTCGTGCGGATCGTCTCGTCGGAGATCGTGCGGTAGTTCTGGGTCCAGTCGACCGAGAGCCCGAGCTGGCGCCAGAGCTCCTCAAACTTCGCCTCGTCCTCGACCGTGAGCTTCTCGCACAGCTCGGTGAAATTGCGGCGGCTGATCGGCACCTGGTCGGCGGCCTTGATGTTCTTCGTCGTGCCCTCGAAGGGCGGGACGAAGTCGGCGTCGTAGGGGAGCGAGGGGTCGCAGCGGACGCCGTAGTAGTTCTGCACGCGGCGCTCGGTCGGGAGGCCGTTGTCGTCCCACCCGATCGGGTAGAACACGTTCTTGCCGCGCATGCGCTCGAAGCGGGCCTTGACGTCGGTGTGCGTGTAGCTGAAGACGTGGCCGATGTGCAGGGATCCCGACGCGGTCGGCGGCGGCGTGTCGATCGAGTAGACGCCGGCGCGCCCCGAGGCCTCGGCGGCGGTGCGGTCGAAGCGGTAGGTGCCCGTGGCCTCCCAGCGCTCACCCCACTTCGCCTCGAGCCCCTCGAGTTTGGGCTTGTCGGGGATGTCTGCCATGCGTGGAACTCCTAGCGGCGCTATGGGCGGCACGGTGTCTGCGTGCCTGATGTGGGGTTTGGGGTCAGTCTACAAGCGCGCGCCGAGCGCGCGCGGTGCGGCGCACCCTCACCGACAGCGCGTCCGTCAGCCAGCTGGCGGCCGCGTACGACATGAGTTTCGCCGCCGTGCAGAAGCACATCGCGGTCCTGGAGGAGGCGGGGCTCGTGTCGAAGACCCCGCGGGGCCGGGAGCGCGTGGTGCGGGGAGAGCCGGAGCGGATCCGGCGCGCGCAGCGGCTGCTCGCGACCTACGAAGACTGTGGCGGGCGCGGGACTCGCGGCTCGACGCCCTCCTCGACGATATGAAGGGGTGAACCGATGCCCATCACCTCGATCGACACCGATCACGACGCGCTCACGACGACGATCGTCGCCGACTCCGCGTACGCCCCCGCAGCAGGTCTGGGACGCGTACGCGGATCCGCGGATCATCGAGCGGTCGGTCAGCCGACGGACGTGTCGGCGGCCGAGATGACCGGGATCTCGCTCGTGCGGTCGCTCGCGAGCGCGGCCGATGGCGTGATCTCGGGCTTCTCGCCGCGGCGCAGCGCGCGGAACAGCTTCATCGTCGCGTCCGACCACGCCGTGATGTTCCACCGCTTCGAGGAGCGCACGAGGTCGCGCATGCGCTCGCGCCGCCCCTCCTCGCTCATCGCGAGCGCCGCGTCGAGCGCGCGGTCCATCGCCTTGTAGCTGAAGGGGTTCACGGGGATCTGGCCCTCGAGCAGCACGGCGCAGCCGGCGAACTCCGAGAGGATCAGCGCGCCGGTTCCCTCCTCGCCCTGGGCGATGCAGTACTCGGGCGCGACAAGATTCAAGCCGTCGGCGATCGGCGTGATCGAGCACACGTCGGCCGCGCGGTAGTACGCGACGAGCTCGTCCATCGGGATCGCGGTCGACACGAGCGAGACGGGCTGCCACTCGAAGGATCCGTGGGTGCCGTTGATCCGGCCCGTGAGCTCCTCGATCTTCTGCTGCACCTCGTCGTAGGCCGCCATGTTGCGGTTCGCGCCCACGGACACGAGCATCAGGCGCACCTTCCCGCGCAGCTCGGGGCGGCGCTGGAGGAGGCGCTCGAAAGTCTCGAGCTGCTCGATGTTGCCCTTCGTGTAGTCGGTGCGCGACACCGAGAGGATCATCGCGGCATCGCCCACCCAGTCGCGAATCTCCTGCACCCGCTCGGCGAAGCCCTCGCGCTCGGTGAGCTCCGTCACGTACGCGTCGTTGACGCCCACGGGGTTCGTCTCGATGTGGATGAGGTGCCCGTGGTGCTCCATGAGCGTCGGCGTCCAGCGCTCGCTGAGCGCGTCGCCGCGGGGCGACATGTCCGGATCCGTCGGCTGATCGGCGATCGTGCGCGCTGACGTGAGCGAGCGGGCGACCGAGACGAAGCTCTGCGCGTAGCGGGGGATGTGGAACCCGACCGAGTCGCACTCGAGGAGCGAGCGCACGATCTCCTCGCGCCAGGGGAGCACGTTGAACATGCCGGAGGCGGGGAAGGGCGTGTGGTGGAAGAACGCGATCTTCACCGACGGCTTGATCTCGCGGAGGAACCCGGGCACGAGCCACAGGTTGTAGTCGTGGATCCACACGACCGCGTCGTCGCTCGCGGCGTCCGCCGCGGCCTGGGCGAACTTGCGGTTCACCGACCGGAAGGTCTCCCAGTCGACCGGGTCGTAGTTATAGCGCTCCTTGAAGCCGTGCAGGATCGGCCAGAACGCCTCCTTCGACGTGAGGTGGTAGAAGCTCGACACCTCGTGCTCGGTCAGCGGCAGGCGGTTCACGCGGTACGACCCGTAGCTGTCGTCGATCTCGACGATCTGCTCGAACTGCGGGTCCTCGGGCGTCTCGGTCTGCTTCCACGCCACCCAGGCCGCCGACTCCATGCGGCCCATGACGCCCTTGATGGTGGGGACGATGCCGTTGGGACTGGAGTTCTCGCGAAGCTCGGTCGTGCCGTCCTCGAGGGTGACCTCCTCGTAGGGCTGACGGTGGTAGACGACGACGAGGTCGCTCTTTTCGGTCTTGGCAGTCATGACGTGAGCTCCTGTGGGGGATCGGGATGCAACGCGAACGCGCGGATGGCCTCGGCGATGCCGGCGGCCCCGGGAAGCGAGCATTGGAGCGCGCGGGGGAGGTCGCGGGTCGCGTCGAGGAGGACCTGCTCGGCGCCGCCGACCACGGCGCCGGCGAGGCCGGTCTGGAACATCGTGAGGTCGTTGAGCGTGTCGCCCGCGACGAGCACCCGCTCGGCATCGATGCCGAGCTGCGCGATCAGGCGCATGAGCGAGGGGCCCTTCGAGACCCCGCCCGGGAGCACGTCGAGATAGCACCCGTGCGAGATGAGCACGTCCAGCCCCGCCTCCTCGAGGGGCCGGACGCTCTCCGGGTCGTAGGCGTCCGGATCCCAGTGGTAGGAGACGCGGTGGCGGAAGGTCGTGTCCTGCTCGACGAGCCCGGGCGCGTCCCGGAGCACCTCGCGGATCCACTCGCCGCGGTCGTCCCACGCGTCGCGGATGTGCGCCTCGAGGTCGTCGAGGGGGACGACCCGACCGCCCTGGACCCCCGCGATGGTCGTCCCGACGTCGCCGACGACGAAGTCGGGCCACGGCGCGACGACGCGGTCGCCGCGCCAGGCGTCGGCGCCGTCCCCGCAGAGCGCCTCGATGTACTCGGGGTCGCGCCCCGTGACGAACACGAGCCCGACCTCGTCGCGGTGACGCCGGATCCAGTCGTAGAGCTCCTCGCGCTGGGCGGCGCTGCCGCCGAGGAACGTGCCGTCGAGGTCGGTGGCGAGGACAAAGGTCCAGTCGGCGGGGGAGGTCATGCGTTCAGGTCCTCGAATCGCTTCGTGACGGCCTCGACCGCGGGGTGCGCGATCTCCAGGTCGAGTGCGCGAGGTTCCGCGCGGATCGGTGCGGCCCAGTAGGTCGCGAAGGCGTCGCCGATGGGCTTTCCGTCGGCGACGATCGAGCGCACCATCTCGCTGATCGGCATCGTGATGCCGAGCAGGCGCGCGAGGTCCGTGACGGTGACGGCGTTGTGGCGGCCCTCCACGACCACGGGGCGTCCGCCGAAGACCTCGTCGTCGCGCAGGCCCTGCCCGCGCTGGAACCCGTAAGAGAAGTTGCGCGACTGGCGCGAGGAGCAGGTCAGCATGAGGTCGCCGAGACCGCCGAGGCCCGTGACCGTCTCGCGCGTGCCGCCGAGCTTGACCGCGAGCTCCTTCATCTCGTCGAGGCCCCGGGTGATGATCGCGGCGCGCGAGTTCTCGCCGAAGCCCGCCCCCTCGAGGATCCCGCACGCGATCGCGATGACGTTCTTCACAGCGCCACCCACCTCCACGCCCGGCATGTCGTCGGAGACGTAGGGGCGAAACGCCCCCGTCGCGAGCGAGAGCGCCATCCGCGTCGCGGCGCGGTCCGCCGGCGGCACGCGGACGCCCGACGTGCACGCGACGGTGACCGCCGTCGGGTCGCCCGCGGCGGTCTCGGTTGCGAAGGTGGGGCCGGTCACGGTGCCGATCGCGCGCCCCGGGGCGGCCTCGGCGGCCACTTCGCTCATCAGCAGGCCCGTGCCCGCCTCGATGCCCTTGGCGCACACGAAGATCGGCACCCCCGGATCCGCGATGTCGCCGATGCGGCCGGCCATGTCGCGGATCGTCGTCGACGGCGTGACGAGGAGGACCGCGTCGGCGCCCGCGAGCGCCGCGTCGAGATCGGTCGTCGGCCGGATCCCCGGCGGCAGCTCGATGCCCTCGAGGTACCGCGTGTTTCCGCGGCCCGCCGCGATGTCAGCCGCGAGCGCGGCGTCGCGGAGCCACAGGCGCACCTCGCGGTCCGCGCGGGCGGCGACGGCGGCGAGAGCCGTGCCCCAGGCGCCACCGCCGATCACGGCGATGTTTTCGTAAGGGCGCGTGGGTCGGGTGTCTGCTCGCATTGCCGCCAGCATAGTCCGGCGGTGAAAAAGAGAGGTTTCGGGGCTAGAATGAGGAGACAAAGTGCGGATCCGGCCATCACCGGGGAGCTCGCGGAAGAACGGTCCCTTCGGGGGCTCATTAGACCCGCGCGGGGCAGGCCCGTCACAGCCGCAGTGAGAGGGGCGTCCGTCGCCGGGCGCAACGCGGGGTGGTACCGCGGCCGAGAGGTCGTCCCCGCAGTTCGCAGAAACCGAACTGCTGGAGAGAGATGACCTACCCCCTGAGCGCCTTCGGCCCCGCCGCCGAGCCCGTCACGCCATCGCCGCGCTTCCCCGACATCGAGCGGGGCATCCTCGACTTCTGGGCCGAGGATGACACCTTCCGCGCCTCGATCGCCCAGCGCGAGGGCGCCGACGAGTGGGTCTTCTACGACGGCCCGCCGTTCGCCAATGGCCTGCCGCACTACGGCCACCTCCTCACCGGCTACGCGAAGGACCTCTTCCCCCGGTTCCACACGATGCTCGGCCAGAAGGTCGACCGGGTGTTCGGGTGGGACACGCACGGCCTTCCCGCCGAGCTCGAGGCGATGAAGCAGCTCGGGATCACCGAAAAGAGCGAGATCGAGGCCATGGGCATCGACGCGTTCAACGCGAAGGCGCGCGAGTCGGTGCTGACCTACACCCGCGACTGGGAGGACTACGTCACCCGCCAGGCCCGCTGGGTCGACTTCGAGCGCGGCTACAAGACGCTGAACGCGACCTACATGGAGAGCGTCCTGTGGGCGTTCAAGCAGCTCTTCGACAAGGGGCTCGCGTACGAGGGGTATCGCGTCCTGCCGTACTGCTGGCGCGACCAGACGCCGCTGTCCAACCACGAGCTGCGCATGGACGACGACGTCTACAAGGACCGGCAGGATCCGTCGGTCACCGTCGCGTTCCCCTTCACGGGCGAGCGCGCCCAGGAGCTCGGCCTCACGGGCGTCGCGGCGCTCGCGTGGACGACGACCCCGTGGACACTGCCGACCAACGTCTCGCTCGCGGTCGGCCCCGACATCACCTACGTCGTCGTGCCGGTCGGCCCGGAAGGGGCAGCAGAGGGGCTGGGCGCCGCGCGCGTCCTCCTCGCTGAGGACCTCCTCGCGGGCTACGCGAAGGACCTCGGGTACGCCGAGCCGGGCGACGCGCTTGCGGCGGTGACGCAGCGGATCCGCGGATCCGAGCTGGAGGGCGTCACCTACGAGCCGCTGTTCGACTACTTCACCGACACCGAGGCGTGGGGGACGGAGAAGGCGTGGCGTGTGCTCGTCGACGGGTACGTCACGACGGCCGACGGCACGGGCGTCGTCCACCAGGCGCCCGCGTTCGGTGAGGACGACAAGCGCCTGAACGACGCCGCCGGGATCCCGACGATCGTCTCGGTCGGCGAGGACGGCCGGTTCCTCGACATCGTTCCAGACGTCGCGGGGAAGCTGTGGCTCGACGCGAACATGGACATCGTGCGCCTGCTGCGGGCCGACGGGCGCCTGCTGCGGCTGCAGTCCTACGTCCACAGCTACCCGCATTGCTGGCGCTGCCGGAACCCCCTGATCTACAAGGCCGTCTCGAGCTGGTTCGTGCGCGTCACCGACGTCAAGGACCGCCTCGTCGAGCTCAACGAGCAGATCGAGTGGGCGCCGGAGAACGTCAAGCACGGTCAGTTCGGCAAGTGGGTCCAGGGCGCGCGCGACTGGTCGATCAGCCGCAACCGCTTCTGGGGCTCCCCGATCCCCGTCTGGAAGTCGGACGACGCGAACTACCCCCGCGTCGACGCGTACGGATCCCTCGCCGAGATCGAGCGCGACTTCGGGCGCCTGCCGCGCAACGCGGACGGCGAGGTGGACCTCCACCGGCCCTACATCGACGACCTGACCCGCCCGAACCCGGACGACCCGACGGGCCGCTCGACGATGCGCCGCATCGAGGACGTGTTCGACGTGTGGTTCGACTCGGGGTCCATGCCGTTCGCGCAGGTGCATTACCCGTTCGAGAACAAGGAATGGTTCGACGCCCACGCCCCGGCCGACTTCATCGTGGAGTACATCGGCCAGACGCGCGGCTGGTTCTACGTCATGCACGTCCTCTCGGGCGCCCTGTTCGACCGCCCCGCGTTCACGGGCGTCTCCTGCCACGGCATCGTGCTCGGCAGCGACGGGCAGAAGATGTCGAAGTCACTGCGCAACTATCCCGACGTCAACGAGGTCTTCGACCGCGACGGCTCCGACGCCATGCGCTGGTTCCTCATGTCCTCCAGCGTCCTGCGCGGCGGGAACCTCGTCGTGACGGAGGAGGGGATCCGCTCGGGCGTGCGGGAGTTCCTCCTGCCGCTGTGGAACTCGTGGTACTTCTTCGCGACGTACGCGAACGCCGCGGGCTACGAGGCGACCGCGTCGACGGCGTCGACCGACGTGCTCGACCGCTACATCCTCGCGCTGACGGGGGAGCTCGCCGACACCGTGCGCGCCGACCTCGAGGCGCTCGACTCGACGACCGCCGCGGCCCGCCTGCGCGATTTCGCGGAGGTGCTGACGAACTGGTACATCCGGCGCTCGCGCGACCGCTTCTGGGAGGGCGTGACGGAGGATCCGCGCTCGCGCGAGGCGTTCGACACGCTGTACACGGTGCTCGAGACGCTCTGCCGCATTGCGGCGCCGCTCATCCCGCTCGTCTCCGAGCGGGTGTGGCAGGGGCTCACGGGCGGGCGCAGCGTCCACCTGACGGACTGGCCCGCGGGCGCGGACTTCCCCGCCGCGGACGATATCCGCTCGACGATGGACGCCGTGCGCGAGGCCTCGAGCGTCGCGAACGCGCTGCGCAAGCGCGAGAAGCTGCGCGTGCGGCTCCCGCTCGCGCGCCTTACGGTCGTGACCTCGGGCGCCGAGGGCCTGGCGCGGTTCGAGGACATCCTGCGCGACGAGCTGAACGTCAAGGCGGTCTCGCTCGACGAGCTCGCCGAGGACACCGCCGAGCGCTACGGCGTCGCGCGGCGCCTCACGGTGAATGCGCGCGCGCTCGGCCCGCGCCTCGGCAAGCAGGTGCAGCACGTGATCAAGGCGTCGAAGACGGGCGACTGGTCGGAGGAGGGCGGCGTCGTCACGGCCGGCGGCATCGCGCTCGAGGAGGGCGAGTACGAGCTCGCGCTCGACACGTCGGGTCGGCCCGCGGGCGAGGCGATCGCGACGCTGCCGGGCGGCGGCTTTGTCATCCTCGACACGGCGACGACGCCCGAGCTCGAGGCCGAGGGCCTCGCGCGCGACGTGATCCGCGCCGTGCAGGACACCCGCAAGAACGCCGGGTTCGAGGTGAGCGACCGGATCCGCCTGCAGCTGGTGTTCGCCGACGAGGCGGACGGATCCGCGGTGCGTCGCGCGTGGGACGTCGCGGGCGTGGCGGGGGAGACTCTCGCCACGAGCTGGACGATCGACGAGGGCGTCGCGGGCGCAGAGTTCGAGCAGACGATCGCAGGCGGCATCTACGCGAACGCGGGCGAGATCCGCATCGGCGTGGCGCGCGTGGAGGCGGCGCGATGACGGGCTCCGACGACGCGCGTCGCGCCGACGCGGTGTACGAGGCGCTCCTCGCCCGCGCGGGCGAGGCCTGGGTCGAGCCGCGGCTGGAGCGCACGGCGCGCCTGCTCGAGTATCTCGACAACCCGCAGCGGACCTACCGCGTCGTCCACGTCACCGGCACGAACGGTAAGACGTCCACGGCCCGCATCGTGGAGTCGCTCGTGCGAGCGCACGGGCTGCGCACGGGGCTGTTCACGAGCCCGCACCTCGTGCGGTTCACGGAGCGGATCCTCCTCGACGGCGAGCCGATCGGCGACGCGCAGGTCGCGGACGCGTGGGACGAGATCGCCCCGTTCCTCGACCTCGTCGACGCCGAGCTGGCCGCCGACGACCAGGCGCCCCTGACGTTCTTCGAGCTCATCACGGTGCTCGCCTTCGTGGCGTGCGCCGACGCGCCGGTCGACGTCCTCGTTCTCGAGGTCGGGATGGGCGGATCCTGGGACGCGACGAACACGGCGGACGGCGACGTCGCGGTGATCGCGCCCGTCGACCTGGACCACGCCGCGCGGCTGGGCGCGACGCGCGAGGCGATCGCCGAGGTAAAGGCCGGCATCATCAAGCCCGGCGCCGCCGTCGTGTCGGCTCGGCAGGAGCCGGGCGTGCAGGCGGTGCTGCGGCGCGTGGCCGCCGAGCGGGGCGCGTCGATCGCGTTCGAGGGGGCGGAGTTCGCCCTCGAGCGCGACGCGCTCGCCGTGGGCGGGCAGCTCGTGACGCTGCGCGGCCTCGCGGGCGCGTACGAGGAGGAGTACCTCCCGCTGTACGGGCACCACCAGGGCGAGAACGCGGCCCTCGCGGTCGCGGCCGTGGAGTCGCTCATTGGCGGCGGGCAGAAGATCGCCGCCGAGGTGTTCACGCAGGGGCTCGCGGAGGTCGCCTCACCGGGCCGCCTCCAGCTCGTCGGCACGCAGCCGACCGTCCTCGTCGACGCGGCGCACAACCCGCACGGCGCCCGCGCGCTCGCGGCGGCGCTGCGTGACGCCTTCGACTTCTCCGAGTGGGGCGTCGTCCTCGGCGCCATGGCCGACAAGGACCTCGCGGGTATCGTGGCCGAGCTCGCGCCGGTCGCGAGCCACCTCTTCGCGACCGAGAGCGACTCGGAGCGCGCGGCCTCCGCCGACGAGGTGGCGGACGCCGCCGAGGTCGCGGGGCTGCGCCCGACGGTCCACCGCGACGTCGCCGAGGCGGCCGAGGCCGCGCGCGCGTGGGCGGCGGAAAAGGAGGGCCGCGCCGTCGTGATCGCCGGATCCGTCGTGCTCGGCGGCGAGGCGATCGCGCTGGCCCGCGTCGAGGACTGGAAGTCGGGGTGGACCGCGTGAGCCCCCGGGAGCGCCGCTACCGCACGCTGCCCGAGAAGGTCGGATCCGTCGTCCTCGGCTTCGAGGCGATCGTCGCCTTCCTGGCGGGCCTCGTGATCTACGGCCTCGGCGCCCTGCCGGATCCGATCGCGCCGTGGTGGGGGATCGTGGCCGGGTCGGTCCTCCTCGTCCTCCTCGTGGCCACGAGCGGCACGCTGCGCTGGGCGTGGGGGCGCGCGCTGGGGTGGATCCTGCAGCTGGTCATCGCGGCGGGCGCGTTCTTCGTCCCGGCGATCCTCCTCATCACCCTCGTGTTCGGCGGCATGTGGGCGTTCGCGATGATCGGGGGCGCCCGCATCGAGGCCCGCGTCGCGGCGACGAGGCGGGAGGCCGACGCGCCGGACACGCCCGGCGCATAGGATCCGCGCGATAGGTTCGATGCGCCCCCCTCCCGACATAGGAAGGCATTGTCATGGCCACGGAAGAGACCCTCGTCCTGATTAAGCCCGACGGCGTCCGCCGCGGGCTCACCGGACAGATCCTCGCCCGCATCGAGGCGAAGGGCTACGAGCTCGTCGACCTGAAGAAGTTCACCCCGGCCCGCGAGCTCCTCGCGGAGCACTACGCGGAGCACGAGGGCAAGCCGTTCTACGAGCCCCTCGTGGAGTTCATGATGTCGGGCGACGTCGTGGCCGCGCGCGTGGCGGGTCACCGCGTCATCGAGGGCTTCCGCTCCCTGGCGGGCGCCACCGAGCCGACGACGGCCGCCCCGGGGACGATCCGCGGCGACCTCGGCCGCGACTGGGGCCTGAAGGTCCAGCAGAACCTCGTGCACGGATCCGACAGCCCAGAGTCCGCCGCGCGCGAGCTCGGCCTCTGGTTCGGCTGAGCCGCTGACGACGAAGGAGGGGCGCCGATCGGCGCCCCTCCTTCGTCGTTGTGCCACTGCCGGGGGTTAGAAGAAGAACGCCAAGAGGTGCAGGCGCAGCTCGGCGATGACCGCGATCGCGACGAAGGACACGGTCACGATGAGCGGGAGCCACCCCATCAGGGTGTCGGCGAGGCGCCGCACCGACTGGGGAAGGGGGATCGCCCCGATGCGGACGCTGTGGAGGAGCACCGCGTAGAACGACGGGATCGTGACGCTCCAGGTCACCATGCACCACGGGCACAGCGTCCCGATGACGAAGATGCTCTGCGCGATGAGCCAGCACACGAACCCGAACGCGAACGTCAGGCCGAGCGTGAAGAGCACCCAGAACCACTTCGCGAACCGGGCGCCGGCCAGGATGGCCATGCCGACGACGAGCGGCGCCATCCACCCGACGAGGCCGAGCAGCGGGTTGGGGAACCCGAACACGGACCCCTGCGCCGAGTCGAGGTTCGCGCCGCACTGCACGATGGGGTTGAAGTCGCACCCCGCGACGTGGTCGGGGTCGACGAGGGCCTCGAACTTCTCCAGGGTGAGCGCGAACGCCGCGCCCAGTCCGACGATGCCCGCGAGAACGAGCCAGATGGCGAGCCCGACGGGGCGCTGATGCGACTTCTGCATGCTCCCGATTCTTCCACTGTGCGCGGCGCCGAAGGCTGAGGACGGCGCGGCCGGAACATGCCGCGCGAGCGGATGGGTGCGCCGATCGCGGGCGAGGTGGGATAATGACTCGCGTAGCCTGCCCGCGCACGACGCGGGCTCGTGACGACGCAGAAGACTTCGGAGCAACGAACGCTCCGCGCGACGAGGGCCGAGAAGGCCGGTCGCAGACCGAAGAGCCGCTGACGCGCCCCGGGCGCATCGGCACGATTTTTCCGGGCGGGGATCCGCCCGTACAGGGAGTTCGCCAGAGATGGTCGAAGACAACACGACAGAACCGGACACGACGACGGAGACCGCGGCGGCGCCCGCTCCCGCGGAAGCGCCGGCGCCCGAGGAGCCGGACGCCGGGGCGCCCGCCGAATCCGACGCGGATCCGGACGCGCCCGAGCAGGGCGGCGAGCCTGCTGCCGAAGAAGCGGCCGAGCCCGCTGTCCCGACCGCCGTCTCGCTGGGCCTGATCCCCGCGGACTTCGTCTCGCAGGTATCCACGGCGCTGACCTTCCACGCACCCGACCTCCGTTTCCTGCCGGCGTTGCCCCCCCTGGAGGAGGACCGCGACGACGACGACCGTGCCTCGGGTGGCAACCGCTCGAGCCGCCGTCGCCGGCGCCGCGGCGGATCCGGCGACGGTGACGGCAACGACGAGGGCCGCGGTCGCGGCCGCGTCGTTGAGGTCGTCACGGAGCCGCAGCGGATCAAGGGGTCCACGCGCCTGGAAGCGAAGAAGCAGCGCCGCCGCGACGGCCGCGAGGCCGGCCGCCGCCGCACCGTGGTCACCGAGGCCGAGTTCCTCGCGCGCCGCGAGGCCGTCGACCGCCAGATGGTCGTGCGGACCCGCCCGAACCGCACGCAGATCGGCGTGATGGAGGACGGGGTCCTCGTCGAGCACTACGTGGCGCGCGCGCAGGACGCCTCGCTCATCGGCAACGTCTACCTGGGCCGCGTGCAGAACGTGCTGCCGAGCATGGAGGCGGCCTTCGTCGACATCGGGCGCGGCCGCAATGCCGTGCTGTACTCCGGCGAGGTCGACTGGGACGCCGTCGAGACGGGCAACCAGCCCCGCCGCATCGAGCTGGCTCTGAAGCCGGGCGACAAGGTGCTCGTGCAGGTGACGAAGGATCCCGTGGGCCACAAGGGCGCCCGCCTCACGAGCCAGGTCTCGCTGCCCGGGCGATACCTCGTGTACGTGCCGAACGGATCCATGAACGGCATCTCCCGCAAGCTGCCGGACACCGAGCGCGCTCGCCTGAAGAAGATTCTGAAGAAGGTGCTCCCCGAGTCCGCGGGCGTGATCGTGCGCACGGCCGCCGAGGGAGCAACCGAGGAACAGCTCACGCTCGACGTCAACCGCCTCACGCAGCAGTGGGAGCACATCGGCCGCCAGGTCGAGAAGGGCAACGCCCCGGCGCTCCTGCACAGCGAGCCCGACCTGCTCGTGAAGATCGTCCGCGACGTCTTCAACGAGGACTTCCAGAAGATGATCATCCAGGGCGAGGCGTCGCACGAGACGATCAGCTCCTACCTCGCCTCCGTCGCGCCCGACCTCCTCGAGCGCATCGAGGCGTACGAGGGCGAGGGGGATCCGTTCGATGAGTTCCGGATCTCCGAGCAGATCGAGAAGGCCCTCGACCGGAAGGTGTGGCTGCCCTCGGGCGGGTCGCTCGTCATCGACCGCACCGAGGCGATGACCGTGGTCGACGTCAACACGGGCAAGTTCGTCGGATCCGGCGGCAACCTCGAGGAGACGGTTACGAAGAACAACCTCGAGGCGGCCGAGGAGATCGTGCGCCAGCTGCGCCTGCGCGACATCGGCGGCATCATCGTGGTCGACTTCATCGACATGGTGCTCGAGTCGAACCGCGACCTCGTCCTGCGGCGCCTCGTCGAGTGCCTCAGCCGCGACCGCACGAAGCACCAGGTCGCCGAGGTGACCTCGCTCGGGCTCGTGCAGATGACGCGTAAGAAGATCGGGCTGGGCCTGCTCGAGACGTTCAGCGAGCCCTGCGAGGTGTGCGCCGGCCGCGGTGTGATCGTGCACCACGACCCGGTCTCGAAGCACCGCCCGGCGTCGTCCACCGGGGGTGGATCCGGATCCTCGCGCCGCTCGCGCGGCGGCAAGGGCCGGGGCGCGCAGCCGCAGAAGGACGCGCCCGCTCCGGAGAAGGAGCCGGCCCCGCACGTGAACACCGAGGGTGCGAAGTCCGCGCTCGCGAAGATCGCCGCCTCGTCGCGCCCGCACGACGAGGAGCCGCGGGAGCCGGCCGCCGCGCCGGCCGCCGCAGTGTCGCCGGCGTCGCTCGACCAGCTCGTGCTGCCCGAGGGTCCGCGCGGGGCCGAGGCCGCGGAAGACGGCGAGAAGCCGGCGCGCAAGCCCCGCCGTCGCCGCGCGAGCTCGGCGGGCGGATCCACCACGGCGGCCGCGGGCACGGGCCAGACCGCCTCGCTGCTCGACTCCGTCCTCGACGCGCTGCCCGAGCCGAAGGCCCCGGGTCAGGGTCGCGGCCGTCGGCGCGTGACGACCGCCGCCCTCGAGGGCACGGCCGTCTCTGTCACGAACGACCAGGCCCGGCGAGCCGAGTGAGGCGCCGCCCGGCGCGCTCAGCGCGTCGGGCGGTCCTTCGCGCGCACGCGCAGCCCGGAGGCGATGAGCGCGCGGGTCAGCTCGCCCGCGCTCACGCGCCGCGCGCCGGCCGCCACGAGCGCGTCGATGCGATCGGCCGGCACGTCGTAGTGGTCGAGGTCGAATCCTCGTCGCGGGATCCCCTGGGCGCGCGCGAACGCGTGCAGCTCCTCGAGGCTCGTGTCGCTCACGAGGTGCGACCAGAGCATGCCGTGCGCGGGCCACATGGGGGTGTCGACGAGAACGGTCATATGCACAAGAATACAACCCACGCGACGCGCCGGTCGTGTCGATTCCCGGTTTGGGAGAGAATCGGGTAGAGTTAACCGTTGGTGCGTCCCCGGTCGCGCGCTCTCCCACTGGCGGCGCGACAGAAGCCTTGCCGACGCGCTCGCACATCCAGTGCGACGCAAGCAACGTGCTGGGACACCCCAGACTTCCCGAGAGATTCGGATGGACCCCGCGGGGTTTGTCCCCAAGGAAACAGGTATCAACGTGGTTTACGCAGTTGTTCGCGCCGGTGGCCGGCAGGAGAAGGTCGAGGTCGGCTCGATCGTCACGCTCGACCGTGTCCAGGCTGCCGAGGGTGAGTCGATCGAGCTGCCCGCCGTCCTCTTCGTCGACGGCGACAACGTGACGACCGACGCCGACGCGCTGTCGAAGGTCACGGTCACGGCCGAGGTTCTCCAGGACCTCCGCGGGCCGAAGATCGTCATCCAGAAGTACAAGAACAAGACCGGCTACAAGAAGCGCCAGGGCCACCGTCAGGAGCTCACGCGCGTCAAGGTCACCGGCATCAAGTAATCCGGAGAGGCTTGAGGAATGGCACATAAAAAGGGCGCAAGCTCCACCCGCAACGGTCGTGACTCGAACGCGCAGCGCCTCGGCGTGAAGCGCTTCGGCGGCCAGGACGTCAACGCGGGCGAGATTCTCGTTCGCCAGCGCGGAACGCACTTCCACCCCGGCGCCAACGTCGGTCGCGGTGGCGACGACACGCTGTTCGCCCTCGCGGCGGGCGCGGTCGAGTTCGGCAACAAGGGCGGCCGCAAGGTCGTCAACGTGGTGGCCGCCGCCGAGTAATCGCGCGCATCACACGCAATCTGCATCCGGGAAGGGGGCGGGCTTCTGCTCGCCCCCTTTTCGCGTAGCGGGCGCACGCCCGCACGCGGCATCATGGGGCCACCCGGCCCCGTTTCGAGAAGAGGCACCATGGTCACGTTCGTCGACGAGGTCACCCTGCACCTGCACGCGGGGAGTGGCGGCAACGGCTGCGTCTCCGTGCGTCGCGAGAAGTTCAAGCCCCTCGCGGGCCCCGACGGCGGCAACGGCGGCGACGGCGGCGACATCGTGCTCGTCGCGGACACGCAGACGACGACGCTGCTGAGCTACCACCACTCTCCGCACCGGAAGTCCGCCAACGGCGGCTTCGGGATGGGCGACATGCGCTCCGGCGCGCAGGGCGAGCCGCTCGAGCTGCCCGTCCCCGTGGGGACCGTGGTGAAGGATCCGTCGGGGGAGGTGCTCGCCGACCTCATCGAGCCGGGCATGCGCTTCGTCGCCGCGCCGGGCGGTCAGGGCGGTCTCGGCAACGCCGCGCTGTCCTCGCCCAAGCGCAAGGCTCCGGGCTTCGCGCTCCTCGGCACGCCCGGCTGGGAGGGCGACGTCCACCTCGAGCTCAAGACGCTCGCCGACGTCGCCCTGGTCGGCTTCCCCTCCGCGGGCAAGTCCAGCCTGATTGCGGCGATCTCGGCGGCGCGCCCGAAGATCGCCGACTACCCGTTCACGACCCTGCACCCGAACCTCGGGGTCGTGCAGGCCGGCGACGTGCGCTTCACGGTCGCCGACGTGCCCGGCCTCATCGAGGGCGCCTCCGACGGGCGCGGGCTCGGCCTGGAGTTCCTGCGCCACGTCGAGCGCTGTCAGGCGCTCGTGCACGTCCTGGACTGCGCGACGCTCGAGCCGGGCCGCGACCCGATGTCCGACCTCGAGACGATTCGAGCCGAGCTCGCGAACTACCCCGTGCCGGAGGGGCAGAAGCCGCTCCTCGAGCGCCCGCAGATCGTTGTTCTCAACAAGATCGACGTGCCGGAGGCCGAGGAGCTGGCCGCGTTCGTGCGCGGCGACCTCGAGGCGGCAGGCTACCGCGTCTTCGAGATCTCCACGGTCGCGCACCGCGGCCTGCGCGAGCTGACGTTCGCCCTCGCCGAGGTCGTCGCGGCGGAGCGCCTGGCGGCCCCCGTCGAGGCCGCGCCGGAGCGCGTGATCGTGCGCCCCAAGGGCGCCGAGCGCGAGTTCACCGTCGTGCGCGAGGGCGGCACGTACGGCGACATGTTCCGGATCCGCGGCGAGAAGCCCGAGCGCTGGGTCCAGCAGACCGACTTCCAGAACGACGAGGCCGTCGGCTTCCTCGCCGACCGCCTCGACAAGCTCGGCGTGGAGAACGAGCTCATCCGCGCGGGCGCGCAGCCCGGATCCCCCGTCGTCATCGGCGACGACGACGGGATCGTGTTCGACTGGGATCCCTCCCTGACCTCGGCCGCCGAGCTGACGGCGGCACCGCGAGGGACGGATCCGCGCCTCGACGGGAATCGTCGTCGCACGACGAACGAGCGCCGCGACGCATATAAGGCCAGACAGGACGCGCGTACCATCGAGCGCGCCCTGGAAGAGGAGCGTCGCCTCGCCCGGCACGGCGAGGAAGACGCGTACGAAGGGATGGATGGTAACCAGTGACGGCATACGCACGTCAGGACCTGGCAACCGCCAAGAGGATCGTCGTCAAGGTCGGCTCGTCGTCGATCTCGGGCGATGCCTCGTGGCGCATCGATATGCTCACCGACGCGATCGTCGAGGCGCGATCTCGCGGTCAGGAGATCATCCTCGTCTCGTCCGGCGCGATCGCGACCGCGGTCTCGCTCATGGACCTCGGCGAGGGCAAGCCCTCTGACCTCGCGACCCAGCAGGCCGCGGCGGCCGTCGGCCAGAACGTCCTCCTGTGGCGCTGGCAGTCGAGCCTGGACCGTTACGGGGTGCTCGCCGGTCAGGTCCTCCTGACGCTCAGCGACATGCAGAACAGCACGCCGCGCAGCAACGCCCGGCGCGCGATCGATCGGATGCTCACCCTCGGCGTGCTCCCCATCGTCAACGAGAACGACACGGTCGCGACGCACGAGATCCGCTTCGGCGACAACGACCGCCTCTCGGCGCTCGTGGCCCACCTCATGAAGGCCGACGCGCTCGTGCTCCTCAGCGACATCACCGCGCTGTACACCGCGCCGCCGGACCGCGAGGGATCCCGCCCGATCGACACGATCACCGCGGACGACGACCTGGCCGACTACGAGTTCGGCGGCAAGGTCGTCAACAGCGTCGGCACCGGGGGAGCGGCGACGAAGGCCACGGCCGGCCGGCTTGCCCAGGAGCACGGCGTCGGCGCGCTCGTCACGAGCGCCGACAACATCTCGGACGCGCTGGCCGGGCACCACGTGGGAACGTGGTTCGCCCCCGCGGTCGAGACCCACCCGAAGACGGAGGCGATCTCCGTCATCCTGCAGGACGACGAAGGCGAGGACCACTGATGACGACCGACGCCCCCGAGAGCCGCTTCGCCCTGGCGAAGGGCGCCACGCGCGAGATCGCGCGCCTGACGAGCACGCAGAAGGCCGACGCCCTCGGGGCGATCGCCGACGCCCTGGAGGCGCACGCGGATCGCATCATCGCGGCCAACGCCGAGGACCTCGAGCGGGGCCGCGCGAACGACATCGGCGACTCGCTGCTCGATCGCCTCGCGCTCACGACCGAGCGCGTGTCCGCGCTCGCCGACGCGACGCGCGAGGTCGCGGCGCTGCCGGATCCGGTCGGGCAGGTTGTGCGCGGCGAGCGGATGGCCAACGGCATCGCGCTCGAGCAGGTCCGCGTGCCGTTCGGCGTGGTGGGCGCGATCTACGAGGCTCGCCCGAACGTCACGGTCGACATCGCGGCGCTCGCGTTGCGCTCCGGCAACGCCGTCGTGCTGCGCGGCGGGAGCGCGGCGCTGTCGTCCAACATGGCGCTCGTGGAGATCATGCGTCAGGCGCTGGAATCCGTCGGCGTCACCCCCGAGGCGATTCAGACGGTGGACGAGTTCGGCCGCGAGGGCGCGAACGCGCTCATGCGCGGGCGCGGCTTCATCGACGTCCTCGTCCCGCGCGGGAGCGCGAGCCTGATCGAGACCGTCGTGACGAACTCCACCGTCCCCGTGATCGAGACCGGCGCCGGCAACGTGCACGTCGTGCTCGACGCGAGCGCCCCCGAGGACTGGGCGCGCGACATCTCTGTGAACTCGAAGACGCACCGCGTCAGCGTGTGCAACTCCGCGGAGACCATTCTCGTCGTGCGCGAGGCCGCCGAGCGGCTCATCCCGCAGGTGGCGCGCGCGCTCCAGGACGCGGGCGTGACGATCCACGGCGACGAGACGGTGCGCTCGCTCGCGAACGACGTCGTGCCGGCGACGGAGGAGGACTGGGAGACCGAGTACCTCAGCCTCGACGTCGCGATGAAGGTCGTGGAGAGCCTCGACGAGGCGATCGACCACATCGCGCGCTACAGCACGCATCACACGGAGACGATCGTGACCGCCGACGTGCGCGAGGCCGAGCGCTTCCTCGCCGAGGTGGATTCGGCCGCCGTGTACGTCAACGCCTCGACCCGCTTCACGGACGGCGGCGAGTACGGTTTCGGCGCCGAGGTCGGGATCTCGACCCAGAAGCTGCACGCGCGCGGCCCCATGGGGCTGCCGGAGCTGACGAGCACGAAGTGGATCGGCCGCGGTTCGGGCCAGATCCGACCCTGAGCGGTCGCCCCCGCCGCACGCGATAGGCTGTGAGGCAGAGTTTTTCCCTTCTTGATCGGAGTCAGGATGCAGTTCGCCTCCGCCGCCCTGAGCGTCGTCGCCGAGACCGGCGGTCACGAGAGCGTGGCCCTCGAGACCCTTCCCTACGGCATCGTCGCGCTCGCGGTCTTCGCCGTCGCCGGCATGGTCGTGGCCTCGTACCGCCACGTCGCGAACCGTCACGCGGATCCGGCCGAGCACGCCGACTCGTCGCACTAGGCGCCGGAGTGAGCGACACGTCGCGGCCTCCTCGCATCGGGGTGATGGGCGGCACGTTCGACCCCATTCACCACGGCCACCTGGTGGCCGCGAGCGAGGTCGCGACGTCGTTCGACCTGGACGAGGTGATCTTCGTCCCGACGGGCGAGCCGTGGCACAAGGCCGCGGTGTCTCCGGCGCAGGCGCGGTACGAGATGACCGTCATCGCGACGGCGTCCAACCCGCGCTTCACGGTCAGCCGCGTGGACGTGGACCGCGGGGGAGCGACGTACACGGTCGACACGCTGCGCGAGCTGAGGCGTGAGCGGCCAGACGCCGAGTTCTTTTTCATCACCGGGGCCGACGCCGTGGCGCAGATCCTCAGCTGGCGCGACCACGACGAGCTCTGGGAGCTCGCGCACTTCGTGGCCGTGTCCCGCCCCGGGCACGTCTTGGACACCGGGGATCTGCCGCGCGATCGCGTCAGTCGCCTCGAGATCCCGGCTCTCGCGATATCGTCGACTGACTGCCGCGATCGCGTCTGGCGCGGGTTGCCCGTCTGGTATCTCGTTCCGGACGGCGTCGTCCAGTACATCGCGAAACACCATCTTTATCGGAGTAGGGCATGAGCACATCCGGCGAGCAGGGGCACCGACCGCTGACGCGGCGCGAGCTGCGAGAGCTGCGCGCCCACGGGGGCGAGCAGGCCGTCGCCGCGGCCACGGCCGCCGCGCAGACGGGACCCGCGGTCGTCGCGAGCACCCAGACCGAGGAACAGGCCTCGGAGCGGCGCCCGCTCACGCGCCGGGAGATCCGCCGTCTGCGGACGAACGAGGTTCCCGTCATCCCGACGACGGACACCGGATCCGTCGTCGAGACGCCGGAGAAGGCCGCCGGGCCCGCGGGGACCGAGGACGCGCCCGTTCCCACCGCGGCGGCGGAGATCGTCGAGGAGGCTCCCGCGGCCGAGGCGCCGCAGGCGGACGACCCCGCCGAGGAGCTCGAGGTCGTCACCGAGGTGCCGTCCTCGCCCCGCCCCGACGAGGACCCTGCCGGCGTGACCGGCGAGGAGCCCGGGACCCCGACCGTGGCGTTCGACGCGAGCGCGTACTTCGCCGAGACCGAGGCGCCGGCCGCGCCGGAGGCGCACGAGCCCCCCGCCGACACGACCGTGGGCGACGTCGTCACGGAGGTGCCGAAGCTCGACCCCGCGTTCGGCGAGCACATCGGGCGCGGCCCATCGGCGCCGGCGGCGCGATCCTTCGACGACCTGCTGGACCAGTACGCCACCACGTCCCCGAGCTCGATCATCATGACGAGCTCGCACCGCCTCCCCGAGGGGCTGGGCTCGACGGGTGCGGCCCTCGGCACCACCGACGGCCGCGAGGTCGACGCGGTCCTGATCGACGGCGAGCTGCCCGCGCATTCCTCGCCCACGCCGATCGCGGCGTCCGCCGCGATTTCGACGCAGAAGAGTGCGGGTGACGTGATCCGGCCCCCCGCGCCGGAGAAGGGCCGCGGCCTCGTGTTCGCGCTCGGCATCACGGCCGGCGTCCTCGGCATTGTTGTGGTGGGGAGCCTCGCCACCGCCTACTTCATGGGAGTCTTCAACTAGTGAACGCCTCGTCCTCGGACATGCTGCAGATCGCGGCCGTCGCCGCCGACAAGATGGGCGGCGAGGAGCTTGTCGCCCTCGATGTCTCGCAGCCGATGCCGCTCGCCGACATCTTCTTCATCGTGACGGGCCGCTCGGAGCGCAACGTCGCGGCGATCTCGGACGAGATCGAGCGCGAGCTGCACCAGGCCGGCCACAAGCTGCTGCGCCGCGAAGGGAAGGCCGAGGGGCGCTGGATCCTCTGCGACTTCGGCGACCTCGTCGTGCACGTGTTCCATCGCGAGGAGCGCGAGTTCTACGGCCTGGAGCGCCTGTGGAAGGACTGCCCGACGGTGCCGTTCGAGCTGCCGACACGCCCGTCGGTCGAGGCCGATTTCGCCTGACTCCGGCGGGTGTTGTAAGCTTATTGAGTTGCCCGCGAGGGCGAACAACTCAACAAAATGGGCCCATGGCGCAGCTGGTAGCGCACCTGCATGGCATGCAGGGGGTCGGGGGTTCGAGTCCCCCTGGGTCCACCACGAAGCCCCCGGTTCGCCGGGGGCTTTTTCGTGCGCCTGCGCGGTCGGGCGGGGTCCGGCCGCACCGGACCCCGCCCGCATCAGTGCTCGGTGAGCTCCGTGCCCTCGCGCGGCGTCGCGTGCCCGCCCGAGTAGTCGGGGCGGGCCGGCTGCTCGGGCTGGTCCGAGAGTTCGCCGCCGTTGCGACCGCCGTACGGGCGGCCGTGGTCGGCGTACTCGTCGCGGGCGTAGACGAACGCCCACGCGCCGGCGGTGAAGCGCGCGCCCGTGCGGAGCGTCTCCGTGCGGTCGCCGGGGTGCGTCCCCGCGGCGTCGGGATTCGCGTTCATCTCGCCCTCCCCGTGCAGGGTGAGGACATACTCGTCCCGGTCGTCGTGCGTGATCGTCGCGTGCAGGGCGTCGGTCCCCTCCAGGCGGAGTGTGCTGCCGGCGGCCGACCCGATCGTCGTGTCGTCGTCCGCCAGCGCGTGCTCGAATCGCTCGTCGCCCCGCGAGACGCGCAGGCGCGGGTGGCCCGCACCCCATTCCGAGTGCGTGGAGACCCCGGTGCCGTCGTCGACCTGATCGTTCATCGTGCGATCCCTCCTCGGTGCGGCGCCTCCTCGAATCCGAGGCGCGTAGGTGGGCGCCAGACTATCCGGTGTCCGTGTTCCCGTGGCGCGGTATCCCGCTATGCGTCGCCGGTGAGCTCCTCGTGGATCCGCCGCAGGTCCTCGAGGAGTGCGCCCGCGAGGATCCAGTTCGCGTCCGAGGGGGTCACGACGCGCAAGGGGCGGGTGAGCGCCGGGACGGTCGTCGTTTCGGGGGCCGCGGCGGCGGCCGTCGGGGTACGGCGGAGCGTCAGACGCACGTCGTGGGCGGCGCGCCGGAGCTGTTCGGCGATATCGGCGAACACGGGCTCGGCGCTGATTGCGTCGTCGTAGCGGTCGTAGAAGGCGCGGCTCATACCGATCACCTGGGTCACGACGGGGGAGAGGGTCTCGAGCACCCGCTCGACCTCGTCGAGCTCGCGCCGGTGCCGGCGTCCCCGCGGGTTGAGCGCGAGCGAATCCCGCGCGTCCTCGATGGCCGTCTCGGCCCGGTCGCGCATCGGGCGGAGCAGGCGCGCGGTCAGGAGCAGCTCCTCGCGCCGCGCCGGTTCGACGGGGGAGGCGAGCGCGTCCGCGAGGCGCTCGAGCGTGGCCGCGAGCTCCTCGCCCAGGCCGTCCAGCGCCCGATGCGCGGGCGCGACCGCTACGGGGGGAACGATCGCGAGGTTCACGACGAAGCCAATCGCGGCGCCCACGATGGTCTCCACGACGCGCGCGACCGCGTAGTCCGGCGTCGCAGCTCCGAGGGCGAGCACGAGGAGCGCGCTGATGCCGACCTGGTTTGTCGTTCCCGGCGTCATCCTGAGCGCCCACGCCGCGAGGAGCGCGACGGCGATGGCGAGAATGAGGACCCAGGTGGCGGATCCGAACGCGAGCCCGAGCGCCGAGGCGATGACGACGCCGACGAGCACGCCGGTCGATCGCTCGATCGCCTTCGTCATCGACTGGCTCACGCTCGGCTGGACGACGAGCAGCGCCGCGATCGCCGCGAACACGGGCGGCGGCCCGTCGGGGATGAGGAGCAGCGACAGCCCCCACGCCGCCAGAGTCGCGACGGCCGACTTCGCGACCTGCACGAGCGGCGCCCGGCGCGCGGCGCGGATCGCGGGAAGCACCCTCATGCTGCCCACGGTAGTCCGCGACACAATGGATCCGCGCCTCCCGCGCGCTCTCCACGGAAAGGTGACCCATGACGCCGTTCGATGCCGCGCTCCCTCTCGCCGCCGCACCCATGGCCGGGGGCCCGTCGACCCCGGAGCTCGTGCGGGCGGTGTCCGCCGCCGGCGCGTTCGGGTTTCTTGCCGGGGGTTATCGGTCGGCAGAGCAGCTCGCGGCAGACATCGACGAGGTGCGCGGCGACGCGCCCGCGTTCGGCGTCAATCTCTTCGTTCCCTCGGGCGCGCCGTGCGACGCGGACGAGGTGCGCGCCTACGCGCGCCGGCTCGAGGAGGACGCCCGGCGGGCCGGGGTGGCGCTCGACCCCGATCGCGCGCTCGTGCCCGATGACGACGCGTGGGACGACAAGCTCGCGCTGCTCCGCGCACATCCCGTGCCGGTCGTGTCGCTGACCTTCGGCCTCCCGTCTGCCGCCGACATCGCCTCCCTCCGGAGGGCGGGATCCGTCGTCCTCGCGAGCGTGACCACGCCCGCCGAAGCCCGTCTCGCGGAGGAGGCCGGCGTCGACGGGCTCGTCGTGCAGGGCCCGCGCGCGGGCGGGCACAGCGCCTGCTTCGACCCCCGACGGACGCCGACGGACGCGGCGACGGCCGACATCGTGCGGACCGTGCGCGCGTCGAGTGCCCGTCCCCTCGTCGCGGCCGGGGGGACGGGCGGCGCGCCCGACGTCCGCGCGCTCCGCGCGGCCGGCGCCGACGCCGTCGCGGTCGGGACGCTGTTTCTGACGGCCGACGAGGCGGGCACGTCGTCGACGCACCGGCGGGCGCTTGCGGATCCGCGGTTCGACGAGACCGTTCTCACCCGCGCCTTCACGGGCCGTCCGGCGCGCGCGCTCCGCAACGCGTTCGCCGACCGCCACGGGAACGCCGCTCCCGCCGCCTACCCCGCCGTGCACCACCTCACGCGGGGCCTGCGCCGGGCGGCGGGCGCGAGCGGCGACCCCGAGGCCCTCCACCTGTGGGCCGGGACGGGGTACCGCGCGGCGGTCCGGGCGCCGGCTGCGGACATCGTCGCGTCCCTCGCCGAGGGTGTGTGAGGCCTGGGGGACGCCCCGTCGGGCGCCTGCTACAGTCGATCCACCCGGCGACCCGCGAAGGACGCGGGCCCCGGTACTCAGGAGAGTGAACACCGCTGATGGACTCGTCCGCGAGCCCGGGGTCGTCGCAAGACGGCCCGTCCCATAGTCCGACCTCCTTTCTTTCCGCGCGCTGGCCGCGCGCGCCCCGCGGCCGGGCGGTGATCTGCTCGTGATCGCCGCGATCCTCACCCTCCTCCTCGGAATCGTTCTCAGCGGCATCATCATCGCTGCCAACGGCTACTTCGTCGCGCAGGAGTTCGCGTTCATGTCCGTCGACCGGTCGGCGCTGCGCGCCCAGGCCGAGGCGGGCGACGCGCGGGCGCGCCGCGCCCTCGCCGTCACGAAGCGCACCTCGTTCATGCTCTCGGGGGCGCAGCTCGGCATCACGATCACGGGCCTCCTCGTCGGGTACGTCGCCGAGCCCCTCATCGGCGCCTCGATCGGCACCCTCCTCGGCGGCGCCGGTATCCCCGCGGGGGTGAGTATCGCCGTCGGGACCATCGGCGCGCTCGCGCTCGCGACCGTCGTGCAGATGATCTTCGGCGAGCTCTACCCGAAGAATCTCGCCATCGCGAGCCCCGGGCCGCTCGCCCGGCGCCTCGCGGGATCCACGCTCGCGTACCTGACAGTATTCGGCTGGCTCATCGCGGTCTTCGATCGGGCCGCGAACCTCCTCCTGCGCGCGCTCCGGATCGCGCCCGTGCACGACGTCGACGCGAGCGCGACCCCGCACGACCTGCGGCGCGCGGTCGCGGATTCGCGTGCGAGCGGGCACCTCCCCGAGGACCTCTCCACGCTCATCGACCGCGTGCTCGATTTTCCCGAGCGCGACGTGGAGCACGCGATCGTCCCGCACTCCCGCGTGCGCACGCTCGCGCCCGACACGACGATCGCCGCGGCTCGCGCCGAGATGGCGGGCGGGCACACGCGCTACCCCGTCGTGTCCGCGGAGGACTCGCCGGTCGGCGTCGTGGAACTCATCGACGTCCTCGCGGCGACGGATCCGTCCTCGCCCGTGGCGGGCATTATGCGCGCCCCGGTCGTCGTGCCGGTCGTCATGGCGCTCCCCGACGCCCTTGCCGCCATGCGCGAGGCGCGCTCGGAGCTCGCGTGCGTCGTCGACGAGTTCGGCGGGTTCGCGGGGATCGTGACGGTCGAGGACTTGGCCGAGGAGCTCGTCGGCGAGCTCACCGACGAGCACGACGACTCTCCGCCGGCCGGGATCGCCGCGGACGGATCCGGCTGGATCGTCGATGGCGAGACGCCCCTCGATGAGGTCGAGCGCGCGATCGGCGCCTCGTTCGCACCGGGCGAGGCGGAGACGTTCGCGGGCCTGCTGATCGCCGAAACGGGCGCCCTCCCCGCCGCGCGGGACGTGATCGACATCCCGCTCGAGCCCGACCCGGACGACCTCGTCTCGGCCGCGCACACGCGGCGGGTCCTGCGCGTCGAGGTGCTCGAGCTCCGCCACCACGTGCCAGCCCGGGCCCGGGCCGAGCGTACGACGACAACCGACCCGGAGGGGGAGCGATGAGCGCGTTGGACGGCTGGCTGACCGCGGCCGCGACCGCGGCGCTGATCGCGGCGAGCGCGTTTTTCGTCGTGATCGAGTTCGCGCTCCTGGGCGCGCGTCGGCACCGCCTGGAGGAGGACGCGCCCCGGAGCGCCGCCGCCCGCGCGGCGCTGCGCGGCATGAACGAGCTGACGATCATGCTCGCTGTCGCGCAGCTGGGGATCACGGTGTGTACGTTCGCGCTGGGCGCGGTCACGAAGCCCGCCGTGGACAAGGCCTTGGGGCCGTTGCTCGCCGCAGTCGGCCTGCCGGGCTGGTTCGCCGACTCCGCGGCGTTCGTCCTCTCGCTGCTCCTCGTGACCTTCCTCCACCTCGTCGTCGGGGAGATGGCGCCGAAGTCCTGGGCGATCGCGCATCCGGAGCTCGCCGCGAAGACGATCGGGCTCCCGGCTCGGGCGCTCGCGCGCGTCTTCCACCCGATCCTGTCCTGGATCAACCGGATGGCGAACAGGCTCGTGAGCGCGAGCGGCGTCGAACCCGTCGATAGCGCGGCCGTCGGCGGTCAGGACGCCGCGACGATCCGCCAGCTCGTTGAGCACTCGGCCGCCTCCGGCACCCTCGATGCGAGCCACGAGGCGCGCCTGGCCGCCGTCCTGGACCTTCCGAGCCTCACGCTCGGCGATATGGTTGCGGGGCGCGCGGCGACGGCGGTGGCGCGCGACGCGACGATTCGCGACGTGCAAGAGGCCGCGCTCGCCTCGGGACACCTCCGGATCCTCGTCGCGCGAGACGAGGACACGCCCGGCGTCGTGCACGTGCGCGACACGCTCGACCAGGACGAGAGCGCCCCCGCGGCCGCGCTCGTGCGGGATCCGCTCGAGATGGCCGGGACGACGCTCGCGTCGGACGCGCTCGCGCGGATGCGCCAGAGCGGGGAGCAGCTCGCCGTCGTGACGTCCGGCGGAGGCATGACGGGTGTCGTGACGGTCACGGACCTCGTCGATCGGATCCTCGCGCCCGGCGCGTAGGACCGGCGGTCAGTCCGCCGCGGGTCCCGGATCCGCGGCGGACGGGACGTGACACACCCCGGTCTCCGCGTCGCAGATCATCGCGTCGGGCGCGGCGAACAGAGCCAGGCCCGGTCGCTCCTCCGGCTCAGGCAACGCCGGCCCCCAACGCCTGCGCGATCGCCTGGCCGTACATCTCGGTGGGGACCGCCCCCGGGATCCCGAGGCGTCGGTCGAGCACGGTGAAGGGCACCCCGCGCGCGCCGAGCGCCTGCGCCTCGGCCTGGTCGGCGCGCACCTCGTCGGCGAAGCGATCGGACGCGAGCACGTCGCGCACCTCGGCCTCGGGAACGTCCGCCTCCGCGGCGATCCGCACCGCGGTCTGGGGATCGAAGGCGTCGGGGCTCCCGCCGAACAGCTCGGCCTGCATCGCCTTCATGACGCGCCACCCGGCGCCGAAGGTGTCGGCCAGCTTCACGACGCGCAGCAGGTCGAGGGTGTTCTGCACGGCGTGCTCGACCTCGTACGCGAGGCCTTCCTCGTGGGCGAGCTTCTGGACGTTCTCTTCCATGCCGCGGGCCTCGTCGACCGAGGTGCCGTACTTTTCCGCGAGATACGCGACCGTCGAGCGCGGCTCCGACGGCGCGGTGGGATCCAGCTGGAAGGCGCGCACGCGCACGCGGATGTCGTCTTCGCGGCCCGAGGCCGCGATCGCCTTTTCGAGTCGTTCGTCGCCGATGTAGCACCAGGGGCACAGCACGTCGCTCCACACCTCGATGTCGAGGGGGCGGCCGGAATCGTTGGTCATGGGGCTCCGTCTCGTCGTTCTCGTGGGTCAACACGCGCCGCGGGGATCCTATTCCGCTCGCGGCATGCCACGCTGAGGGCATGGCCGATCCTCGCATCGAAATCACGTTCTGCACCCAGTGCAAGTGGCAGCTGCGCGCGCAGTGGTACGCGGGGGAGCTGCTCCAGTCGTTCCCCGAGGAGATCGGCGAGGTCGCGCTCGTCCCGGCGACGGGCGGCGTGTTCCGCGTCGACATCGGCGAAGCGCGCGTGTGGAACCGCAAGCGGGACGGCGGCTTCCCGGAGATCACCGAGCTGAAGCGGCGCGTGCGCGACATCATCGCCCCCGAGAAGTCGCTCGGCCACGCCGACCGCTCCGGCTGATCTAGCATGGCGCCATGGTGACGCGGCCCCCGACGGAAGACATCGACGAGTCCCGGATCGAGGTCGGGCCGCCGAAGCGGCGCGCGGTCGGGGTGCCGGCCGTTCTGCACGCGCTCCAGATCGCCCGCGACCAGATGGGGTTGGCGCGCAGCGCCCAAACGCTCCTGCGGGTGAACCAGAAGAACGGGTTCGACTGCCCGGGATGCGCCTGGCCCGAGGAGGATCGCCGCCACGCCGCCGAGTTCTGCGAGAACGGGGCGAAGGCGGTCGCCGAGGAGGCGACCCTCCGGCGCGTCGGCGCCGACTTCTTCCGCGAGCACGCCGTCGCCGAGCTCCGCGCGCACGACGACTACTGGCTCGGGCAGCAGGGCCGGCTGACCGAGCCCGTCCTGCTCGAGGAGGGCGCGACGCACTACCGGCCCGTGTCGTGGGACGAGGCGCTCGACGAGGTCGCGGGCGCGCTTCGCGCCCTCCCCGACGCGAACGAGGCCGTCTTCTACACGTCCGGCCGCGCGTCCAACGAGGCGGCCTTCGTCTACCAGCTCCTCGTGCGCGGGTTCGGGACGAACAACCTCCCGGACTGCTCGAACATGTGCCACGAGTCGAGCGGATCCGCCCTCACGGAGACCCTTGGGATCGGCAAGGGAACGGTGTCGATCGACGACATCCACGACGCCGACCTGATCATCGTGGCCGGCCAGAACCCGGGGACGAACCACCCGCGCATGCTCGGCGCCCTCGAGAAGGCCGTGCACCGCGGGGCGAGCGTCATCGCGGTCAACCCCCTGCCGGAGGCGGGGCTCATCCGCTTCGACAACCCGCAGACGCCCCGCGGCGTCCTCCTCGGCGGGACGCCGATCGCCGGGGACCTCGTCCAGATCCGCCTGGGCGGCGACCAGGCGCTGTTCCAGGCCATCGGTAAGCACCTCCTGGAGCGCCACGCGGACACGGGCGACGTCGTCGACGAGGAGTTCGTCGGCCGGCACACCTCCGGGTTCGCCGAGTACGCGCGGGCGATGGCCGCCGTCGAGTGGGACGGGCTCGAGCGCGCCACGGGGCTCACCGAGGACCGCATGCGCGGCATCGCGGAGCGCGTGCGCGGATCCGGGAAGACGATCGTGTGCTGGGCCATGGGGCTGACCCAGCACCGCCACTCCGTGGCGACGCTGCGCGACGTCGTGAACGTGCTCCTGCTGCAGGGCAACATCGGCCGCCCCGGCGCCGGGGTCTGCCCCGTGCGCGGGCACTCGAACGTCCAGGGCGACCGCACCATGGGCATCTACGAGAAGCCCGCCGAGGGCTTCCTCCGCGCCCTCGACGAGGAGTTCGCCTTCACCGCGCCGCGGGCGCACGGGTTCGACACCGTGGGCGCGATCCGCGCGATGCGCGACGGCGACGTCGGCGTCTTCTTCGCTCTCGGCGGCAACTTCGTCAGCGCGACCCCCGACACGGGCGTCGTCGAGCAGGCGATGGCGCGCGTCGGGCTGACGGTGCACGTCTCGACCAAGCTCAACCGCTCGCACGTCGTGACCGGCCGCCGGGCGCTCATCCTGCCGACGCTCGGCCGTACCGATCGGGACGCGCGGCGCGGCGGCGACCAGCGTGTGACCGTCGAAGACTCGATGGGCGCCGTGCACGCCTCGCGCGGGCGTCTGGATCCGCCCGCGGACGACCTGCCGAGCGAGGTTGCGATCCTCGCCCGGCTGGCCGCGCGCCTGTTCCGCGGGCGGGAGAACGCGCCCCGCGCCGACTGGGAGGCGCTGGAGGGCGACTACGGCGAGATCCGCGCCCGCATCGCGCGCGTCGTCCCGGGATTCGACCGCTTCGAGGAGCGCATCGAGAAGGGGCGGACGTTCTTCCTGCCGAACGGCCCGCGCGACGCGCGGCGGTTCGACACCGCCTCGGGGCGCGCGATGTTCACGGCGAACGCGCTGGAGTACCCGCGGATCCCCGCGGGGCGCGTGCTCCTCCAGACCCTCCGATCGCACGATCAGTACAACACGACGATTTACGGCAAGGACGATCGCTACCGCGGCATCCGTGGCGGGCGGCGGGTCGTGCTCGTCCATCCGGACGACATCGAGGCGGCCGGCGTCGTCGATGGCGAGATCGTCGACATGGTCTCGGAGTGGGAGCGGCCCGACGGATCCGTCGAGGAACGCCGCGCGGAGCGCTTCCGCGTCGTGGCGTACGACACGCCCCGCCGGAACGCGGCCGCGTACTATCCCGAGACGAACGTGCTCGTGCCGCTGGACTCGACCGCGGACGTCAGCGGCACGCCGACCTCGAAGGCCGTGGTCGTGCGGCTCGAGACGCGGGGCTGACGTGGGGCGGATCGTCACGCGCCGCCCCGTCACGCGCGTCGTCGTCGGCGAGGGCGCGCGGCGTCGGCCGGACGCGCTCGCCGTCGAGGAGCCGCTCGAGATTCGGGTGGGAGGCGAGGCCTTCGCCGTGACGATGCGCACGCCCGGCCACGACGTCGAGCTCGCGACAGGCTTCCTCCTGTCGGAGGGGATCCTTCGCGGCGCCTCCGACATCGCGGGCGCGATTCACTGCGGCGGGCCGGGGACGGGCGGCGAGGGCAACACCTACAACGTGCTCGACATCACCCTGTCCCCGGACGCGCCCCGGCCCCCGGCGGGCGCCGCTCGCCGGACCTACACGACGAGCTCCTGCGGCGTCTGCGGCACGGCCTCGATCGATGCCGTGCGCACGGCCTCGCCGTTGGACGTCGCGGGGGATCCCTCGCGCGTGCAGGCCGCGGCGATCGCGGCGATGCCCAGAACGATCCGCGCCGCGCAGGCGGCCTTCGACAAGACCGGCGGGATCCACGCCGCGGCGCTGTTCGACGTCGCCACGGGCGACATGATCGCGCTGCGTGAGGATGTCGGGCGGCACAACGCGGTGGACAAGGTGCTCGGGTGGGCCGCGATCAACGGGCGCCTCCCGCTCGGCGGCCACGCGCTCATGGTGTCCGGCCGCGTCGCCTTCGAGATCGTGCAGAAGGCGTTCGTGGCGGGCGTGCCCATCGTCGCCGCGGTGTCGGCGCCCACCTCGCTCGCCGTAGAGCTCGCGGCGGAGGCGGGCATGACCCTGGTCGGTTTCGTGCGCGGTGACACGATGAACGTCTACGCGCGTGCCGACCGCGTGATCGGTGCGGATCCCGGCGGGCCGTCAGGATAAGGCGGGCAGAATGGCGGGGTGAACACGGCTCTCGCTCCCGTCCGCATCGGAACACTCGGTCGCGCGTGGGCGGTGATCGCAACGGTCGAGGCCATCACCTGGGCCGGGCTCTTGATCGGCATGCTCATCAAGTACCCGCTCGCCGGGACGCCGATGGTCGTGACGATCTTCGGGTCGCTGCACGGGGCGGCGTTCATCGCGTACGGGCTCCTCACGCTCGTGGCAGCGGTCCGGCTGCGGTGGGGATGGTGGCCGACGCTCGCGGCGCTCGCGTGCGCGATCCCGCCGTTCGCGACGATCGCGGTGGAGGTGTGGTTCGCGCGCACCGGCCGCCTCCGCCCGCGCGCCTAGGCCTCAGCCCGCTGCGTGCGGCGCCCTCCGCGCGAGGCCGTAGGCGACGAGGGCGATGAGGCCCGCGCCCGTCATCGTGAGCGCGAGGGGGAGCGCGTTGTCTTCGCCGGCGAGCCCCACGATCGGGGACACGGCGGCCGCGAGCCCGAACTGCGCGGCGCCGAGCACGGCCGATGCGGATCCGGCGGCGTGCGGCACGTACCCGAGCGCGAGTGCGGTGGCGTTGCCGAAGACGAACCCGAGGGAGCCGACCGCGACGAACAGGGGCAGGGCGAACCACCCCGCAGGCACGTCGGTAGCGACGAGTGCCAGCAGCACGAGCGATGCCGCGAAGGACGTGGCGATCCCCGCGCCCGCAAGCGCGCGCGGGCCGAAGCGCCCCACGAGGCGCGCGGAGAGGGCGCTGGTGACGACGAGCGCGAGCGCGTTGAGGCCGAACATCAGCCCGTACTGCGTCTCGCTGAGCCCCATCATGTCCTGGTAGACGAACGGCGACGCCGAGATGTACGCCATCATGACAGCGAACGCGAACGCGAACGCCGCCGTGAATCCGACGTAGCCGCGCGAGCGCAGCTCCCGGCTCGCCCCGCCCGGGCGCTCGGCGGCGAGCGCGGCGCGCCGCGCGACGGGATGGGTCTCGCGCACGACGGCGAGCACTGCGACGAGCATGAGCACCGCGAGCGCGAGCACGACGGCGAGGACGCCGCGCCACCCGAGGGGCCCGGTGAGGAACCCGCCCGCAAGCGGCGCCACGACGGGGGCGACGCCCCCGACGATCATCATGAGGCTGAAGGCGCGGGCGGCGGCCTGGCCCGTCGCGAGGTCGGAGATGATCGCGCGACCGAGCACCATTCCCGCGGCGCCCGACACTCCCTGTACGGCGCGCGCCGCGGTGAGGATCGCGGCGTTCGGGGCGAGGACCACGACGACGCTCGAGATGACGAAGAGCGCGGCGCCCGCGACGAGCGGGGCCTTGCGTCCCAGGCGGTCGGAGATCGGTCCGAACACGAGCTGGCCGGCCGCGACGCCGACGAGGAACGCGGTGAGGGTGAGCTGGACCCCGGTCGCGTCGGTGCCGAGCTCCGTGGTCATCTGGGGGAACGCCGGCAGATAGAGGTCGGTCGCGAAGGGAGCGACCGCCGCGAGCAGGGCGAGGACGAGGAGGAGGGGTGTCGTGACGCCGTGGGGGACGCGGCGAGTCGGGGCCGTGTGTGCGGGGGTCGTCATGCGTGTCCTTATGGTTACGAAGTCATCATTAGTTTAGCGGGCTTCGTAGACTGCTCGGGTGAGCTCCTTCCCGACGCCGGAACACGACGACGCGCGCGTCCGCCTCGCGCGCGCCATCCTCGCCATCTCGCGCGAGCTCGAGCTCCGGCACGACGCGGATCCGGACATCGTCACCCTCACGCCGACCGAGCGCATCGTGATGCGGGTCATCGACCAGCACCCGGGCGTGACGCCGAGCGAGATCGCCGACCGTGTCGGGATGCGACGGCCGAACGTCTCGGCCGCCGTCCGCGGCCTGCGGGAGAAGGGCCTGGCCGAGCGGCGCCCCGGCGCCGCGGACCGCCGCGAGACGCCGCTGGTGGCGACAGATCGCGCGCACGCGAACCTCGTGCAGCTCGAGGGGGTCTGGCGCGCGGCGATCGACCACGCCTGGCCGGCGGGCGCCGAACCCGGCGGCGCGGCGGATGCGCTGGAGCGCGCGGCCGAGGCGCTGGCCGAGGCGCGGATCGTTCACGGTCGCGACGCCCGCGCGTAACCCGGGACTCGCACGCCGTTCACGCGCGCCGCGCACGCTGTCCGAACGGATCCGCCGCACCGCGCGGCGGCGAGCTTCGGAGGGCAGATGCCGCGAGACCGCGCGACACCGGTGGCCTGGGTGGAGTCGCCGCTGCAGATGATCGGCGCGGCGGAGTGGGCCCGCGCGCACCGCACCCGGGTCGACGTCGCCGGGCGGCTGACGACGCAGGTCGAGGAAACGGCGGCGGAGCTCACGGCCCGCGGGGCGCCGTTCGCGCGCCAGGCCGGCTTCTACGGGATCCCCTGGGCCATGCTGCGCGGGAGCGACCACTGGCTCGTCGGCGACGGGTTCTCGGGCCAGTTCCGCCTCGCGGCGGCGATCCTCCGGCCCCGATCGCTCACCTTCTTGGACGACGGCCTGCAGGCCGTCTCCTTCGCGGATGCCCTCACGGGCGCCCGCGCATTCTCGCGACCCGGCGCAGCGGAGCAGGGGCTCGCGCGCCGGGTCGCGCCTGTCACGATGGACCTCATCCGCCTCCGCGCGGCCGCGGGGCGCGTGTCGATGTTCACCGCGTTTGAGCTGGGTCAGGAGCGCGCGCACGCGCTGCGCGACCTCGGGGCCCGCATCGAGGAGCACGACTTCGCGTGGGTGCGCGGCACCCGCGCGGCGCGGCCGCTTCCCGCGGGGCGCGTGATCCTGGGCAGCGCGCGCGTGGTCGACGGTCTCATGCCGCGCGAGGAATATCTGGAGTGGATCCGGGCCGAGGCGCGGGCGGGCGGGGCCGTGTACGTGCCGCACCGCCGCGAGCCGCGGGAGTTGGTCGCCGAGGTGGGGAGCATCCCGCGGATCCGCGTCGTCGAGCCGGGCCTCCCCATCGAGCTGGTGCTCGCGGGCGACCCGACCCCGCGCGAGATCGTGACGCTGCCCTCGAGCGCGGCGACCACGCTCCGCCGTGTGCTGAGGGCGTCCGAATGCGTCGTCGTCGAGCGCGGTGCGGACGCCCGCGTCGCCGAGGCGCGCGGATGACCGGCGAGGTCGTCGCGATCATCCCGGCCCGCGGCGGATCCAAGGCCGTGCCGCGCAAGAACCTCGCGCCGGTCGGGGGGATCCCGCTCGTCGCTCGCGCGGTGCGCGCGGCCCGCGAATCCGGCGCGATCGACCGGGTGGTGGTCTCGACGGACGACGCCGAGATTGCGGGCGTCGCGCGCGGGTGGGGAGCCGAGATCGTCTGGCGGCCCGCGGAGCTGGCGGGGGACACCGCGGGATCCGAATCCGCCGTCCTGCACGCTCTCGACGAGCTCGAGGCGTCGGGGCACGAGGCGCGCACCGTCGCGTTCCTGCAGGCGACGAGCCCGTTCATTCCGCCGCGCGCGCTCGCCGACGCCGTCCAGCGGGTGGAGGCAGGCGGCGCGGACAGCGCGTTCTCCGCGCGGGAGTCGTACGCGTTCTTCTGGGCCGATGGGCCCGGCGGCGCGACGGCCGTCGGCCACGATCGCGACGTGCGCCCGCGACGCCAGGACCGGGATCCGCTCTTCATCGAGACGGGCGCCTTCTACGTGTTCGACGCGGCGGGCTTTCGCCGCGCCCGCCACCGCTTCTTCGGCCGCACCGAGATCGTTCCGGTGCCCGAGCGCCTCGCCGTCGAGATCGACACGACCGAGGAACTCCACCTCGCCCGGCTGCTCGCCGACGGCGAGGACGGCGCGATCGACGCCGCGGCGGTCGTGACCGACTTCGACGGCGTGCACACGGACGACACCGCGATTGTCGGTGAGGACGGATCGGAGCGCGTGCGCGTGAGTCGCTCGGATGGCATGGGCGTGGCTCTGCTCCGGCGCGCCGGCGTTCCCGTGCTCATCCTGTCGACCGAGACGAACCCGGTCGTCTCGGCGCGGGCGACAAAGCTCGGCGTCGATGTCATCCAGGCCTCCCGCGACAAGGCCGCGGCGCTCGCGGCGTGGGCGGCCGAGCACGAGGTGCCGCTGTCGCGCATCGCGTACGTCGGAAACGACGTGAACGACCTCGGGGCGCTCGAGTCGGTCGGGTGGCCCATCGCCGTGGCGGGTTCCCACCCGCTCGTCCTCGCCGCCGCGCGCGTCGTGCTCACCCGCTCCGGGGGCGCGGGCGCGGTGCGCGAGGTGGCGGACCGCGTCCTCGCCGCCAGGCGGGACGCCCTCGCACCACAGAAAGGGGATCGCACATGAGCGTCACCATCGGAAACCACCAGGTCGGAGGCGGCGCGCCCGCGTTTGTGATCGCGGAGATCGGCCTCAACCACAACGGCTCGGTGGAGCTCGCCAAGCAGCTCATCGACGTCGCGGCGGACGCCGGCGCCGACGCGGTGAAGTTCCAGAAGCGCACCCCCGAGATCGCGACCCCGGAGCACATGCGCGACGTGCCGCGCGAGACGCCGTGGGGCACGATGAGCTACCTCGAGTACCGCCACCGGGTGGAGTTCGGCCGCGACGAGTATGTCGAGGTCGGCGATCACGCCGTGATGCGCGGGCTCGAGTGGTTCGCGTCGCCGTGGGACGTCCCGAGCGTGGAGTTCTTAGAGGACCTCGGCGTCGTGGCGCACAAGGTCGCCTCGGCGAGCCTGACCGACCTCGAGCTCCTCGGCGCGCTCCGCGACACGGGCAAGCCGGTCATCCTCTCCACGGGGATGTCGACCATGGCCGAGATCGACCGCGCCGTCGAGGCGCTCGGCACCGACGACCTCGTCATCATGCACGCCACGTCGACCTATCCGATGGAGCCGGAGGAGGCGAACCTCCGCATGATTCCCGTGCTGCGCGATCGCTTCCCGGGGGTCCCCGTGGGCTACTCGGGGCACGAGCGCGGGCTGCAGATCTCGCTGGCGGCGGTCGCGGTGGGCGCGGTCGCGGTCGAGCGCCACATCACGCTGGATCGCACCATGTGGGGCTCGGACCACGCCGCGTCGCTCGAGCCGGGCGGCCTCGGCACGCTCGTCCGCGACATCCGCATCATCGAGACGGCCCGCGGCGACGGCGTCAAGCGCGTCTTCCCCGGCGAGGAGGCCCCCAAGGCCAAGCTGCGCCGCGTCGGCGCGTGACGGCGGATCCGCGCCGCCTGCGGATCACGGCGATCGCGGACACCGATTCCTACGTGAAGTGGGCGGCCGCCCTGGTCGCCGACGCGCGGGTCGACGGCTCGCTCGTCGTCCTCGAGACGGAGCTCGTCGTGAGCGACGCGCAGCTCACGGCGGCGCTCGCGGGATCCGGGCTCGCGCACGGGCGCGTGCGCCGCGCGCGCCTCGAGGAGATTGCCGACGCGGGCCGCGACGCGGACGTCGTCCTCGTCGCGGCCCGCGGGCCCGTCGTCCGGGTGGTGGCCCGGGCGGTGCGCGAGGAACTCCCGCGCGCGGCGATCGCGACGGGGCTCCCGGGCATCTCGGTGCCCGCGACGTGGCGCGCGCTCCACTTTCGGCGAGGCTGCGACCTGTTCGTCCTCCACTCCCACCGGGAGGTGCGCGAGTTCGCGGCGCTCGCGCGCGAGCGGGGCATCCCGCAGGACTTTGCCCTCGCGACGCTCCCATTCGCGCGGGGCGCCGGCGGATCCGCCCCGGCCGGCGGGACGGACCTCGTCTTTGCCGCGCAGGCGATCGTGCCCCGGGAGCCGGAGGACCGCCGCCGCGTGGCCCGGATCCTCCTCGACGCCGCGCGCGCGGATCCGGATCGGCGTGTGGTCGTGAAGCTCCGCGGGCGCCCGGGGGAGCACCAGACCCACCGCGAGACCGACGCGTACCCGGACCTTGTCGCCGAGCACGGCGCGGCGCCGGCGAACCTCGTCGTGTCGTACGCGCCGATGTCGGAGGCGCTCCAGGCGGCCGAGGGCCTCGTGACCGTGAGCTCGACCGCCGCGATCGAGGCCGCCGCCGCCGGCGTCCCGGTCATCGCACTCGACGACTTCGGTGTCTCGCCCGAGCTCATCAACGTCGTGTTTCGCGGGTCCGGCCTGCTGGCCGGAGCCGCGGACGTCGTCGCGCGACGGTTCCGGCGGCCCCGGCCCGAGTGGCTGGAGGACAACTACTTCCACGACCCCGCGAGCGACACGTGGGTTGCGCGCGCCGAGGAGATGGCGCGGGCGCGCGCGCAGGGCGTCCTGCCGCATCGCCCGAGCCCCGCAGCGCTCGGGGGGCGCGTGCGGCGCGCCTTCGAGCGGCGCCTCGCGCTGGGGCGCGCCGATACGAGCGCCGCGGGCCGCGCCGCCTACGCGATCGGCGTGCCCCTGCGGGCGCTCTTGCGCGCGGCGCGGTGGGCGGGCAACCGGATCCGCCCGGCCGTCAGGCGATGACTTCGGCGCGCAGGCGGGCGAGGTGGCGGGCGGTGATGTCGTCCTCCGCATCGCCCTCGCGCGTGTGCGGGACCTCGCGGATGACCTCGAAAGAGACGTCCGGGACGTCGCCCGTCGGCCGCACGTCGAGGTGTGTCGCCGTGAACCCGTGCGCGTCGAGATAGCGGGCCATGTCGTAGTCCTGCCCGGAATCGCCGGCCGTGAACCAGCGCCGCGGCGGATCCATGCGGGGCGCGACGAGGTCGAGCGCGCGGCGGGCGCCGAGGGCCTTGCCGCTCGTCGCGTGCTCGACGTCGATCGAGATCACGGTGGGGTAAATGGTCGTCTCGTCCGCCACGCCGTGGTCGTCGAGAATCCGCGAGATCGCGGCGGCGAGCTCGTCGCGGCGGGCGAGGAAGGTCGCGCCGGGAACCTCGACGAAGTGCTCGACGGAGATCATCGTGCGCTTGGTTTCGTCGAAGAAGACGAGGTCCGAGAAGTCCCGGTCCACGAGGGCGCGCACGGCGTCCACGACGGCGGGCGGCGGGCTCATGGCGGGGTCCTCGGCGATCTCGTCGACGGCGGCGGTGCCGCCGCGGTCGGCGAGCGAGAACCAGGTGCCGCCCTTCTCGCCGACGCCCCACACGGGGTCGGCGGGGCCGAGGCCCGCGTCCACGAGCCCGGGGAGGACCCGCTCGGCGAGGAAGTCGACCGATCGGCCCGTATTGAACACAACGGGGCAGCCCGCCTGCGCCAGGGCGACGAGATCGCGGGGGATCGTCGGCAGCCGAACGGTGCGCGTCCGCGTGCTGGCGAGGGGGCCGTCGACGTCGAGGAGGAGTCCGAGAGGGGGTGCGCTCACCCCGCCATCCTGCCGCATCGGGCTACGGAAGGCTGATCCGCCGCGTCGGATCCCACGGCTCCTCCCAGCCGAGGGTCGCGAACAGGCGGTCGAGGACTCCCGCCGTGAAGCCCCATACGAGGCGCGGGGAGCCGTCGACGTCGAGGCGCCACGCGGGCCCGGTGTGGGTCGCGCCGCCGCGCGCCAGCGCCCAGGTGTAGCGATGCGCCGGATCGAGGAGATCCGCGACGGGCGCGCGGAAGACGTTCTCGGACTCGGCGCGGTCGACGGCGTACACGGGGGACGGATCCGCCCACCAGCCGATCACGGGCGTCACGCGGTGGCGCGAGAACGGCAGCGCGAGGTCGGCGAGCGGGCCGAGCACCTCGACCCCCGCCGGGTCGAGGCCCGTCTCCTCCTCGGCCTCGCGCAGCGCGGCGTCGACGGGACCCCGGTCGCCGTCGTCGACCCGGCCGCCCGGGAACGCCACCTGCCCGGGGTGCGAGCGCAGCGTCGCCGCGCGGGTGAGCAGGAGCACGTCGAGGTCGCGTGAGACCGCCGCGTGGCGGGCGGGTCGCTCGGCAGGGTGCGCGTCGAGGACCCCGAAGAGGATGAGGACGGCCGCGGGCCGCGCCGCGCGCGCGTCGAACGCCTCGTCGCCCGGAGGCTCCCACAGGGGCGCCGACGACCGGGCGACGAGGTCGCGCAGCTGGGCATAGGCCGACGCGCTCAGCGGAACTCCACGGTGGCGGCGGCGTCGTTGAGCACGACGACGGGGGTGATCGTCGGGTGGCCCGCGGCGCGGATCCGCTCGAGGTCGATCCGGATCAGGGGCGTTCCCGTGTCCACGATGTCGCCCGTCGCGACGAGGTTCGTGAAGCCGTCGCCGCGCATGGAGACGGTGTCGAGCCCGACGTGGATGAGGAGCTCCGTGCCGTCGTCGAGCACGAGCGCGATCGCGTGTCCCGTGTCGAACACGTGGCCGACCCGACCCGGTGCCGGCGCCACGACGGTGTCGCCCGAGGGCTCGATCGCCAGGCCGGGCCCCATCAGCTCGTCGGAGAACGTCGGATCCGGGACCGCGCCGAGCGGCAGGACCGTGCCGGGGATCGGCTGCGCCAGGGTGACGACCCGCGCTGCCGTCGCGGTCCGAGGCCCGTCGCCGGTGTCACCCGCGTCGCCCGCGACGGGCGTAGCGTGCGCGGGGGCCGTGGCGTCCCCGGCGATGAGGCGCTCCATGGCGTCCTTGACGAACTGGACGTTCAGCCCGTACACGACCTGCACGGAGCGGCCGCCCGTCCGCATCGTGCCGGCGGCGCCTGCGCGCTGGAGCGCGGCCTCGTCGACCCGCGAGGGATCCGCGATCTGCATCCGCAGCCGCGTCGCGCAGTTGTCGAGCTCGAGAATGTTGCCGGCACCGCCCAGGGCGGCGACGAAGCGATCCGCCGTGGCGAGGTAGGCGTCCTCGCCCGAGGGCGCGGCGCGGCCGGCATCGGCGTCGACCGGCTCCTCGTCCTCTCGCCCGATCGTCCTGAGCTGCCAGCGCTGGATGACGAAGGTGAACACGAGGAAGTAGATGACGAACCAGGCGACGCCGAGGACGAGGAGGATCCACGGGTTCTGGGCCATCGGGTTGTTCCACCCGAGGCCGAGGTCGATCGCGCCCGCCGAGAAGCCGAATCCCATCCGGGTCGGCAACAGGGCCGCGAGGAACATCGAGATCCCCGTGAACAGGGCGTGGATGACGTACAGGACAGGGGCGAGGAACATGAAGGAGAACTCGAGCGGTTCCGTGATGCCCACGAGGAACGCCGCGAAGGCGGCGGAGAACAGGATGCCGCCCGCGACCTTCTTCCGGCCGGGGCGCGCCGTGACGTACATGGCGAGCGCGGCGCCCGGCAGGCCGAACATCATGATGGGGAAAAAGCCCGACATGTACTGGCCCGTCACGCCGTACTCGCCCGTCCCGGCGAGGAAGTTCGACAGGTCGTTGATGCCCGCGACGTCGAACCAGAACACCGAGTTCAGGGCGTGGTGCAGGCCGAAGGGGATGAGGAGCCGGTTGAAGAAGCCGTACAGGCCGGCGCCGAACGCGCCGAGCCCGAGGATCCATTCGCCGAACGCGACGAGCCCCGCATAGACGAACGGCCATGCGAAGAACAGCAGGATGGACAGGAGGATCGACAGCCCGGCCGACACGATCGCCACCGAGCGCTTCCCCGAGAAGAAGGCGAGGTAGTCGGGGAGGCGCGTGTCCTTGAACCGGTTGTAGGCGAACGCGCCGATTAGGCCGCAGAGAATCCCGGTGAAAGCGTTCTGGATATTGCCGAACGCCGCGTCGACGGTGTCCTCCGCGACGCCGACGTACCCGGCCACGTTCGCCGGCGCGAGCAGCGTCGTCACGGTGAGCCACGAAACGAGCCCCGCGAGGGCGGACGTGCCGTCGGACTTCACGGCCATGCCGATCGAGACACCGACCGCGAACAGCAGCGCTAGGTTGTTGATCACGGCGCCGCCCGCCGCGAGGAGGAACACCGACACGACGTTCTCACCGAGCGTCTGCGCGATCCAGTTTCCGACCCCCATGAGGATCGCGGCCACGGGCATGACGGCGATCGGCAGCATGAGCGACTTGCCGAGGTTTTGCAGGAACTTCACGCGGGAACTCCCGTCGAGGTGGCGAAGGGGACAGAGGGGAAGATACCCGCGGGGCCCGGCGCTCGCCAGGATCCCGCGCGGATCGCGTTCGTCAGGGGCGACGAGCCGCCCGGCGTTCGGCCTGCAGGACCGGGTCCGGCACGGGCAGCGCGTCGATGAGCCGGCGGGTGTACGGATCCGTCGGCGCGCCCAGGACCTGTGCGGTCGCGCCCTGCTCCACGATGCGTCCGCCGTGAAGCACCGCGACGCGGTGCGCGAGGAGGTCGACGACGGCCAGGTCGTGGGTGATGAACAGGCAGGCAAACCCGAAGCGCTCCTGCAGGTCCTGAAACAGCTCGAGCACCGTGGCCTGTACCGACACGTCGAGGGCGCTGGTGGGCTCGTCCGCGACGACGAGCCGGGGCTCGAGGGTGAGGGCGCGCGCGAGCGAGGCCCGCTGGCGTTGCCCGCCCGAGAGCTCGTGCGGGTATCGGCGGGCGAAGTCCGCGGGCAGGCGAACGGCCTCCAGCAGGTCGACCACGCGCTCCTCGGCCTCCGCTACGGTGCGCGCCTCGCCCTGCACGATGAGCGGCTCCGCGACGCAGGCTCCGACCGTGAGAAGCGGGTTGAAGCTGGACGCGGGATCCTGGAACACGAACCCGAGACCGTGCCGGTGTGGGCGCAGCTGACGCTCGCGCACGCCGTTCATCTCGACGCCGAGGACATCGAGGGAACCGCCCGTCACGGTCGTGAGACCCGCGATCGCCCGACCGATCGTCGACTTGCCGGATCCGGACTCCCCGACGAGCCCGAGCACCTCGCCCGGCCGGATCTCCAGGTCGACGCCGCTGACGGCCCGGAAGCCCGCGGCCCCGAACCTCCCGGGATAGACGATCTCGAGCGCGCGGGCCTGGACGACGGGGGCCTCGTCCTCCCCGCCCCGGAAGGCGCGATCGGCGATCTCGAGACGGGGCACGGCGGCGAGGAGCGCGCGCGTGTACTCGGCCTGCGGCGCCCGGAAGAGCTCCTCGACGGGCGCGGTCTCGACGATCTCGCCGCGATACATCACGCACACCCGGTCGGCGAGGTCCGCGACGACGCCCATGTTGTGGGTGATGAGGACGATTGCCGTGCCGAACTCGTCGCGCACCTGCCGCAGCAGGTCAAGGATCTCGGCCTGCACCGTGACGTCCAGCGCCGTGGTGGGCTCGTCCGCGACGAGGACGCGCGGGCCGAGCGCGAGCGCCTGCGCGATAACGATGCGCTGCTTTTGGCCGCCGGAGAACTGGTGCGGATAGTCGTTTGCGCGGCGTTCCGGATCGGGAATCCCGACCTTGCGCAGCATGTCGACGGCGCGGCGACGTGCGGCGCGCTTCGAGATCTTCTCGTGGGAACGGATCCCCTCCGCGATCTGCCAGCCGACCGGGAACACGGGGTTGAGCGCCGTCATGGGCTCCTGGAAGATCATCGCGGCTTCGGAGCCGCGAAACGCCCGCAGGCGCTCGCCGCGCAGGGCTACCACGTCGGTGCCCGAGACGACGACCGCGCCGGACGCGGTGGCCGTTTCGGGGAGGAGACCGAGCAGCGTGCGCGCCGTGACGGTCTTTCCCGAGCCGGACTCCCCGACGATGGCGAGCACCTCGCGCTCGCGCACGTCGAGGTCGATGCCGCGGACGGCGTGCACGGCGCCGCCGTCCGTGGCGAACGTGACGTCGAGGCCGGTGACCTCGACGGCGAGATGATCCGCGCTCATTTCGGCGCTCCCTTTCGTGCGAGGCGGCGCCGGCGGGTGCGCAGGCGGGGGTCCGCGAGGTCGTTGAGGCTCTCGCCGACGAGCGTGATGCCGAGGACGACGAGAACGATCGCGAGGCCGGGAAAGACGGCCGTCCACCAGCGGCCGGCCGTGACGTCCTCGACCGCGCGGTTCAGGTCGTATCCCCACTCGGCCGCCGCGCTCGGCTCGATGCCGAATCCGAGAAAGCCGAGGCCCGCGATGGTCAGGATGGCCTCCGAGGCGTTGAGCGTGAAGATCAGCGGCAGGCTGCGCGTGGCGTTGCGCAGCACGTGCCGCATCATGATCCGCCACGTCGACGCGCCGACGACGCGTGCCGCCTCGACGTACGCCTCCTGCTTGATGCGCACGGTCTCCGCGCGGACGACCCGGAAATACTGGGGGATGAAGACGACGGTAATGGAGATCGCGGTCGCCATGATGCCCCCGAAGAGGCTCGATTGTCCGCCCGAGATGATGATCGCGCTGACGATGGCGAGCAGCAACGAGGGGAACGCGTACACGGCGTCGCAGACCACGACGAGCACGCGATCGACCCACCCGCCGAGGTAGCCCGACCATGCGCCGAGGAGCACGCCGAGAAACAGGCTCATCACGACCGAGACGACGATCACCACGAGCGCCGTCTGCGCTCCCCACACGACGCGCGAGAACACGTCGTAGCCGGCGATCGTCGTCCCCCAGATGTGTTCGCCGCCGGGCGCCGTGCGCGGGGGGAACGTTCCGGCGTCGTCCGCGAGCTGGGCATATCCGAACGGCGCGATCAGGGGCGCGCAGAGGGCCGTGAGTACGAACGCGCCCGTCAGGACGAGCCCCGCGATGAGCATCCCGCGCTGCAGGCCGACGGCCTGCCGGGCGGTCCGCACGAGCGGGATCCGGTCGAGGATCGTTGCGGAAGCCACGTCAGTACCTCACCCTCGGGTCGATGAACGCCGCGATGATGTCGACGATGAAGTTGGTCAGGGCCACGATCACGGCCAAGAGCGCGACGATGCCCTGCACGGCGACGAAGTCGCGCGCCTTGAGGAACTCGCTGAGCTGGTAGCCGAGGCCCATCCACTCGAAGGTGGTCTCGGTGAGCACGGCGCCGCCGAGGAGCATCGCGATCTGGAGGCCGATGACCGTGATGATCGGGATGAGAGCGGGCCGATACGCGTGCGTCCGCACGAGGCGGAACTCGCTCACCCCGCGCGAGCGCGCGGCGTCGACGTAGGGCGTGGCGAGGGTGCCGATGACGTTCGTGCGGACGAGGCGGAGGAACACTCCCGCGGTGAGGAGGCCGAGCGCGATGCCCGGGAGGATGGCGTGCTGCAGGACGTCGGCGATCAGCGCGGGGTTGCCGGTGCGCAGGGCATCGATTGTGTAGATGCCGGTGGCGCCCTCGACGCGACCGAGCTGCAGCTCGGCGCGCGGGGACGCGCGTCCCGAGCTGGGCAGGATCCCGAGCCAGACGGAAAACACGAGCTTGAGGAGGAGACCCGCGAAGAACACCGGGGTGGCGTAGCAGAGGATCGCGAACACGCGCAGGGCCGCGTCGCCCCACGTGTCGCGCAGCCACGCCGCGAGCATGCCCAGGGGTATCCCGACGGCGAACGCCACGAGGAGCGCGTAGATGGCGAGCTCGAGCGTCGCTCCGCCGTATCGCACGAGCACCTCGGTGACGGGCTGCCCGTCGATCGTGGTGCCGAAATCGCCCGTCGCGATGCCACCGAGATACTCGGCGTACTGCACGATGAGCGGGCGATTGTAGCCGGCGGCCTCGATGCGCTCGGCGAGCTGCGCGGGGGTGAGCTGGCCGCCGAGGGCCGCGGTAATCGGATCCCCCGTCACGCGCATCATGAGGAAGACGGTCGTGACGAGGATGAAGATCGTGGGGAAGATGAGCAGGAAGCGAATCAGCACGTAGCGCCACAGCGTCGTGCCGCCGCGTGCCGTCGTCTTCGTCGGGGGAGCCGTCGGTGTCTCGGCGGCGAGGGCAATGTCTGCCACAGAAGGTCCTTGTGGGGTCGGTGGAGGACGGTGCGGATCGTCGGCGGGCCGCCCGGTCGGCGGCCCGTCGACGATTCGCGTCGCGGTGAGCGGCGGCGTTATCGCGTCAGCGAGGCCATTCGCAGCTTGAACGAGGCATCGAGCACGACCCCCGAGACGTCGCTGGCGGCGACCGCGACCTGCGCGCCCTGCAGGTAGGGCACGGTCGAGAGGTCCTCGGCGACCCGCTGCTGAATCTCACCGATGAGCGCTTCGCGCTCGGCGGCGTCGGGCGTCGAGGCCTGCTGCAGGATGAGGTCGTTGACCTCGGCGTCCTCGTAGTGGTTCACGAGGAAGTTCTCCGTGAGGAAGAACGGCGTGAGGTAGTTGTCCGCGTCCGAGTAGTCCGGGAACCATCCGAGCTGGTACGCGGGGTACACGTCCGCCACGCGGTCGTCCGAGTACTGCACCCACTCGGTGCCGGCCAGGGTCACGTCGAACATGCCGTCGGCCTCGAGCTGCTGCTCGATGAGGGCATACTCGTCTGCGGAGTTCGGGCCGTAGTGATCCGGGCTGTATTGCAGCGACAGCTCGACGGGAGTCTCGACGCCCGCCGCGTCGAGCGCCTGCGCGGCGGCCTCGGCCGACGGACCGCCCGCGCCGTCGCCGTACATCTCCTTCAGCGGCTCGGTCGCGCCGGCGAACCCCTCCGGCACGTAGGAGTACAGCGGCGTGTAGGTGCCGTCGTACACCTGCGAGCTCAGCGCCTCGCGGTCGAGAAGCGACGCGACGGCCTGGCGCACGGCGAGGGCCGCGTCGGCGTCCGCCTCGTCTGTCGCCGCGCCATAGGGCTGGGTGTCGAAGTTGAACACGATGTAGCGGATCTCGCCGCCGGGGCCGTCGTGCACCGTGAGGGCGTCGTTCCCCGACAGGTCCTCGACGTCGCTCGGGGACAGGCTGCGGTAGGCGACGTCGACCGTGCCGTCCTCCACCGCGAGCTTGAGGTTCGAGGACTCGGCGTAGTAATTGAGGAGCACGCTGTCGTTGGCGGCCGGCGCGACGAGGCCCGAGTAGTTCTCGTTCGGCACGAGCTCGACGAGCTCGTTGAAGGTGTAGTCGCTGATGGAGTAGGGGCCGCCGAACGCGTTCGCCGCCACGATGTCGTCGTCGCTCGTGACCGCCTCGGCAGAGAACGACTCCTCGTCCACGATCGCGCCGGGGAAGCTCGTGAGCACGAAGGGGAAGGTCTGATCGTTCTCGCTGATCAGGTGGAACACGACGGTCTGCTCGTCGGGCGCCTCGACCGATTCCAGGTTGAACAGGAGCGAGGAGGGGCCGTTCGGGTCGGCGATCGCGAGCTGTCGGTCGAACGTGAACTTCACGTCGCTCGAGGTGAGGTCGTTGCCGTTCGCCCAGGTGAGGCCCTCGGGCAGGGTGACCGTGTACTCGCTCGGTCCCGTGAACTCCGCCGTCTCCGCGAGGTCGGGAACGACGTCGGTGCTGTTGGGGGCGGTGTTGACGAGGTAGGGGAAGACCTGCGTCTGGAGCGTGAGGGATCCATTGTCGTACGACCCGGCGGGGTCGAGGTGCGTGACGGTGTCGGTCGTGCCGACGATGATGTCGTTTCCGGTACCGGCGGATCCGCTCGGTTCGCCCGCGCAGCTCGCGAGGGTGACGGCGAGCGCCGCGGAAACGGCGACGGCGAGGGCGCGCGTGCGCGCCCGCGAGGGGAGTGTCATGGCGATTCTCATCTCGAAGAAACGTGGTGTGCGACGCGATCGGGCGTCAGGGTTTTCCCGATCTTCACACAGCTTTGTTTCAGGATCGAATCTTTTGCCCGATATCTCACGAACTTTCTTGAGCAGAATGGTCAGGAAGACCGGGCGAGACGGGCACGATGTCGCCGGGTGTGAGCCACGCGGCGAGGATCGCGCGCCGCAGGGCGTTTCCGCGCTCAGCGAACGCGCGCTGCCGACGGACGTACTCGGCCTTCCCCTCCGGCGTTTCGATCGCGACGGCGCGCACCCCGAAGCCCGACAGGTCGTAGGGCGCCGCCTCCATGTCGAGCTGGCGGATGTCGCGCGCGAGCTCGAACGCGTCGAGGAGGAGGTTCCCCGGGACGAGGGGGCCGAGCTTGACCGCCCACTTGTACACGTCCATGCCGGCGTGCAGGCAGCCCGGCTGCTCGAGCTCGGGCTGCGACTCCCGCGTCGGGGCGTGGCGGTTGCGCGGCACGGCCTCGGGGGTGAAGAACCGGAACGCGTCGATGTGGGTGCAGGCGATCTCGTGCGTCTCGACCACACGATCCGTTCCGTCCTGGCCGAGGCGCAGGGGGTGCGGGTGGCGATGCTCGCCCTCGCGATACACCATCGCCCACTCGTGCAGCCCGAAGCAGGCGAACTGCCCGGGGCGCTCCGCCGTGCGGCGCAGCATGATCTCGACGAGCCGGAGCAGCTGGGGCTTCTCGGCGCGGAAGGCCTCCTCATCGGCCCAGACGGATCCGGTTTCCGGATCCGACCGGTACCACCGCCACGCCGCGCGCGGCTCGCCCGTCGCCCCCGCGAGCGCCACGCCCGCGCCGGGGTGCCAGCGCCGGAGGACCGCGGGCTTGTACCCGTAGTACGTAAAGAGGAAGTCGGACACGGGATGCTTCTCGCCGCGCCGGGCGCGGGCGCGGTGGTCGGCCGTGAGCGCGTCGGCGCGCTCCGCGTGGACCTGCGCGGCCTCGCGCCACGTGGCCTCGGAGAGCGTGCGCATCGCGTCAGCGGGCCAGCACGCGCGCCATGGCGCGCGAGAGGTACCAGGGGTCGACGACGGCCGTGAGCTCGCGCGCCGAGTGCATCGATAGGATCGGGACGCCCACGTCGACGGTGCGGATCCCGAGCCGCGTTGCCGCGATCGGTCCGATCGTCGAACCGCACGGGACGCCGTTGTGGGAGACGAACTCCTGGGTCGGGACGCCCGCCTCGCGGCAGGCCGCGGCCCACGCCGCCGCGCCGTGCGCGTCGGTCGCGTAGCGCTGGTTCGCGTTGATCTTGAGGATCGGCCCCCCTCCCGCGACGGGGCGGTTCGCGGGGTCGTGGCGGTCGGCGTAGTTCGGGTGGACCGCGTGGCCCACGTCGCTCGAGACGTGCAGGGAGCGCGCGAACGAGCGGGCGCGGTCCTCCGCGGTGCCGCCGAGGGCCGAGAGGATCCGCGTGAGGACCTCCTCGTGGAAGGGGCCCGCGGCGCCCGAGCGGGAGGCGGATCCGATCTCCTCGTGGTCGAAGGCCGCGAACATGGCGATGTGGCGGGCGGGGCGCGCGTCGGCGATCGCGGTCAGGCCGGCGTGCGTCGAGAGGAGGTTGTCCAGGCGCCCGCTGGCGAAGAGCGCGCGGTCGGCGCCGAAGGTGCGCGGCGGCTGGGTGTCGGCGGCGACGATGTCGAGGCCGGCGACGTCAGCGGCGGCGACCCCGGCCTCGCGGGCGAGGATCGCGACGATGTCGGCGGACTCGGCGTCGCCGAGGCCCCACACGGGCGCCGTGTGCCGCTGCTTGTCGAGGGTCAGGCCGTCGTTCGCCTGGCGGTCGAGGTGGATCGCGAGCTGCGGGATCCGCGCGATCGGGCCCGTGCGCACGATGTGCTCGGCGCCGTCCGCCGCGACGAGGCGCCCCGCCAGCTCGAGCTCGCGGTCGAGCCAGGAGTTCAGCAGCGGGCCGCCGTAGACCTCCCATCCGAGCTGCCACCAGCCGCCCGCGCCCACGGTCGTGGGGCGCGGCTTGAGCTTGAAGCTCGGCGAGTCGGTGTGCGCCCCGACGATGGCGAAGGGCGTCGTGCCGTCCGCGCCCTCCGGCACGACGACGGCGATGACGGATCCGTCGCGAACGACGTACCGGCGGTCGCCGGGGGCGATGCGCCACGCGTCGGCCTCGTCGAGCGCGGCGAATCCCGCGGACTCGAGTCGCCGGGCGGCCTCGCGGGCGGCGTGGTAGGACGAGGGCGAGGCCTGGACGAAGGCGGCGAGGTCGTCGATGTGGGCGCGGGCGTCGGCGGGAATCGAGGAGGTCACCGTCCCATTCTCGCGCGCGCGGATGGGAGCGGGGTCTACGCGACCGCGTCGATGAGGTGCGGGCCGTTGTGGCGTACGTTGCCGACCGCGCGATCCACCTCGTGCCAGGCGAAGGACTCCGCGACGCGCTCGGCGTCGTCGATCGCGGCGTCCAGGACGTCGCGCGGCGCGGTCACGGAGGTGTCGAGCCAGGCGTCCGCGTGGTCGGCATCGAGGAAGACCGGCATCCGGTGGTGCACGGATCCGAGCCGCCCGGCGCTGGATCGGGTGAGGATCGTGAAGCTCAGGAGCCAGCGCGCGGGGTCGGCGTCCGCGGCCTCCGGGTTCTTCCACCACTCGTAGAGCCCGGCGAACAGGAGCGGCCTGTCGTCGGCCGAGTGGATGAACAGGGGCACCTTCCCGTCGTCCGTGACCTTCCACTCGTAGTAGCCAGTCGCCGGCACCACGGCGCGGCGGCGGGCGAGCGCCGGCGCGAACATGCGCTTCGCCTCGAGCTCCTCGGCCCGCGCGTTGAACGCGCGCTGTCCGATCGAGAGGTCCTTCGCCCACCCCGGCACGAGCCCCCAGCGGGCGCTCTCGACGCGGCGCGTGGGCGGATCCGTCTTCGCGGATTCGAGCACGATGGCCGCTCGCGCGGTCGGGGCGATGTTGTAGGACGGCGCGGGGAGATCGTCGGCGATGTGATCAGCGCGCAATTCGCCCACCAGCTCGTTCCCGACCCGCGCCACCACGAAGCGTCCGCACATGCTCCGAGCCTAGGGGTTCCTGGCGATCGGCTGAACCCCGTGCGGCGACGGCGAATATCGCGTGTAATAAGTAAACGAAAGATGTCGGAAATGTGTCGAGCGTGTAACGCGCTCGGCATGAGGAGGAGCGGCAATGGCGCCGACCACCATCGTGACGGCCGTCGCGGGCGCCGCGCTGACGACGGGCGCGTTCACGCGGCGCGCGTGGGTGCGCGCCGCGGCCGTCACCGTCGCGGTGCTCGCAGGGGTCGGTCTCGCGCTGAGCCTCGGGCTCGCCGCCCTGGGGGTCTCCCCGCTCGTGATCATCTCCGGATCCATGGCGCCCGCGTATCCCGTGGGCACCATCGTGTACTCGCAGAACGTGCCGGCGTCGTCCGTCGCGGTCGGCGATGTCGTCACGACCGACCGCTTCAACGGCCCCGGCACCGTGACGCACCGGGTGGTGCGCGTGGAGGCGGCGGGCGATCGCATCGTCCTCACGCTGAAGGGCGACGCCAACCAGGGGGCCGATCGGGAGCCGTACGAGGTGACCGAGGTGGGGATCGTGCGGGCGGCCGTCCCGTTCGCCGGCCTGCCGCAGCTCTGGATCCAGAATCTCCTCGGGATCGACCCGCTGACGGCGTGAGGCGGGCGCGGGGCGCCGATTCGCTCACTGGAAGTCCCGTGACCGGTGCCCCACGCCGATGCGCAGGTCCTCGAAGCCGTCGGCGACGATGTTCGTCACGCCCTCCGGAGACCTCTCGAGGATGCCGCGCGCGATCAGCGCAGGGCTGTCGCGCACGAGGTGCCGGAAGCGCGTCCACACCCCGACCGAGCAGATGACGTTCACGAGGCCGTGCTCGTCCTCGAGATTGAGGAACGTGATCCCTGACGCCGTGGCGGGGCGCTGGCGGTGCGTCACGAGGCCCGCGACCTCGACGCGCCGGCCGGGTTCGTGCGTGCGCAGCCCCGCCGAGGTCAGGACGCCGCGCGCATCGAGCGGGGCGCGGAAATGGGTCATGGGGTGATCGTCCGTCGACAGCCCCGTGGCCCACAGGTCGCCGGCGAGGCGCTCGTAGCTGGTCGGATCCGCGAACAGCGGCGGCTGCACCGCCAGGACCGTTCCTTCGAGATGCTCGGGGCGGTCCTGCGCGGCCGCCCCCGCGAGCCAGAGCGCCTCCCGCATGCTGTGGCCGAGCGGCGCGAACGCCCCGGCGGTCGCGAGCGCCTCGAGGTGATGCTCCGCCAGGCCGGTGCGGCGGACGAGATCGTGGAGAGAGACGAACGGGCCGCCCCGGTCGCGCTCTTCGACGACGGCGCGGGCGGTGCGCTCGCCGATCCCCGTGACGCCCGCGAGCCCGAGGCGCACCGCAAAGCGCCCGTCGCGGCGGTGCCGGGCGGAGCGGTCGGGGGCGCTCGGATCGAACCCGGGGGGCTCCTCGCCCTCGGGTGGGAAGTGATCCTCCAGGCAAGAGTCCTCTCCCGTCGCCTCCCGGCGCGCGGGGTCGAGCGGCTCGAGCGTCTCGGTGACCCCCGAGCGCAGGATGTCCGGGCGGCGCACCTCGACGCCGTGCCGCCGCGCGTCGGCCGTGAGCGTCGCGGGGGAGTAGAACCCCATCGGCTGTGCGCGCAGCAGGCCCGCAAGAAAGGCCGCCGGGTAGTGCAGCTTGATCCAGGACGAGGCGTACACGAGCAGGCCGAAGGACAGCGAGTGCGACTCTGCGAACCCGAAGTTGGCGAACGCCTGGATTTGGCCGTAGAGGCGGTCGGCCTCTTCGCCGACGATGCCGTTGCGCGCCATGCCCGCGAAGAGCTTCTCGCGGAGCTTTTCGATCCGCTCCTGTCCGCGCTTGGAGCCCATCGCCCGGCGCAGCAGGTCCGCGTCTTCGCCCGTGCAGTCGCCGACCGCCATGGCCATCTGCATGAGCTGCTCCTGAAACACCGGCACGCCCTTCGTGCGCTCGAGGACGGGCTCGAGCTTCGGGTGCGTGTAGGTGACGGGGTCGAGCCCCATCTTGCGGCGGACGAACGGGTGCACGGCGCCGCCCTGGATGGGGCCGGGGCGGATGAGCGCGATCTGCACGACGAGGTCGTAGAACCGCCTCGGCTGGAGGCGTGGCAAGAGGCCCATCTGCGCGCGCGACTCCACCTGGAACACCCCGATCGAGTCGGCCCGGCACAGCATGTCGTAGACGCCCGGCTCCTCGCGGGGGAGGTCGCGCAGGCCGAAGCTCTCGCCCGTCGCGTCGCGGATGAGGTCGAAGCAGTGCTGCAGCGCGGCAAGGATGCCGAGGCCCAGGAGATCGAACTTCACGAGGCCCATCCAGGCGGCGTCGTCCTTATCCCACTGGATGACGGTGCGCCCCGGCATGCGCGCGTGCTCGATCGGTACCACCTCGCCCACGGGCCGGTCGGTGAGCACCATGCCGCCCGAATGGATCCCCAGGTGCCGCGGCGCGGTCATCAGCTCGGAGGCGTAGGCGATCACCTGGTCGGGGATGTCGTGCGTGGGGCCCGACTCCAGGCTCGCTCCCCAGCGCTCGACCTGCCGGGACCACGCGTCCTGCTGCCCGGGGGAGTAGCCGAGGGCCCGCGCGACGTCGCGGACGGCGTTCTTCGGCCGGTACTGGATGACGTTGGCCACCTGGGCGGCGCGCTCGCGCCCGTAGCGCTCGTAAACCCACTGGATGATCTCCTCGCGCCGGTCGCTGTCGAAGTCGACGTCGATGTCGGGCTCCTCGTCGCGCATGGCGGAGAGGAAACGCTCGAACGGGAGGCGGTACGCGATCGCGTCGACCGCGGTGATGTCGAGCAAATAGCACACGGCGCTGTTGGCGGCGGATCCGCGCCCCTGGCAGAGGATGCCGCGGCGGCGCGCCTCGCGGACGATGTCGTACACGATGAGGAAATAGCCCGGGAAGTCCTTCTGCTCGATGACGTCGAGCTCGTGCGCGATGCGGCGCCTGTCCTCCTCGCCGAGGCGGGGGTAGCGCCGCGGCACGGCCGCCCAGACGATCTCGCGGAGGTAGGACATGGGCGTATGGCCCTCGGGGACGTCCTGGCGGGGGAGCGCGGGCCGCGCCTGGCGCAGCGGGAACGCGAGCTCGTCGGCGAGATCCGCGGCGCGCTCGACGGCGCCCGGCCAGCGTGCGAACAGGCGCGCCATCTCGTCCCCCGAGCGCAAATGGGCCGCGGCGTGCGCGGGCATCCATGCGTCGAGGTCGTCCATGCTGCGCGTCGCCCGGATCGCGGCGACCGCCTGCGCCAGCGGCGCGCGCTCGGGCGCGGCATAGTGCACGTTGCCCGTCGCCACGACGGGCAGGCCCGCGGCGTCCGCCAGGCCCGCGAGCGCGTCGCAGCGCCGGTCGTCCAGGGGATCGCCCCGGCGGGTGAGCTCCACGAAGACGTTGCCGCGCCCGAAGCGCGCGACGAGCTCCGCGAGGGCCTGCTCTGCTGCGCTCTGCGGTGCGTCCGGGGTCCCGAGGTCGAGGGCCCGCCCGACGGCGCCCTTGCGGCATCCCGTGAGGATCGCCCAGTGCCCCGCCGCCTCCTCGGCGAGCTCGTCGAGGTCGTAGAGCGGCCGCCCCTTCTCGCGCCCCCGGAGCTGCGCGCGCGTGATGGCGCGGGACAGGCGGTGATACCCCTCCTCGCCGCGCGCGAGCACGAGCAGGTGTTCCCCGACGGGATCCGCAGATCCCTTCTGCGGTGCGGGCAGCCCGAACGAGAGCTCGGCGCCGAAAACCGTGCGAACGGAGGTGTGCTCCGCGGCCTCCGCGAACCGCGCCGCCCCGTAGAAGCCGTCGTGGTCGGTCAGGGCCAGGGCGTCGAGCCCGAGCCGCTCGGCCTCCTCGACGAGCGCCTCGGGCGAGGAGGCGCCATCGAGGAACGAGAAGGACGAGTGCGCGTGCAGCTCGGCGTAGCGCGTCGCGCTCGATCCGCGCGGGACCCCGGGCGGCGCGTAGGCGCCCCGCTTGCGGCTCCACGCGGGGCTGTCCCCACCGTCGGCGCCGGCGGGGCGCTCCTCGGGGCGACGCCCGCTCAGGGTTCGTTCGAGCTCGCTCCAGGAGATCGGGGGGTTGCGGAAGCCCATCAGTCGTCCCTCCTCACGCGTACCGGCCCTCGAGCCACCACGCGCCGTCCTCCAGCACGGCGAGCCACGCGGATCCGTCCTCCAAGGCCAGCTGGAAGCGGTGCGCGCTCCGGGCGCGGGCAGGGTCCCAGGTGCGCTCGACGAGGGGCCAGGGGCCGGACCACGAGGTGATCGCGCGGCGATCGAGGGTCGCGGGGTCGGCCGTGACGAAGCCGCGCCCGTCGACGCCGACCGGCTCGCCCGAGGCGGCGCGCACCTGCGCGGGCCGGGCCTCGCGAAAGACCTCGGCCGGCAAAGGCGCGGGGAGGGAGCCCGGCCACGGCAGGTCGCGGCGGGCGGGCGGCCCGGATCCGTCCCCCCAGGGCACGCGGACCTCGCGCTCGGCGAGGAAGCGCCCGCCGCCGGGAGACGGCGTGAGCACGGCGCGATGGCCGAGCGCGCTCTGCACGCGCGTCATCGCGTGGTGGGCCCGTTCGTCGGGGCCCTGTCCCAGGAGGGCCGGCTGGTGGGCACCCGCGTCGTCGACCGCCTCCGGCTCGATCCGGACGTGCACGACGCCCCCCGTCAGCGCGGCCGCGCCGGGGGAAGGCTGGAGCTGCCACCGGACCCGGTCGGTCACGCTGGCGGCGTCGAAGCTCGTGGGGTGCTGCCAGACGCGCTCGCTGCGCTCGGCCGCGTCGCTGACGATGAGGATGCGCACCGCGGTGCACACGAGGCCCGCGCCCGCGAGGCCATCGCAGAACGCATCCGCGGTCTGGCGGACGGCGAACGCCACCTGCTCCGCGAGCTCCAGGGGGGCGTCGAGATCGAGCTCGCGGGCCAGCTCGGGCGGCGGGACCCGCGGGGTCACGGTGCGCGAATCGGACCCCGCGGCGAGCGCGTGCAGGCGCGCCCCGCGGGAACCCAGGCGGTCGTCCACCCGCCCCGGCGCGAGCCGCGCGAACTCGCCCAGGGTGCGGACCCCGAGGCGCGCGAGCAGGAGCGCAAGGTCCGGGTCTCCCAGCGCCCCGACCGACAGCGGCGCGAGGAACGCGGCGGCCTCGCCGGGGGCGACGATTCGGATCCGCTCCTCGCCCGCCGCGCGCGCCGCCTGCTCGGCCGTGAACAGCCCGTCGGCGACGCCCGCCCGAGCGTCGGCGAAACCCGCCTGCGCGAGCGCCGCGAGGAGGGCGCTGGCCGCGGGGCGCTCGCCGCGGTAGAAGCGCGCGGGGCCCCGCGCGCGGAGGGCCGCGACGCCGGGGCGCAGCGGCTCGGCTCCCGGGGCGAGCTCCTCGAGGCGGACGAGGGCGTCGTGGAAGGCGCGGGAATCGCGCGCCTCGTCGGCCGTCGCGAGCCGGAGGCGCGCGCACGCCGCCTGCGCGTCCCGCTTTTTCATTCCGCGCCGGACGCCCTCCGCGCGGGCGGAGGGCGAGCAGGCCACGACCGCGCCGTCGTGCATCACGGCGATCGGCTCCTCCGGCGCGATCCGCTCGCTCGTGGCGAGCTCGCGCGCCTGCGTGCGCAGCAGCGCGGTGATCGGCCAGTCGGGAAGCCAGACGACGATGACGCGCTCGGGCGCGGTCACGAGGCGACCGCCCGGAGGTGGCCGCGCGCGGTGGCCGGGGGCGCGAGGCGCTCGACGCCGCCGGTCGGGCCGGGCAGGAGCACGCGCGCGGTGCGGGGGCGGGGCGCGCGCCGCGCGGACGCCGTGAGCGTGACGGCGCGGGACGCGAGGAGCCCGTGACCGCGCTCGAGCCCGCGCCACTCGGGGGAAGACAAGGCGAGGGTGGTGTCGGCGCCGTGCCAGTCGCCGACGACGAGGAGGACGCTGCCGCGGTCGCGCAGCCGCGCCGCGGCCCGGGCCGTCTCCGCGGGCGTCGCGGCCCGCGGGGCCCGGACGGTGACGAGGGGGAACACCTCGGCGGCGGACGAGACCGCCTGCAGCCAGCGCTCGCCCGGATCCGGGATGAGCGCGAGGCGCGCGGGGACGACGCCGTAGCCCTCGGCGGCCTCCGCCGAGAGGTCGGGCATCCCGATCACGGCGGCCCAGGACCCCTCGCGGGAGGCGGCGCCGAGGAGGGCGAGGACGAGCGCGGCGGAGTCGGGCAGCACGTACGCCGCGCCCGGCCGCAGGCCGCCCTCCGGGAAGAGGGGCGCCAGGGCGTCGGCCACGGGGAGCGCGTCGACCCGGGCCGTGCGCCGCTGCATCTGGCTGATCTGCGTGCGCAGGCGCACGAGATCCGCTGTGTGATCCGCCCGGGCGGCGGTCTCTGCGACGGCCATCTTCACCCCACCATTCTAGAAACTATGTTCGAATGCGACAAGCGCTTATCGAACACTATTTCGAGCCACTGACATTCGTCTGCGTGGCGGTGGGGCCGGAGATCTCTGCGCCTCCGGGCAGGGCGAAAAGGGGCGCTACGGCAGGAGGCCGACGCGCTCCAGGCGCTTGGCGAGGCCCGCTCCGTCGGGGGACGACACCCAGGGGACGCCCGCCGCCGAGTGGTCGTTCACCGAGGTCCGCCCGCCCGCGAGGACGGCCTCCGCCGCCGTCAGGCGGCGGATTGCGACGCCGGCCACCGAAGCCGGGTGCTCGGCCGTGAACTGCGTGTAGATCTCGTCGTCGTGCTGGCCGTCGTCGCCGATGAGTAGCCATTCGATGCTGGGGAACTCCTCGGCCAGGCGGCGCAGGTTGTCCTCCTTGTGCGCGCGCCCGCTCCGGAACCAGCGGTCGTGGGTGGGGCCCCAGTCGGTCAGCAGCATGGATCCGCGGGGGAACAGGTTGCGGTGCAGGAACCGGTTGAGCGTCGGGGCGACGTTCCATGCCCCCGTCGAGAGGTAGACCATGGGCGCGCCGGGGTGCGCGCGCATGAGGCGCTCGAGGAGGACCGCCATGCCCGGCACCGGCTGGCGCGCGTGCTCGTTCAGCACGAACGAGTTCCAGGCCGCGAGGAGGGGGCGCGGGAGCGCCGTGACCATGACGGTGTCGTCGACGTCGCAGACGATGCCGAAGCGGACGTCGGGGTCGACGACGAACACGCGTGCGCGCGTGGGCTCGCCGCCCTCGACCGTCATCTCGACCTCCTGCCACCCGGGCGCGAGGTCGGCCGGGAGCACGGTGTCGATGACGCCGCCGCGGTCGGCGACGACCTCGTGCACCTGGTCGCCGACGCGCACGGACACGGTCGAATACGCCACGGGGATCCCCACGAAGGCGCGCCACCCGCGCACGCCGTCGTCGCGTTTGCGGGTGAGGGCGGGGAGGATCAGCACGCGCCCGACGACGCGGATCCATCCGTCGCCGCCGTACCCCGGGAAGGGGAGGATCTGGGGGGAGCGCCCGGCGCGGCGCGCCCTGCGCTCGCGCCACGCGTGGAAACGGCGCTCGAATCGGGCGACCCAGTGGATCTTCTCGGGGGCGTCGCCCAGGGGGCGCGCGGCGCGGGAGGTCATCGCGGGTCAGTCTTTCATGTGTCGGTGCTCGAACCAGTGCAGGATCTGCTTGCCGCCGAGGACGGCGACGAGGCCGAGCGCGATGATCCCGAAGAACACGTAGCCCGCCCAGTGCGCGCTGTCCGCGAGGTCGCGATACGTCTCGGCCGCCCCCGCCGCGATCGAGATGTAGATCGTCGTCCACAGCGCGCACGCCGGGAGGGTCCAGGCGATGAAGCGGCGGTACGGGTAGCCGGACATGCCGACGGTCAGGGGAACGAGCGAGTGCATGACCGGGAGGAAGCGGGACAGGAAGATCGCGATCCCGCCGCGCCGGCGCAGGTACACCTCGGCGCGCACCCAGTTGCGCTCCCCGATCCAGGATCCGAGGCGCGAGGCGCGCACGTGCGGACCCGCCCACCGCCCGATCGCGTATCCGAGGCTCTCGCCCGCGAGCGCGCCCGCGACGACGACGGATCCGAGGAGCAGGGCCTCGGGCACGGAGGTGACGGCCGTCGCGCTCACGATGACGATCGTGTCGCCCGGGACGATGAGCCCCACGAGCACGCTCGTCTCCAGCATGATCGCGACCCCCGCGATCAGCATCCGCAGCCAGGGCTCGACGCCCTCGACGAACGCGAGGATCGACGTCAGGACATCGTTGAGCACGGCGCCATCCTATGCGGGCCGGACCTGCGGCTATTCGTCCGCGGCGAGGCGGTAACCTGGAATCTCCCGATTCTTCCGCGTGCGCGAGGTGTGCGCGGCCCCGCAGAACCGATTGGCTCCTCTCGACGTGTCACAGTCCAACGCTCCCGAAGTCACCGCGGCCTCCGACGCCGTGAACGTCCACGCCATCCAGGCCAAGTGGCAGGCGTACTGGGAGAACGACGAGACGTTCCTCGCGGGCGAGGGGGGCGACAACCGCCCCCGCAAGTACGTGCTGCCGATGTTCCCGTACCCGTCGGGCGACCTGCACATGGGCCACGCCGAGAACTACCTCTATAGCGACATCATCGCCCGCTTCTGGCGCCACCGCGGCTACAACGTCCTGCACCCCGTCGGGTGGGATTCGTTCGGCCTGCCCGCGGAGAACGCGGCGATCCAGCGCGGCGCGGATCCGCGGGAATGGACCTACGACAACATCGCGCAGCAGCGCGCGAGCCTGAAGAAGTACGGCGTCTCGTTCGACTGGTCGCGCGTGCTGCACACGTCGGATCCCGAGTACTACGGCTGGAACCAGTGGCTGTTCCAGCAGCTGCACGACCGCGGGCTGGCGTACCGCAAGGAGAGCCCGGTTAACTGGTGCCCCAACGACCAGACGGTGCTCGCGAACGAGCAGGTCGTCGACGGCGCGTGCGAGCGCTGCGGCGCCGAGGTCGTCAAGAAGAAGCTGACGCAGTGGTACTTCAAGATCACCGACTACGCGGACCGCCTCCTGGACGACCTCAACCAGCTCGAGGGCGCGTGGCCGAGCAAGGTGCTGCAGATGCAGCGCAACTGGATCGGCCGCTCCGTGGGCGCCGACATCGACTTCGAGATCGAGGGCCGCGCCGAGAAGGTCACGGTCTTCTCGACCCGACCCGACACGCTCTACGGCGCCACCTTCATGGTCGTCGCGCCCGACAGCGACCTCGCCGCCGAGCTCGCGGGTGGATCCTCGCCCGAGGTGCGCATGGCCTACCAGGCCTACCGCGACGAGGTGGCGAAGCAGACCGACATCGAGCGGCAGTCCACGGATCGCCCCAAGACGGGCGTGTTCCTCGACCGCTACGCGCTCAACCCCGTCAACGGGGAGCGCCTGCCGATCTGGGCCGCCGACTACGTCCTGGCCGACTACGGCCACGGCGCCGTCATGGCCGTCCCCGCGCACGACCAGCGCGACCTCGACTTCGCGCGCACCTACGATCTGCCGGTGCGCGTCGTCGTCGACACGAGCGCCCCGATCACGGGCGCGATCCCCGTGATCGAGCAGGACGACAACGGCAACCTCATCGACCCGGATCCGCTGCCGAGCCCCGTCGAGACGGGCGAGGCGCTCGTCGGCGAGGGCCGCCTGATGAACTCGGGCGAGCTGAACGGGCTGTCGAAGCGCAACGCGATCGCGCGCGTCATCGAGATCCTCGAGAAGCGGGGCACGGGACGCGCGGCGAAGCAGTTCCGCCTGCGCGACTGGCTCATCTCCCGACAGCGCTTCTGGGGCACGCCGATTCCCATGGTGCACACCGAGGACGGGCGCATCGAGAAGGTGCCCGCCGACCAGCTGCCGGTGCGCCTGCCCGAGGCGAAAGATCTTGACCTCAAGCCCAAGGGGTCCTCCCCGCTCGGCGCCGCCACCGACTGGGTGACGACGACGGATCCCGTCACGGGCGAGCCCGCGCGGCGCGACCCCGACACGATGGACACGTTCGTCGACAGCTCCTGGTACTTCCTGCGTTTCCTGTCGCCGGGCGATGCGACGCAGGCGTTCGACCCGAAGGCGGCGCTGCGCTGGGCGCCCGTCGATACGTACGTCGGCGGCGTGGAGCACGCGATCCTGCACCTGCTCTACGCGCGCTTTATCACCAAGGTCCTCTTCGACCTCGGGTACGTCGACTTCACCGAGCCGTTCTCGAGCCTGATCAACCAGGGCATGGTGATTCTCGACGGCTCGAAGATGTCGAAGTCCAAGGGCAACCTCGTCCTCTTCAGCGACGAGCTGAACGCTCACGGCGCCGACGCCCTGCGCGTCGCCCTCGCCTTCGCGGGGCCCGTGGAGGACGACAAGGACTGGAAGGACGTCCAGACCGCGGGCGCGACGAAGTTCCTCGCCCGCGCCCTGCGCGCGGCCGACGACGTCGACAGCGAGACCGGCGTGAAGTGGGCCGACGGCGACGCAGCCCTGCGTCGCATCACCCACCGGCTGCTCGCGGACGCGCCGGGCCTCGTCGAGCAGACGAAGTTCAACGTCGTCGTCGCGCGCCTCATGGAGCTCGTGAACGCCGTGCGCAAGACGATCGATTCGGGCGCCGGATCCGCGGATCCCGCCGTCCGCGAGGCCGTCGAGGTGACCGCGATGGTGCTCGACCTGTTCGCGCCGCACACAGCGGAGGAGATGTGGGAGCGCCTCGGCTACGCGCCGTCCGTCAGCCAGGTGGCCTGGCGGGAGGCCGACCCGACGCTGCTGGTCGAGGACGACGTCACGGCGGTCGTGCAGGTCAACGGCAAGGTGCGCGCGCAGCTGCAGGTGCCAGCGAAGATCGACCCCGCCGCGCTCGAACGGCTCGCCCGCGAGGACGAGCGCGTCGTGCGCGCCGTCGGCGACAAGCAGATCGTGAAGGCGATCGTGCGCGCGCCGAAGATCGTCAGCCTCGTCGTGAAGTAGGACGACGGCCGGGGCGCCACCGCGTCCCCAGGGCGGATTTCGCCGCACCTGTTCGCCGGCGGCGGGAGGGGAATCCCTCCCGCCGCCGGCGCCGTCTAGCGTCGTCCGCATGGCGGAACTCGAGGGCTTCGAGCGGGCGCGGCCGCGCGCCCGCCTGGGCGTGGGTGCGGCGATCGTCGTCGCGCTCGGCGCGCTGGCCGTCACCGTGGGCGTCGGCGTCTGGCGCGGTCTGGGGGATCCGGCCCCCGTATCGACCGAGGCCACTGTCGCGATCTCGACGCCGCCGGCCCCGACCCCGGCCGAGATCTACGTGCACGTGTCGGGCGCGGTGCGCGAGCCCGGGTTGTATCTGCTCTCCGAGGGCGCGCGCGTCGTCGACGCGGTGGGCGCGGCGGGCGGCTTCGCGAAGGACGCCGAGCCCGGGGCCATCAACCTCGCACGCGGCGTCGCCGACGGCGAGCAGCTCGTCGTGCCGGTCGCGGGGGAGGCGCCGCCCGCGGCCGCCGCGCCCGGCGGCCCGGCGGGCGGCCTCGTCGACCTCAACACGGCAGACGCCGCGGCGCTCGAGGAGCTGCCCGGCATCGGGCCCGCGCTCGCGGCACGGATCCTCGCGTGGCGCGAGGAGAACGGATCCTTCGCCGCGGTCGACGACCTCATGGCGGTCTCCGGGATCGGGCCGGCGGTGCTGGAGGGGATCCGCGACCTCGCGACGGTGTGACGCGCGGCCGCGTCGCGCGCCCGCCCAGGCGGGTGCGGCAGGATGGGAGGTCTGCCCCCGCCGACCGAGGAGAGGACCCACATGACGGAGTACATCGTCGCGACCGACGGCGCGTGCAAGGGAAACCCCGGGCCGTGCGGCTGGGCATGGGTCGGCGAGGACGGCCGGTGGGCCGCCGGCGCGATCCCGCAGGGCACGAACAATATTGGAGAGCTGACGGCCGTGCTGCGCGCCGTGACGGACCACGCCGACGTGGCGCACCTGCGGATCCAGGCCGACAGCACCTACGCGATCGACACGTACACGAAGTGGATGGACGGCCACAAGCGCCGCGGCTGGAAGACCTCGGCGAAGAAGCCGGTCAAGAATCAGGACATCCTGGAGGCGATGATCGAGGCGCGCGACGCGCGTCGCGCCGCGGGGCTACCCGACGTCGTGTTCGAGCACATGCGGGGGCACGCGGGGCACCGCCTGAACGGGTGGGCGGACGAGCGCGCCGTGCGCGCGTCGCGGCACGCGGCGCAGGGCCTCGCACGGGAATGGACGACGGACGCGGGCCAGGAGCGCCTCGACGTCTCGGCCGACGCGCCCGCCTCGGGCGAGGACAAACCGACGCGCGGGCGCCGCTGACGCGGCGGGGCGGCGCGCCGGGTGCCGGCGCGCCGCGAGGGTCAGTCCACGAGCCCGCGGCCGCCGAGGAGGCGGGTCGGCTCGATCCGGATCACGACCCGGGTCGGGTTCTCCCGCGGCGTGCGGTAGCGCCCGGCGTAGAGCGCGACCGCGCGGGCGACCTCGTCGGGGTCATCGGAGACGCTGGCGCGCCCCGGGAACGTGAGCCAGCGGGCGCCGTCCACCTGGCTCACGGTCGCCATGCCGGCGCGGAGGACGTTCTTCACCTTCTGGGATCCGCCGGAGGTGATGATCCGCACGATCCCGTCGTGGAACGTGAACCCCACGGGCACGACGTGGATCCCGCCCCACGGCGCGAGGGTCGACAGCGTGGCGAGGTGACGCTCGCGGACGAACGAGACCCCGGCCTCGGTGAGGATGCGCATCCCGCACACGATACCGGCGGGCGGCCGGGGACCTCGTCCACAGGGCACGGAACACGCGGATTGTGCTTTGCCGCCGGCCGCCGCGGTGCGGGCCGGGCGGACGCGTCCCTACCGTGGCGGGCATGACGACCGACCCGCCCGGTGCCGAGCACCCTCGGCGCGACCTGCGGATGCTGGCCGTGGCCGGGGCCGCGTGGGCGGCGGCGCTCGTGTGCGTTGTCGCGCCGGGCGGCGCGGCGTGGATCGCCGGGGCGTGTGCGGTCGCCGCGGGGGCGGCGGTCGTCCTCGCCCGGACGCGGTCGTCGCCGGTCTGGGCGCTCGCGGTGGTCGCGTGCGCGGTGGGGGCGTGCGTCGCGGGGCACGTCGCGGTGGCCGAGCCGGGGCGTCGCGCGCAGGCCGCGGATCTTGAGGGCAGCGTGAACGGCCTTGTCGTGACGGTAACGAGCAAGGTGGAGCCCTCCGCGGGCGGCGTGCGCTTCACGGCCGACGGCCCCGCGCCGGTGTCCGTGATGTGGCCGGGCGGCGCGGCGCAGGGCGGGCTCGACCTGGGCGCGCGCGTCGCGCTCACGGGCGAGGCGTGGCGGGCGGATCCGGGCGAGGCGGCCGTCGCGGTCGTGCGCGCGAGCGCGGTCGAGGTGCGGGCGCCACCCGGCGGGATCCTCGCCGCCGCGAGCGCGTTGCGCCACGGGTTCGTCGCGGACGTCGCGCGCGGCCTGCCCGAACCCGGGGCCGGGCTCTTGCCCGGGCTGTCCGTGGGAGACACCAGCGGCGTGAGCGCCGAGCTCGACGCCGACATGATCGCCTCGTCGCTCAGCCACCTCACGGCCGTCTCGGGGGCCAACTGCGCCCTCGTCGTGGGCATCGCGTACGCGGCGTGCGCGCTGTGCGGGGCGCGCCGCGGCGTCCGGGTCGCGGCCGGCGCCGTCGCTCTCGCGGGCTTTGTCGTGCTGGTGACGCCCGAGGCCAGCGTGATCCGCGCGGCCGCGATGGCCGGGGTCGCGATGATCGCGCTCCTGACGGGGCGGCAGGGTGCCGGGGTCGCCGTCCTCGGCGTCGCGGTGACGATCCTGCTGTTGTCGGATCCCTGGCTCGCCGCGAGCTTCGGGTTCGCGCTCTCGGCGGCGGCGACGGCCGCGCTCCTCCTGCTCGCCGGGCCCCTGGCCGATGGGCTCGCGCGCGTCATGCCGCGCCCGCTCGCGCTCGCGATCGCTGTGCCGCTGGCCGCCCAGCTCGCGTGCGGCCCCATCATCGTCCTGTTCGCTCCCGAGGTTGCGCTGTACGGCGTCGTGGCGAACATGATCGCCGGGCCCGCCGCGCCCGCCGCGACCGTGCTCGGCCTGGCGGCGTGCCTCGCGCAGCCGATCCCCGTCCTCGCCGACGGGCTCGCCGCCCTCGCCTGGATTCCGTCGGCCTGGGTCGCGCAGACCGCGCACACCTTCGCGGCGCTCCCGGCCGCCCGCCTGACGTGGCAGGCCGGGTTCTGGGGCGCCCTCGCCCTGGCGGTCCTCGGCGCGGCCGCCGCGGCCGCGCTCGTCCGCACCGGGCGCACGCGGTGGGCGCGCGCGTCCCGCGGGGCGGGCCGGCTGCTGCTCGTCGCGATCCTCGGCACCGGCGCGGGCGCGATCGCGGTGCAGACGGTCGTCGAGCCCCTGACGACCCCGCGCGACTGGTCGATCGCGCTGTGCGACGTGGGCCAGGGCGACGCGATCCTGCTCCGCGACGCCGGCGCCGTCGCGCTCGTCGACACGGGGCCGGATCCGCGCGCCCTCTCCGCGTGTCTCGACCGCCTCGGCGTCGACCGCGTCGACATCGCCTTCATCACGCACTTCGACTCGGACCACGTGGGCGGGGCCGCGGCGCTCGCGGGGCGCGTCGAGCGGATCCTGCACGGCCCGGCCGAGACGCCGGCCGAGGCCGCGCGCCTTTCCGGCCTCGGCGCCCGGAGCGTGGAAGAGGGATCCGCCGGGCTCGCGGGCCGCGTCGGCGGCGCGGACTGGCGGATCCTCTGGCCGCGCGACGGAACGCGCGCCTTCCCACCCGGCAACGACACGAGCCTCGCGCTCGACATCGGCGGCGGATCCGTGCCGCGCACCCTGCTGCTCGGGGATCTGTCCGAACAGGCACAGCGCCTCCTCGCCGCCGGCGGCGAGGTCGGCGACGTGGAGGTCGTGAAGGTCTCCCACCACGGCAGCCGGGACCAGCTGCCCGCGCTCTACGCCGCCGCGCGCGCCGAACTCGCCCTCGTCGGCGTCGGCGAGAACGACTATGGGCACCCGCACCCCGACACGCTCGCGCTCCTGCGCACTTCCGGGGCGGCCATCGCCCGCACCGACACGGACGGCCTCGTGCTCGCGGGCGGACCGGGCGCGCTGTGGGTGTGGCGCGACGGGGGCTGACGGTGGGGTGTCACCGGTCCCGGCTACCCTGGGAGCATGGCAGCAGCGCGTCGCGGGTCCGGTTCGGCGACCAAGAAGACGGCGATCCCGCAGCTCTCGTGGCGCCAGCCGCAGCCGGCGCCGGTCGTGCTCGTCTCGGGGCCCGAAGAAGTGTGCGCCGAGCGCGCGACCGCGTCGATCCGCGCCCAGCTGAAGGAGGCCGACCCGTCGCTCGAGGTCACCGACCTCCGCGCGGACGACTACGCCGCGGGGACGCTGCTCGCGGTCACCTCGCCGTCGCTGTTCGGCGAGCCGCGGCTCGTGCGCGTGACGGGCGTCGAGAAGTGCTCGGACGCCTTTCTCGCGGAGGCGCTCGCGTACGTCGCCGCTCCCCAGGACGGCGCGACCCTCGTCCTCCGGCACACGGGGTCGAGCGTGCGCGGCAAGAAGCTGCTCGACGCGATCCGGCAGGGCCAGGGCGGCGGAGCGGAGATCGCCTGCCCCGCGATCAAGTACGACCGCGACCGCGAGGCGTTCGCGGCGGGCGAGTTCCAGCACGCGGGGCGTCGCATTGCCCCGCGGGCGCTCCACGCGCTGACGCAGGCGTTCTCGGGAGACCTCACCGAGCTCGCGGCCGCGTGCCAGCAACTCATCCAGGACGTCGCGGGCGACATCACCGAGCAGGTCGTGGATCGCTACTACGGCGGCCGCGTCGAGTCGAGCGCGTTCGAGGTCGCCGACGCCGCGATCGCGGGCCATCACGGCCAAGCGCTCATCACGCTGCGGCACGCCCTCGACGCGGGCGCCGACCCCGTGCCGCTCGTGGCGGCCTTCGCGATGAAGCTGCGCACGATGGCGCGCGTGGCGGGTCAGCGCGGTTCGTCTCGGCAGATCGCACAGGAGCTGAAGATGACCGACTGGCAGGTCGATCGCGCGCGCCGCGACCTGCAGTCCGGCTGGAGCGAGCGCTCGCTCGGCCTCGCGATCCAGGCCGTCGCGCGCGCGGACGGCGAGGTGAAGGGCGCGTCGCGGGATCCGGTCTTCGCGCTCGAGCGCATGCTCACGGTGGTCGCGACCCGGGCCCCCTTCGGCGGCCTCTAGGACCCCCGCCGCACGCGACAGCGGCCCACCCCCGCGAGGGGATGGGCCGCTGTCGCGCGCGGAGCGTCGCTCAGAGAGCGGCGATCTTGCTGGCGAGACCCGACTTGCGGTTCGCCGCCTGGTTCTTGTGGATGACGCCCTTGCTGACGGCCTTGTCGAGCTTCTTGGCCGCCTTCGCGTAGGCCGCCTCGGCGGCCGACTTGTCGCCGCCCGCGATCGCCTTGCGCGTCGCGCGGACGAGCGTCTTCAGCTCGCTCTTGACGATGCGGTTGCGCTCGCGCGCCTTCTCGTTGGTCTTGTTGCGCTTGATCTGCGACTTGATGTTTGCCACGTGGAGTGAAGCTTTCGTTCAGGTGTGCGTTGGATGTCGCCGCAGAACAGTAGAGGGGCTGTCTCGCGGCAGGTGTGTGGGTGTGGGTCCCACACGCAAGCCAAGAGCCAAGTCTAGCAGGTGCGTTTTCGATCGCCGCGCGCGGCGACAGTCGCGAGCACCAGGTCGACGAGCGCGTTGGTGACGGCGGGGCGCATCGCCGTGACGAGGTGGGTCGAGCGCGGGACGACGACGAGCTCCGCGCGCGGGACGAGGCGCGTGAATGTGCGCTCGTTCAGCCGCAGCTGGTCCCACTCGCCCGTGAAGAACCAGACGGGGAACTGGCGCCGCTCGATGCGCACCAGGGCCCGGGCCAGGTCGAGCGACTGAAGGCTCTCGAGCGCCTCGTCCTCCGCCTGGAGCGCGTAGCCGCCCGCCCCGAAATCGCCGCGGGTGCCCGGGGGCAACTGCGCCGCGAGCGCACGATCGATGACCCAGCGACCCTGGTGCGGGAGCCCGCGCATCCCGCGGAGCACGAGCCGGTACGCCGCGAGCCCCGCGCCGCGCGGAAAGGCCGTGCAGGAGGCCGCGACGAACGCCGCGACCGGGGGCGCCGCGCCCGCGCGCCCGACGTAGGCGGTCGACAACAGCCCGCCCATGGAGTGCCCGACGAGGACGACGGGCCCGCGCTCGGCGGCGGCGCGCACCGCGCGATCGATCGTCGCGACGGCCTCCTCGAGCGACCAGGGCTCCGCCATGCGGGAGCCGTGCCCGGGCAGATCGATCGCGTGGGGCGCGACGCCGCGGGCCTGCAGGTGCGCGACCTGCGCGCGCCACATCGTCGCCGACGTGCGGATCCCGTGCACGAAGACGACCTGCGGATCCATGCCCCCCAGCATACGAAGGCGGGCCGGCCCCCGAAGGAACCGGCCCGCCGTGCGTCTCGAGACGCGCGAGAGTTACTCGGCCATCCAGCCGACGTTCTCGACCGGGGTGAGACCGAAGAGGTCGAGACCCGTGTAGGTCTCGGGCGTGAGGTTCGCCAGGCCCTCGGTCACGGTCCAGATCTCGGGGCCCGAGTACAGGGGCAGGATGCCCCACGTCTCGGCCATGATCTCGGCCTCGAGCGCCATGCCCGCCTCGGTCTGCTCCTCCTGCGTGGGCAGCGACTGCACCTCGTTCTCGATGCGCTCATCGATCTCGGCCGTGCCCGTCGACGACAGGTTCAGGCCCGAGTCCGAGCAGTACAGCTGGCACATGTAGGCCACGCCGTACGGGTCGCTCGACGAGAAGCCGAGCATGACGAGGTCCCAGTCCTTTTCGGTGAGTACCGTCGAGAAGTCCGACGCGGGGCGGGCGTCGATCTCCATGTTGAAGCCGATCGCGGCGAGCTGCTGCTGCACGACGCGCGCGCGGGCCTCGGTGATCGGGTCGTCGCCGAACGTTGGCAGGCGACCGCCGAGCTCAACGCCGTCCTTCGAGCGGAAGCCGTCCTCGCCCATCTCCCAGCCGGCCTCGTCGAGGATCGCGTTGGCCTCCTCGACGTTGAACTCCCAGCCCGCGTTCGACAGCGCGTCCTCGTAGCCCTCCTGGAAGGTGTAGAGGTTCAGCGAGCCGACGGGCTCCTCCGTGTACCCGAGGCCGTCCCACATGACCTCGGTGATCTGCTCGCGGTCGATCGCCATGAAGATCGCCTGGCGGACCTCGAGGTCCGACAGCTCCTCGCGCTCCGAGTTGAGCTCGAGGAGGTTCGTGGCGGCGCGGCCGGCACGGTAGGTGACGACGCCGTCCATGTCGGCGACCTGCTCGAGGCGGTCGGCCGTCGAGGTGCGCGCGGCGTCGATCTCGCCGTTGCGGAAGGCGTTGATCTCGGCCGTGTCGTCGAGCTGACGGAAGGTGAACTCGTCGAGCATCGGCTCGTCGCCCCACCAGTTGTCGTTCGGGACGAACGTGACCGTGCCGCCGTTGAGGTCGAAGTCGCCGATCATGTAGGGGCCCGCGCCCCAGTCCGCGTTCGGCTCCTCGAGGTAGCCCTCGTTGAACTCCTCGGCCGTGTCGACGTCAGGGTGCATGATCTGCCAGAAGAGGCCGTCGACCCAGGGGTACTCGTCCTCGAAGGTGACGATCGCGGTCTTCTCCGTGTCGCCCATCTCGACGGACTCGATCTTCGAGTAGCCGTCGGTCGAGTTCGGCTGGTAGGCCTCGTCCTCACCCGAGGAGGCCATCCACAGGTTGCGGATCGACTCCCAGCCCATGGGCGTACCGTCGTTCCACACGGCGTCGTCCGTGAACGTGAAGGTCAAGACGCGCTTGCCGTCGACCACCTCGTTCTCCCACACGTCGAGGTAGGCGTCGTTCTTGTACGCCTCGCCCTCGGGCGTCATGAGGATGATCTGCGGGTTGTACCAGGCCCAGAGCGTCGCCGTGTCGACGGATCCGTCGGACTGGTTCGGGTTCATCTGCGGCGTGATCTCGGTGATCGGCCACACAACGGAACCGCCCTGCTGCAAGGCGTCGCGATCCTGCGGGTTGTAGTCCGCGCCCGAGATGTTCTCCGCGGGAGTGTCCGACGTGTCGTCCGACGCGTCGCCCGCGCAGCTGGTGAGGACGAGCGAGAAGCCGGCCGCGATCGCGGCGACCCCCAGCCACTTCTTCGTGTTCTTCATGGTGCTCCTTTCGCGCATGACGCGCTATGGATAGGGATGGTGAGGACGAGTTACCGGAAGTGGCACGCGTTGGTGTGCAGACCCTCGCGCCCCGTGAGCTGTGGGATCTCGCCCTCGCAGCGAGCCTTGTCCTCGGCACCCAGGGTCGGGTACAGGGGGCAGCGGCTCACGAATGAACAGCCCGTGATGCGATCGGTCGGGCTGGGCAGATCCCCCGTGAGAACGATGCGCTCGCGCGTCCGCTCCACCTGGGGATCCGGGATCGGGATGGCCGACAGCAGCGCCTGCGTGTACGGGTGCTGCGGGTCGTCGAACACCGCGTCGACGTCACCGAGCTCGACGAACGAGCCCAGGTACATCACCGCGACGCGGTCGGCCAGGTGACGCACGACCGACAGGTCGTGCGCGACGAAGAGGTAGGACAGACCGAGGCGCGCCTTGAGGTCGTCCAACAGGTTGATGACGCCCGCCTGGATGGAGACGTCGAGCGCCGAGACGGGTTCGTCCAGGACGAGCAGCTTCGGCTCGGTCGCGAGCGCGCGGGCGATGCCGATGCGCTGGCGCTGCCCGCCCGAGAACGCCTGCGGGAACCGGTCGCTGTGCGCCGGGTTGAGCCCCACGAGCCCCATGAGCTCGTCGACGCGGGCGTGGGTCGTCTCGCGATCCGCGCCGATCGTCTGCAGCGGCTCCGCGATGATGTCGAAGACCGTCATGCGCGGATCGAGCGCGCCCATCGGATCCTGGAACACGATCTGGATGTCGCGCCGCATCTCGCGCTCCTGGCGCGCCGACCGGATGTCCGCCACGCTCGTGCCGTTGATGACGATGTCGCCGTGCTCCTGGCGGGCGAACTCCATGATCTCGAGCAGGGTGGTGGTCTTGCCAGACCCCGACTCGCCGACGATGGCGAGCGTCTCGCCCTGGCGGATGTCGAAGGAGACGTCCGTCACGGCGTGCACGTCGCCCACGCGCCGCTTGACGAGCGCGCCCTTCATGAGGGGAAACGTCTTGGCCAGGTGCGTGACCTCGAGCGTCGTCGGGCGCTCCTCGCGGGGGATCGCGGCGATCGCCGACTCGCGCGGGGCGGGGGCGGGGAACACGGGCGCGCCGTCCAGCGTGCCGTTCGCGATCTCGTCGGCCCGGATGCAGGCCGCGCGGTGGGAGGTCGTCCCGGCGACGACCGCGAGCTCGGGCTCGCCGTCGCGGCAGGCCGCGGTCGCGATGGGGCAGCGGTCGGCGAACGGGCACGCGTCCGGCAGGTCGATCAGCATCGGCGGGTTCCCCGTGATGGGAACCAGCGGCTGCTTCTCCTTCTTGTCCACGCGCGGGATCGCGCCGAGCAGGCCGATCGAGTAGGGCATGCGCGTGTCGGCGAATAGGTCGTCGACGGGCGCGTGCTCGACGGGGCGGCCCGCGTACATCACGAGCACGTCGTCCGCGACGCTTGCGACGACGCCCATGTCGTGGGTGATCATGATCACGGCGGCGCCGGTCTCGCGCTGCCCCTTCTTGATCACCTCGAGGATCTGCGCCTGGATCGTGACGTCGAGCGCCGTCGTCGGCTCGTCCGCGATGATGAGCTTCGGGCGGTTCGCGATCGCGATCGCGATCACGACGCGCTGGCGCATGCCGCCCGAGAACTCGTGGGGGAACGCCTTCATTCGCGCCTCGGGGTTCGGGATCCCGACGGTGCGCAGCAGCTCGATCCCGCGCGCCCAGGCCTCCGACTTCGCGACGCGCTCGTGGGCCTGGATCGCCTCGACGAGCTGGTCGCCGACCGTGAACACCGGCGTGAGCGAGGTGAGCGGATCCTGGAAGATCATGGACAGGCCGTTGCCGCGGATCCGCGACATCTGCTTGTCCGTCTTGCCGAGCAGCTCCTCGCCGTCGAAGACGATGGATCCGGAGACCTTCGCGTTGTCGTCGAGCAGCCCCATGATCGCGAGCGACGTGACGGACTTGCCCGACCCGGACTCGCCCACGATGCCGATGGTCTCGCCGGGGGAAAGGTCGAAGCTGACGCCGCGAACGGCGTCGACGCGGCCGGCCTCGCTCGCGAATCGGACGGTGAGATCTCGGACGGAGAGGATGGGGTCGGTCATGCGCGGCCTCCTGCCGCCGAGGTCGGGTCGAGGGCGTCGCGCAGGCCGTCGGCGATGAATGCCATGGAGACGGTGAGCAGCGTGAGGGCCGCGGCGGGGAAGTAGAACATCCAGGGGCTCGAGGTGATCACGGCGGATCCGATCCCGATGAGGGATCCGAGCGAGACGTCCGGCGTCTTCACGCCGAATCCGAGGAAGGACAGGCTCGTCTCCGACTGCACGGCGCTGACGACGCCGAGCGTGAAGTTGATGATGAGCAGCGAGCCGATGTTCGGCAGCATGTGCCGCAGCACGATGCGGTGCCCGGGAACGCCCATGTACCTCGCGGCCTGGATGAACTCGCGCTCGCGGATGGAGAGCGAGAGGGTCCACACGGTGCGGGCCAGGAGCATCCAGCCGACGAGCACGAGCATCGCCGAGAGGATGACCCAGTTGCCGCCCTGGTCGTTCGAGATCATCGCGACGATGAGGAACGCCGGGATCGCGAGCATGAAGTGGATGACGGTGAGCACAACGCGCTCCCACGCGCCGCCGAAGTACGCGGCGGACGCGCCGAGGACCGCCGAGATGACGGTGGTTCCGGTCGCGACGCTGAGGGCGATGAGGAGCGAGCGGCGCAGGCCCTCGACCGTCATGGCGTAGAGGTCGTTGCCCGACTGGCTCGTGCCGAACCAGTGCTCGGCGCTCGGCGGGTCGCCGAGGGAAAGGAAGTCCAGCTCGACGTGGTCCCACTGCTGGAAGAGCGGGCCGACGATCGCGAAGAGCACGAGGAGCGCGAAGATCGCGAGCCCGGCGACTGCGGGGGCGTTGCGGAAGTACCGCCGCGAGTAGAGGCGCCACTTCGACATGGGGCGCGAGCGCACGGCCTCCTTCTCGTCCACGGCGGCCTCGCCGTGCTCGAGCGGGTCCCGCAGGTCGTTCTCAAGAGAGGTCATGTCAGCTCACCCGCACTCGGGGGTCGAGGGCCACGACGGCGATATCCGCGAGGATCGCGCCGACGGCGGTCAGGAAGGCTCCGAACGCGGCGATCGCGACCGTGCCATGGATGTCGTTGCGCGCCAGCGTCTCGGAGAAGTATTGCCCGAGCCCGTTCCAGTCGAAGATCGACTCCGACAGGATCGCGCCGAGGAAGACGTTCGGGATCGTGAAGGCGATCTGGGTCGCGACGGGGATCAGGGAGGTGCGCAGCGCGTGGCGTCGCACGGCCGTCTGCTTCGTCAGGCCCTTGGCGCGCGCCGTGCGCACGTAGTCCGCCTTGATGTTGTCGAGCAGGAGCGCGCGCTGCAGGAAGTGCGTCGTGGCGTATCCGACGAGCGCCATCGCCACGGTGGGCAGGATCAGGCGATGGAGCGTGTCGAGCGTCGCCTCCCACCAGGTGTCGATGCCCACCCCCGTGGGCCCCGTCACGTAGAGGACCGTCGTGCCGAAGAGGTCGTTGAGGGCCACGGCGATGATCACGAAGGCGAGCGCCGCGACGATCGGGGGGATGTTCATCGTCACGATGGAGGTGAACTGGCCGATCCGGTCGGCGGTCTGGTACTGCCGGTTGGCGGTGTACACGCCCAGCGCGATGCCGGCCACGGTCGAGATCACCGTCGCGCCGATGACGAACTCCGCCGAGATCCACATGCGGTAGGCCATCTGGGCGTTCACGTCCTGGCCGACGGGGCTGACGCCCCAGTCCCAGTGCAGGACGATGTTCGTGAGCCAGCCCCACCACCGCTCGATCAGCGGGACGGTCTCGCTGAGCCCGCGCGGCTCGAGCAGAGCCGTCGCTTCGTCGTACGTGACAGGGGGGCGGCGACCGACGTAGTTGCTGCGGGGATCCAGGAATCCCCACGACAGGAAGTAGATGAGGTTGGTCGCCACGACGATGATGAGCAACCACGAGACGAAGCGGCGCGTCAAATATCGGAACAAGATCTCGGTGGCTTTCTCGGAGGAGCACGGGTTGAGAGGTGACTCTAACCCGGGACGCGCCCGACACGACAGCGGGCGCCGTGTCGTCGGAAAGCGTTATCGATCTGTGTCTGGGCGAGAGTTTCGCTCGCGGTAAGACGTGCATCCTGTGCAAAGTGCATCGGAGCGCCCTTGCCGCCGACCGCCATCATGCAGGGGAATCCTGGGCGTTCCGTGCAAGTGGTGAGCAGATTGTGAACGGTCCGCCCGCCCTCGTGCGTGTGCTCGCGCCCGCGCGGGCGCGCAGAACAGCGGATTCGCGCGATGTTTCGATCGTGTGAAATCTTCGCCGGGCCGCGCATGAGGTATGCGCCGGCGCGCGTCGTGTCGGCGGCGTGCGCCACGTAGACTGTGCGGGATATGTCGCCCCGTGCCTCCTCGCCGCTCGAGCCCGCAGCCACGCCGCCCGAGCGCCTCCGCAACTTCTGCATCATTGCCCACATCGACCACGGCAAGTCCACCCTGGCCGATCGCATGCTGCAGCTCACCGGCGTGGTTTCCGACCGCGACATGCGCGCGCAGTACCTCGACCGCATGGACATCGAGCGCGAGCGCGGCATCACGGTCAAGAGCCAGGCCGTGCGCATCCCGTGGCAGGTGGGCGGCGAGACGTACGCGCTGAACATGATCGACACCCCCGGGCACGTGGACTTCTCGTACGAGGTCTCGCGATCGCTCGCGGCGTGCGAGGGCGCGATCCTCCTCGTTGACGCGGCGCAGGGCATCGAGGCGCAGACCCTTGCGAACCTCTACCTCGCGCTCGAGAACGACCTCACGGTCATCCCCGTGCTCAACAAGATCGACCTCCCGGCGGCCGACCCCGAGCGCTTCGCGAAGGAGCTCGCGGACCTCATCGGCGGCTCGCCCGACGACGTGCTGCGCGTTTCGGGTAAGACGGGGCAGGGCGTGGATGAGCTGCTCGACCGCCTCGTCGGCGAGATCCCCGCACCCGTGGGGGATCCGGACGCCGCCGCGCGGGCCATGATCTTCGACTCCGTGTACGACGCCTACCGCGGCGTCGTCACCTACGTCCGCATGATGGACGGCTCGCTCGCGCCGCGCCAGCGGATCCAGATGATGTCGACGGGCGCGCACCACGAGCTTCTCGAGATCGGGGTGTCGAGCCCCGAGCCGACGCCGTCGAAGGGTCTCGGCGTCGGCGAGGTCGGCTACCTCATCACGGGCGTGAAGGACGTGCGTCAGTCGAAGGTCGGCGACACCGTGACCGACTCGCGCAAGCCGGCGAGCGAGGCGCTGCCCGGCTACGTCGACCCGAAGCCGATGGTGTACTCGGGCCTGTACCCGCTCGACGCGAGCGACTACCCGGACCTCCGCGAGGCGCTGGACAAGCTGAAGCTCTCGGACGCGGCGCTCGCGTACGAGCCGGAGACCTCGGTCGCCCTCGGGTTCGGGTTCCGCTGCGGGTTCCTCGGCCTCCTCCACCTCGAGATCATCACGGAGCGGCTGAGCCGCGAGTTCGGCCTCGACCTCATCACGACCGCGCCCAGCGTGATCTACGAGGTGCAGGCCGAGACCGGCGAGACGATCACCGTGACGAACCCGAGCGAGTACCCCGACGGCAAGATCGCCGCCGTCACCGAGCCGATCGTGACGGCGTCGGTGCTCACCCCGAAGGACTACGTCGGCACGGTGATGGACCTGTGCCAGAGCCGGCGCGGGTCCCTGCAGGGAATGGACTACCTCTCCGAGGAGCGCGTCGAGCTGAAGTACGTTATGCCGCTCGGCGAGATCGTGTTCGACTTCTTCGATCAGCTGAAGAGCCGTACGCAGGGGTACGCGAGCTTCGACTACGAGCCGGCCGGGTCGCAGGAGGCCGACCTCGTGAAGGTCGACATCCTCCTCCAGGGGGACCGCGTCGACGCCTTCAGCGCGATCGTGCACCGGGACGCCGCGTACTCCTACGGCACGACGATGACCGAGCGCCTGCGCAAGCTCATTCCGCGGCAGCAGTTCGAGGTGCCGATCCAGGCGGCCATCGGCGCGCGCGTGATCGCCCGCGAGAACATCCGCGCGATCCGCAAGGACGTGCTCGCCAAGTGCTACGGCGGCGACATCAGCCGCAAGCGCAAGCTCCTCGAGAAACAGAAAGAGGGCAAGAAGCGCATGAAGATGGTCGGGCGCGTCGAGGTCCCCCAGAACGCGTTCATCGCGGCGCTGTCGGGCGACGTGGAATCCAAGGGCAAGAGCTAACGGCGCTCGCGGGCGACGCGAGCAGTGAGGTGAACAGCATGCGCAGGGCGACCTTCCGTGATCAGACGGTCGACTACGCGGCGGTCGGCGCCTCCCAGGCGGCCGACCTGCTGCAGTATCCGCCGGAGAACAGCATCCCCGCCGTGCAGCGTTGGCGGATCGGCAGCGGCGAGGAGCGGTTCCGCTCCGCGTCCGACACGCTGCTGAGCTGGACCGTGCTCACGGGCGCGGGCCTCGAGGTGACGGATGTGCGCCCGTCCGCCGGGCCGAGCTACACGGGCGTGAGCTTCGACGGCGAGGGGCACCCCGTGGCGCCGGCGCGCCACGACGAGGACCAGCGCTTCACGCCCGACGGCATCGCGTACGTCAGCGCGGGGGCGACGGCGCACGTGCACGGTCGCGCGCGGGGAAAAAAGGCCAACGGGGACTACCGCGTCATCTTCGTCGCGGAGGAGCCGCGCCGCACGGCGTACGCCCTCGGCACGGTCGACGCGACGATCGTCAGCGGCGAGGTGCTCTTCTCCGTCGACTGGCGCGACGACGACGAGGTGTGGTTTGAGGTGCGGGCCTTCGACATCCCCGTGGCCTGGTCCTATCGCGCGTGGCGCGGCCGCGTGCGGCGCCGGCGGCGCCTGCTGAACACGGCCTATCTCCGCGCGATCTCGCCGCTGTTCGCCTGATGGGGGCTGCGCTTCCCCTGGGGGATCCGGCGCCCGCGGACGGGCGGATCCCCGACGCGCACCGCCCGGATCCGGAGACGGATTTTGGCGTCTATCTGCACGTGCCGTTCTGCCGCGTGCGCTGCGGGTACTGCGACTTCAACACCTACACGGCGCCGGAGCTGCGTGGCGCGCGCCAGGACGAGTACGCGGACACGCTGCTGCGCGAGGTCGCGCTCGCCCGCGAGGTCCTCGCCGAGGCCGGGCCGCTCCGGCCCGCCCGCACGGTCTTCTTCGGGGGCGGAACCCCGACGCTCCTGCCCGCCGGAGATCTCGCACGGATGCTCGACGGCGTGCGCGACGCGTTCGGGGTCGCGGACGACGCCGAGGTCACGGTCGAGGCCAACCCCGACACGGTGACGGACGCCGTCGCGGCGGAGCTCGCCCGGGCGGGGGTCACGCGGATGTCGATCGGCATGCAGTCCTCCGAGCCGCACGTCCTCGCGGCGCTCGACCGGACGCACGACCGCGAGAACGTCGGCGTGGCGGTGCGGGCGGCGCGCGAGGCGGGCCTCGACGTGAGCCTCGACCTCATCTACGGGGCGCCGGGGGAGAGCCTCGCCGACTGGCGTGCGTCGCTCGAGACGGCGATCTCGCACGCGCCGGATCACATCTCCGCGTACGCCCTCATCCTCGAGGAGGGCACGAAGCTCGCCCGCCAGATCGCCCGGGGCGAGGTGCCCGCGCCCGACGACGACCTCCAGGCCGACATGTACGAGCTCGCGGACGAGCTGCTCCAGGGCGCGGGGTACGGGTGGTACGAGGTATCCAACTGGGCGACGGGCGCGGCGCATCGCTCGCGCCACAACCTCTCCTACTGGCGCGGCGCCGACTGGTGGGGCTTCGGCCCGGGGGCACACAGCCACGTCTCCGGCCTGCGGTGGTGGAACGTCAAGCATCCCGCCGCGTACGCGCAGCGGCTGGCGGGCGGATCGTCGCCGGCCGCGGGCCGCGAGACCCCCGACGCCGACCAGCGCGCGCTGGAGCGCGTGCTCCTCGAGACGCGGATCCGCGAGGGCATGCCGGTCGCCGCCCTCGCACCGGGCCCGCGGCGGCGGGTCGCGTCGCTCGTCGCGGATGGGCTGGTGGACGGCGTCGCCGCGATCGGCGGGCGCGTCGTGCTCACGCGGCGCGGTCGGCTCCTCGCCGACGCCGTCGTGCGCGCACTCACCGACGACGACTAGAATTGGCACTCGACGCGAACGAGTGCCAGTGGGAGGAGGACGCGCCATGGTCACGGACAGGGGCTTGCAGGTGCTTCGGGCGATCGTCCAGGACTTCGTGGACACCCGCGAGCCGGTCGGCAGCCGCTCGATCGTCGAGCGCCACGCGTTCGGCGTGTCCGCCGCGACGATCCGCAACGACATGGCCCTCCTCGAGGAGGAGGAGCTGATCGCCCAGCCCCACACCTCCTCGGGGCGCGTCCCGACCGACAAGGGATACCGCGCGTTCGTCGACCACCTGTCGGACGTGCGCCCGCTGTCGCCGGCGCAGCGCACGGCGATCTCCACCTTCCTGGCGGACCCGCACGACCTCGACGACCTCCTCGCGCGGACGGTTCGGCTGCTGACCCAGCTCACGGGCCAGGTCGCGCTCGTGCAGTACCCGTCCTTCGCGCGCGCGACCGTCACACACGTCCAGCTCGTCCTCCTCGACGCGCGCCGCGTGCTCGTCATCATGGTGACCGACACGGGCCGCGTCTCGCAGCGCATCGCGATCCTGCCTGCCCCGGCCGACGAGGCGGCGCTCGAGGCCGTGTCCGCGCGGCTGAAGCCTCTCCTGATCGGCCTGCCCGTCGGGGACGCGGCCGACCGCATCCGCGCGGCGCGCGCCGCGGCGCCCGCCGGCCCGGCGGATCGGACCCTCGCGGCGATCGGCGCCGCCGTGGAGGACGAGCTCGACGAGTTCCGGCAGAACCGGCTCGTCATGGCCGGCAGCGCCACGCTCGCGCGGCGCGAGGACGACTTTCGCGGTAGCATCCACCCGCTCCTGGAGGCGATCGAGGAGCAGGTGACGCTCCTGCGCCTCATGAGCGAGATGGCGGCCGACGACAACGGGCTCGCCACGAGTATCGGGCGCGAGAACGCCGCGTTCGGGCTGGGCGAGGCGTCCATCGTCGCGAGCGAGTACGAGGCGGCGGTCGGATCCGCCCGCATCGGGCTCATGGGTCCGACGCGAATGGACTACTCGCGCAACCTCTCGGCCGCGCGCGCCGTGGCGCGCTACCTCACCCGCATGTTGGAAGAAGACGACCGCCGCTGACGACGGCGGGTTCACCCGTCCGGCCCCGGGCCGGAGAATCACGATAGGCACGCGGGCATCCCGCGGAAAGGCGACTGTGGCAGACCACTACGACGTGCTGGGCGTCTCGCGCGAGGCGAGCAGCGACGAGATCAAGAAGGCGTACCGCAAGCTGGCGCGCCAGTTGCACCCCGACGTAAACCCCAGCCCCGAGGCGGCCGAACAGTTCAAGAGCGTGACGCACGCCTACGAGGTCCTGAGCGACCCCGAGCAGCGCCGGCGCTACGACTCCGGCGGCGACGAGGCGGGATTCGGCGGTGCCGGCTTCGGCGGCTTCGGCGACGTCTTCGAGGCGTTCTTCGGCGGCGGCGCGTCCGGCGGGCGCTCCGGGCGCCCCCGCTCACGGCGCGAGCGCGGCCAGGACGCGCTCGTACGGGTGGACCTGGAGCTCGGCGACGTTGTCTTCGGCACCCACCGTGACGTCGAGATCGACACGGCCGTCGTCTGCGAGACGTGCCAGGGATCCTGCTGCCAGCCGGGCACCCAGCCGGAGCGCTGCGACGTGTGCGGCGGATCCGGGCACGTCCAGCGCCAGGTGCGGAGCCTGCTCGGCAACGTCGTCACGCAGCAGCCGTGCGGCGCGTGCCAGGGGTACGGCACGACGATCCCGCACCCGTGCCCCGCCTGCCAGGGGCAGGGGCGCGTCCGCTCCCGTCGCACCGTGGCGCTCGACATCCCGGCTGGCGTCGAGACGGGCCTGCGCCTGCAGCTGCCCGGATCGGGCGAGGTCGGCCCCGCCGGCGGCCCGAACGGCGACCTCTACGTCGAGGTACACGTCGAACCGCACGTCGTCTATAGCCGCGAGGGCGACGACCTGCTCGCGACGCTCGAGGTGTCCATGACGGACGCCATCCTCGGCACGACGACCGCGATCGACGGGCTCGACGGGGCCGTCGACCTCGAGATCCGGGCGGGCGTGCAGTCGGGCGATGTCCTCCGCATTGACGGACGCGGCGTGACCGGGCTGCGCACGAAGAAGCGCGGCGACCTGCGCGTCGCGGTGCAGGTCGTCACGCCCACGCGCGTCGACGGCAAGACCCGCCAGCTGGTCGAGGAGCTCGCGAAGCGTACGAAGGCGCCGGATCCGCGCCTCGCCGAGCACCAGCAGGGCCTGTTCTCGAAGCTGCGCGACAAGTTCCGCGGGGCCTGATCGCCGTGGCGCTGCACTTCGTGGTTCCCGGCGCCGCGGGCGCGGCACAGGGCGGAACGCTCGCCCTCGAGGGCGCGGAGGCGCACCACGCGGCGTCCGTCCGCCGCGTGCGGCCGGGGGAGCGGGTCACGGCCACCGACGGACGCGGCGCCTGGGTCGAGGCCGAGGTGCGCACGGCCGCGCGCGAGCGCGTGGAGCTGAACGTCCTCTCGCGGACGGACGTCGCGCGCGATTCGCCCCGTATCGCGCTGGCGCAGGCCCTCGCGAAGGGCGACCGCGACGAGCTTGCCGTGCAGGCCGCGACCGAGCTCGGCGTCGACGAGATCGTGCCCTGGCAGGCCGCCCGGTCCGTCTCGCGCTGGCAGGGCCCGAAGGCCGAGAAGGGGCGCGCGCGCTGGGAGACGATCGTGCGCGAGGCCGCGAAGCAGGCGCACCGCGCGTGGATCCCCGAGGTCGCGCCCGTGGCGACCACGGCAGCCCTCGCTGCCCGGGCGGCATCCGCGCGGATCCTCGTCCTGGATCCGTGGGCGGACGATCGGCTCGCGGAGGCGGATCTCGACGCCGCCCGGGACCTCCTCCTCGTCGTCGGCCCCGAGGGGGGCATCGCGCCCGAGGAACTCGAGGCGCTGGGCGCGGCCGGGGCGGAGCGCGTGCGTCTCGGGACGGGCGTGCTGCGGACGTCGACGGCAGGACCCGCGGCGATCGCGGTGCTCTCCGTGCGCGGCGGCCGGTGGTGACGGGCGCCGGGAAACGTAGACTGGGCCCATGAGCGAGCCGAGCGTCTTCACGCGCATCCTGACCGGCGAGATCCCCGGCGACATCGTCGCCGAGACCGACCGCGTCTTCGCCCTGACGGACATTCACCCGCAGGCGCCGCTGCACGTCCTCGTGATCCCCAAGACCGAGGAATTCCGCGACGTCACGGAGCTGGCTGCGGGGGATCCGACGCTCCTCGCGGAGATGGTCGGCCTCGCGCGCGAGGTCGCCACGCGCCACGCCGACGGCGAGTTCCGCCTGCTGTTCAACACGGGGCCCGGCGCGGGGCAGACCGTGTTCCACGTTCACGCACACGTCCTCGCGGGCGATCTGGGAGAGAAGAGCCTCGTTGGCTGACGATTCCGACCACACGACCTGGACCATCCACGCCGACGGCGTCGCCATGGTGCGACTGCTCGGCCCGCAGGATCGCCTCCTGCGGATGGTCGAGCGCCAGCACCCGGACGTCGACGTCCTCGTGCGCGGCAACGAGATCACGCTGACGGGGCCGGAGGACCGCGTGAGCGCGGCGCGCGGCCTCGTCGAGGAGCTCCTGGAGATGACGCGGAACGGGCACGACCTCGCCCCCGACGACGTCGCGACGTCGTCGCGCGCCCTCGCCGCGGGCGGGGAGAAGCCGAGCGACATCTTCGGCGAGCCGATCGTCGCGTCCCGCGGAAAGGTGATCCGCCCGAAGACCGTGGGCCAGCGCGACTACGTCGACGCGATCGACCTCAACACGATCGTGTTCGGGATCGGGCCCGCCGGAACGGGAAAGACCTACCTCGCGATGGCGAAGGCCGTCCAGGCGCTCCAGCGGCGCGAGGTGAGCCGCATCATCCTCACGCGCCCCGCGGTCGAGGCGGGGGAGCGGCTCGGATTCCTCCCCGGATCGCTGACCGACAAGATCGACCCGTACCTGCGGCCGCTGTACGACGCGCTCAACGAGATGATGGATCCCGAGCTCGTTCCGAAGCTGATGGCTGCCGGCACGATCGAGGTCGCGCCGCTCGCGTACATGCGCGGCCGCACGCTCAACGACTCCTTTGTCGTGCTCGACGAGGCGCAGAACACCACCCCCGAGCAGATGAAGATGTTCCTCACGCGCCTCGGGTTCGGCACGAAGATGGTCGTCACGGGCGACGCGACGCAGGTCGACCTGCCCGTCGGGACGAGCGGCCTGCGGGTGGTGCGACGGATCCTCGGCGAGGTCGAGGACATCCACTTCGCCGAGCTCACGAGCAGCGACGTCGTGCGCCACGCGCTCGTCGGGCGGATCGTGGATGCCTACGGCGCGTACGACGAGCGGCGACAGGCCCGCCGCGCCGAGCTGGACGAGGCGCGGGAGTTTGCGAACCGCGCCGACAAGAGGCGCGGCATGCCGCCGCGCGATCGTCTCCCGAAGCGAGGACGCGCGTGATCGACATCAACAACGAGTCCGGCGTCGAGCTCGACGAGCAGGTGGTGCTGCGCCTCGTGCAGCACAACCTCGCCGCGCTCCACGTCAGCCCCGACGCCGAGCTCGCGATCGTCTTCGTCGACGAGCCCGCGATGGAGCAGCTGCACGTGCAGTGGATGGACCTTCCCGGCCCGACCGACGTCATGAGCTTCCCGATGGACGAGCTGCGGCCCGGATCCGCGGACCTCCCGACCCCGCCGGGCCTCCTGGGCGACATCGTCGTGTGCCCGCAGGTGGCGATCACGCAGGCCGAGACCGCGGGCCACGGCCTGATGGACGAGGTATGCCTGCTCACGACCCACGGCCTCCTCCACCTCCTGGGCTACGACCACGCGCTTCCCGAAGAGGAGCGGGCGATGTTCGGCCTGCAGCGGGAGCTGCTCGCGTCCTTCGCGACGGCCGAGCGCCGGCGACGACGCGCATGATCGAGATCCTTCTGCTCGTCGGGGCGCTCCTGCTCCTGGTTCTGGCCGGATTCATGGCGGCGCTCGACTCCGCGCTGTCCGTCACCTCGACGGCGGACCTCGTCGACCTCGCGTCCGAGGGGCGCAGCGCCCGGTCGCTGGCGCACCTCGCGCGCGATCGCGACCCGCACGACAACGCCGTCACCTTCGTGCGCGTGCTGAGCGAGGTCGGGGCGGTCGTCATGCTGGCCGCGTCGTTCTCCTTGATGTTCGAGAGCGCGCTGTGGGGGACGATCGTGACGGTCGTCGTCTCGGCCGCAATCATCTACCTCGTCGTCGCGTCCGCGCCGACGACGGTGGGCCGACGCTACGCCCGCCCTCTCCTCACGGCGGGGGCGCCGACGATCCACGCGGCGCGCGTCGTGCTGGGGCCGATCGCGCGCCCGCTCGCCGGCGTCAGCGCGCGCCTGATTCCGGGCGCCCGGCGTCGCGGATTCGAGTCCGAGGAGCAGTTCCTCTCGATCGTCGACGAGGCGGCGTCGAACGCGCTCATCGAGGACGACGATCGCGAGCTGATTCACTCCGTGTTTGACTTCACCGACCAGATCGTGCGCGCCCTCATGGTGCCCCGCACCGAGATGGTCACGGTCGAGGGAACCGCCTCGGCGTCCGAGGCCATCGACGCGTTCCTGTCGAGCGGGCTTTCGCGCCTGCCCGTCATCGACGGAGACGTCGACAACGTCGTCGGGGTGCTGTACCTCAAGGATCTCGTGCAGCACGCGTTCCGCGACACGCCGGGCTGGCGCCGCTCGGCCGTGCGCGCGTTCGCGCGCCCCGCGGCATTCGTCCCCGAGCAGATGCGCGCCGAGACGCTCCTCCAGCAGATGAAGGCCGACAAGGTGCACGTGTGCCTCGTCGTCGACGAGTACGGCGGGATCGCGGGGCTCGTGACGCTGGAGGACCTCCTCGAGGAGCTCGTCGGCGAGATCGCCGACGAGTATGACCCCCGCTCGAACGAGATCGTCGAGCTTGCCGACGGCAGCTACCGCGTGAGCGCGGGGCTCGGCCAGGGCGAGGTGGGCGACCTGTTCGGCGTCGAGATCGACGAGGAGGACGTCGACTCGATCGGCGGCCTGATGGCGAAGGCGCTCGGGCGCATGCCGCAGCCGGGCGAGCAGGTCGAGGTCGAGGGCCTCGTGCTCACGGGCGGGACGTCGCGCGGCCGCGGGCGCGGAATCGCGACGGTGTTCGTCGAGCGAAGCGCGGCGCTCCTCGCGGTCGACGAGGTCTTGGGGCGCACCCCGCGCACGGGCGAGGTGCCCGCGGTCGAGGGATCCGAGCGCGCGCCCCGAACCGGCAGCGTGCGCGTCTCCCCGCCCCGCCAGGCGAACGACGCCCCGGAGTCCCCGGGGAAGAAGGGCAGGAACCGATGACCGAGCCGAACCGGAGCGGATTCGTCACATTCGTCGGGCGCCCGAACGTGGGCAAATCGACGCTCATGAACGCGCTCGTGGGCGAGAAGGTCGCCATCACGAGCGACAAGCCGCAGACCACGCGGCGCGCGATCCGCGGGATCCTGAATAGGCCGGGCGGCCAGCTCATCGTCGTCGACACCCCCGGCGTGCACCGCCCGCGCACGCTCCTCGGCCAGCGGCTCAACGACCTCGTCGAGAGCGTGCTCGGCGACGTCGACGTCATCGCGTTCTGCGCGCCGGCGGACGAGAAGGTTGGGCCGGGCGACCGCCGCATCGCGGCGTCCCTCGACGGCTACTCCCGCGCGAAGAAGGTCGCCCTCGTGACGAAGACCGACAAGGCGTCCCGCGACGAGGTCATGGAGCGTCTCATGGAGGTCGACGCGCTGCGCGAGGACTGGGCGGCCGTGATCCCCCTCTCCAGCGTGACGGGCGACCAGCTCGACGTGCTGGCGGACGAGCTGTTGCCGCTCATGCCCGAGGGGCCCGCCCTCTACCCCGACGGCGTCGTGACCGACGAGGCGATCGAGGACCGCGTCGCCGAGGCGATCCGCGAGGCGGCGCTCGACGGCGTCCGCGACGAGCTGCCCCACTCGATCGCCGTCGTCGTGCAGGACATCGCCGTGCGCGAGGACAACCCCGAACTGACGGACGTGTGGGCCGACATCGTCGTGGAGCGCGACAGCCAGAAGGCGATCATCATCGGGCGCAAGGGCCAGCGGTTGCGCGACGTCGGCACGACGGCGCGCGCCGAGATCGAGCCGCTCGTCGGGACCCGCGTGTTCCTGTCGCTGCACGTGCGCGTCGCGAAGGAGTGGCAGCGCGATCCGAAGCACCTGGGGCGCCTCGGGTTCTGAGCACATCGCTCACCCGGGAGGGGAGCGCGGCCCGCGCGACGGCGCAGAGTGCGTGCTATCGTGACCGTGTGCGCCGATTCGGTCTCCTTCTCCTTATCTGCCGCGACGAGTCCTCGTAAGCCTGGGCCTTCTCGTCGCGGAGCCTCGCGTGGGCCCACCACGAACCGAAGGTACGAGAAGATGAAGAACAACCAGAAGCCCAGCGGCATGCCGACCCACAAGTACGTGCCGTTCCACGAGCAGATCGCCGTCGACCTACCGGACCGCACGTGGCCGACGAAGCGCATCGAGAAGGCGCCGCGTTGGTGCGCCGTCGACCTGCGCGACGGCAACCAGGCGCTCATCGATCCCATGACGCCCGAGCGCAAGCGGATCATGTTCGACCTCCTCGTGAAGATGGGGTACAAGGAGATCGAGGTCGGATTCCCCTCGGCGAGTCAGACCGATTTCGACTTCGTGCGCCACCTGATCGAGGACGACGCGATCCCCGAGGACGTCACGATCCAGGTGCTCACGCAGGCCCGCGAGCACCTCATCGAGCGCACGTACGAGTCGCTGCGCGGCGCCAAGCAGGCGATCGTGCACCTCTACAACTCGACGAGCGTGCTGCAGCGCGAGGTCGTGTTCCGCACCGACCGGCAGGGCATCATCGACATCGCGCTCGAGGGCGCGCGCCTGTGCAAGAAGTACGAGGCGACGATCCCCGAGACGACCGTCTACTACGAGTACTCGCCGGAGTCGTACACGGGCACCGAGCTCGAGTTCGCCGCGGACATTTGCAACCGGGTCATGGAGGTGCTCGTCCCGACCCCCGAGCGCAAGCTGATCCTGAACCTGCCGGCGACGGTGGAGATGGCGACGCCGAACGTCTACGCCGACTCGATCGAGTGGATGGGCCGTCACCTGAACAACCGCGAGAACGTCATCATCTCGCTGCATCCGCACAACGACCGCGGCACGGGCATCGCGGCCGCGGAGCTCGGCTACATGGCGGGCGCGGACCGCATCGAGGGCTGCCTGTTCGGCAACGGCGAGCGCACGGGCAACGTCGACCTCGTCGCGCTGGGCATCAACATGTTCACGCAGGGCATCGACCCCGAGATCGACTTCAGCGACATCGACCAGATCAAGCGCACGGCCGAGTACTGCAACCAGCTGCCCGTGCCCGAGCGCAGCCCGTGGGCGGGGGACCTCGTCTTCACGGCGTTCAGCGGATCGCACCAGGACGCGATCAAGAAGGGCTTCGAGGCCATGTCGCGCACGGCCGCTGAGCGCGGCGTCGACACCGACCAGCTGCCCTGGGCGGTGCCGTACCTGCCCATCGACCCGCAGGACCTCGGCCGCTCGTATGAGGCGGTCATCCGGGTGAACTCGCAGTCGGGCAAGGGCGGCGTGGCCTACCTCCTGAAGGCGGACCACAAGCTCGACCTGCCCCGCAAGCTGCAGATCGAGTTCTCGAACGTCGTCCAGGCGAAGACCGACAGCGAGGGCGGCGAGGTCACGAGCGACCAGATCTGGACGATCTTCCAGGACGAGTATCTGCCCTCGGGCGCGCGCGAGACGTCCTGGGGGCGCTACGAGCTCATCGGGACGAGCTCGCGCGGCTCGGCCGATGGCGAGCGCACGCTCGAGGTCACCATGCGCGATGGCGACGGCGAGTTCGGCGCCACGGCGTCGGCGAACGGTCCCGTCGCGGCCTTCCTCGAGATCCTGCGCGAGCAGGGGATCGACGTGACCCTGTACGACTACTCGGAGCACACGCTGAGCGCCTCCGGCGACGCCGAGGCCGCGGCCTACGTCGAGCTGCAGGTGGGCGACGTGCGCCTCTGGGGCGTCGGGATCGACGGCGACATCTCGACGGCCTCGCTCAAGGCGATCATCTCGGGCGTGAACCGGGCGATCCGGATCCGCGAGAGCGCGCTGGTCGGCGCGTGAGGCGTCCCTGAGGCGGTCCGCCCGCCCGCCTCAGGACGCCTTCGGGTCGTCGTCCGCGGGGGACGGCGGCTCGGGCAGGATGATCGCGCCGGTCTCGTCGAGGCCGCGGAGATCGTCGATCGTGCGGACGTCCTGCGCCTCGATGACCGGGATCGAGGCGGTCTCGAGCGCCACCCGGCGCCGCTGGATCGCGCGCTGCTCGGGCAGGCTGATGTCGAAGACGATCGCGAGGATCCGCCCCGCCGCCGTGAGCCCGATACCCAGCACGACGCACCAGACGATGTCGAGGCCGGCGAGGTGGGCGACGGTCAGGCCCGTGCAGCCGACGATCGCGGCGGTCGCGTAGAACGACCCCACGTGCATGATGGCGACGGGAAGCCCCAGCAGCACGTCGCGCGCGACGCCGCCGCCGACCGCCGCGCACACGCCGATGAACACCGCGGGCAGGGGCGGGACGCCGTATCCCAGCGCCTTCGCGGTGCCGAAGGCGCCGAACATGCCGATCACAAAGGCGTCGAGCACGACGATTATCGTCTCGATGCGCTGAAAGACGCCGGCGAGCCACATCCCTATGAGCGCGCCGCCTGTCGCCGTGACGAGGTGCCACGTCGTCTGCAGAGTGGCGGGCGCCACGCCCAGCAGGAGGTCGCGGATGAAGCCGCCACCGAGCCCGATCATGACGCCGATGATGGCGACGCCCAGCCAGTCCAGGCGCTTCTCGCCGCGGAAGGCGGCGGCGAACATGGCCCCCTGGATCCCGCCGAGACCCACGCCGACGAGGTCGGCCCACAGGGGGAGCATCCACAACGGTTCCTCGGTCACCCCTCCATCGTGCCAGGGCGTTCGCCGGCGGGCGATAATGGACGAGTGCCCACCTACCGTGACGACGCCGTCGTGCTCCGCACGCAGAAGCTGGGGGAGGCGGACCGGATCCTCACGCTGCTGACGCGCCAGCACGGCAAGGTGCGCGCGGTCGCGAAGGGCGTGCGGCGGACGTCGAGCAAGTTCGGCGCCCGCCTCGAGCCCTTCATGGTCGTCGACGCGCAGCTGTACCTCGGGCGCTCCCTCGACATCGTTCAGCAGGTCGATCAGCTCGGGGCGTACGGCGCGAAGATCGCGGCGGACTACGACCGCTATACCGCCGCGAGCGCGATGGCCGAGGCGGCCGAGCGCCTCGTGGGCGAGCAGGACGCGCAACCGGAGCAGTTCTTCCTCCTCGTCGGCGCGCTGCGGTCGCTCGCGCGCGCCGAGCACGAGGCGGGCGCGACCCGCGACTCGTACCTCCTGCGCGCGCTCGGACTCGCCGGGTGGACGATCCAACTCGACGCGTGCGCCCGGTGCGGCGAGCCAGGACCGCACGAGCGCATCGCCGCGCCCGCGGGCGGCGTGCTCTGCGGTGCCTGCGCGCCGGCGGGCACCGCGCGCGTCGACCGCGAGGTGCGCGAGCACCTCGCGGCACTCCTCGCGGGGGAGTGGGCCGTCGTCGACGCGGCCCCGGAGGCCGTCGCGCTCCGGGCCGGCGGGCTCGTGGCCGCCTACGCGCAGCACCACCTCGAGCGGGCGATCCGCTCGTTCGATCGGAGAGGAGCGGCCCGATGACGCCGAAGCCTTACACCCACCCCGACGCCGTCCCGTACCGCCCTCTGGATTGGACCGGGCTCACGCCGCCCCGTTTCGCGGGCCCCGTTCCCGGACACGTCGCGATCGTGATGGACGGCAACGGCCGCTGGGCGAACGAGCAGGGGCGGCCGCGCACGGACGGCCACCGCGTCGGCGTCGACGCGATGCTCGACGTCATCGCCGGGGCCGTGCAGGCCGGCGTGGGTCACCTCTCGGTCTACGCGTTCTCCACGGAGAACTGGAAGCGGTCCCCCGCGGAGGTGCGCTTCCTCATGGGGTTCAACCGGGAGGTGCTGCACCGCCACCGCGATCAGCTCAACGAGTGGGGCGTGCGCGTGCGGTGGGCGGGCAGGCGCCCGAAGCTGTGGGGATCCGTGATCAAGGACCTCGAGGCCGCCGAGCGCCTGACGCGCGAGAACACGACGATGACCCTGACGATGTGCATCAACTACGGCGGGCGCTGGGAGGTCGTCGACGCGATGCGGCGGCTGGCGAGCGAGGTCGAGGCGGGGCACCTCAAGCCGTCCGCGATCTCGGAGCGCCACATCAGCCGAAGCCTCTACGTCCCCGACATGCCGGACGTCGACCTCTTCATCCGCTCGGGCGGCGAGCAGCGCACGAGCAACTTCATGCTGTGGGAGTCGGCGTACGCCGAGATGGTGTTCGACGAGACCCTGTGGCCCGACTTCACGCGCGAGAACCTGTGGCGTGCGATCGCGTCGTACCACGCCCGTGATCGTCGGTACGGCGGGGCGACGGACGCGCCGAAGGCGTGAGCCCGGGTCAGCGGGGCAGGTGTTCCTCGATGAGCGCCGTGATGGCGGGGTCGTCCGGCGTGACGTTCGGGCGGAAGCGGCGGACGGATCCGTCGGGCAGTACGACGAACTTCTCGAAGTTCCACGCGACGGGACCCGCCAGGCCCAGGCCGTCCTTGTTCTTCTTCAGCGCCTTGTAGAGCGGGGCCGCGTGGGATCCGTTGACCCGGATCTTGTCGTTGATGGGGAAGCTCACGCCCCAGGTCGTCGCGCAGTAGTCGAGGATCTCGTCCATGCCGCCCGGCTCCTGTCCCATGAACTGGTTGCAGGGGAACCCGACCACGGTCAGGCCGCGCTCGCCGTACGTGCGCTGAAGCTCCTCCAGCGCGCCGTACTGGGGCGTCAGGCCGCACTTGGAGGCCACGTTCACGACGAGGGCGACGCCGTCGCCGTAGGAGGCGAGGGTGCGCGCGCCTCCGCTGGCATCGGTGAACGGAATGTCGCGGAGGGCGGGGGCGTCGGTCATGCGGCCAGGCTACTCCGCCCGGGCGCGGCGAGCGCCCATCCGAGGGATGAAACAATGGGACCGTGACGATCGCCCCCGTAAGCACCCCGCCCGCACCCGCGCGCGCGATGCCGCCCCTGCGCATCGGCCCGCTCGAGGTCGACGTCCCCGTCGTCCTTGCGCCCATGGCGGGCGTGACGAACATGGCGTTCCGGCGGCTGTGCCGCGAGTACGGGGCCGGTCTCTACGTCACGGAGATGATCACGACGCGGGCGCTCGTTGAGCGCAACGAGGTCACGATGCGCCTCATCCAGCACCACGAGTCGGAGACCCCCCGGTCGATCCAGCTCTACGGCGTGGATCCGCACTACACGGCCGAGGCCGCGCGCATCATCGCCGCCGAGGACCACGCCGACCACATCGACCTCAACTTCGGGTGCCCCGTGCCCAAGGTCACGCGTAAGGGGGGCGGATCCGCGCTGCCCTGGAAGCGCGACCTGTTCCGCGACATCGTGCGCGGCGCGGTGGAGGCGGCCGGCGATGTTCCCGTGACGGTGAAGATGCGCAAGGGCATCGACGACGACCACCTCACCTTCCTCGAGGCGGGGCGCATCGCCGAGGACGTCGGCGCGGCGGCCGTGTCGCTCCACGCGCGCACCCTTCAGCAGTCCTACTCGGGCGTCGCCGACTGGTCGGCGATCGCCGAGCTCAAGAGCACCATCACGTCGATCCCCGTGCTCGGCAACGGCGACATCTGGAGCGCGGAGGACGCCGTGCGCATGGTCGACGAGACCGGCTGCGACGGGGTTGTGGTCGGCCGCGGCTGCCTGGGGCGTCCGTGGCTGTTCGGCGAGCTGGCCCGCGCCTTCGGCGGGGAGGCGCCCGTCGTCGACGCGTCCCTCGCGTTCGTCGCGCGCGCGTTCCTCCGGCACGCCGAGCTGCTCGCCGAGTTCTACGAGGACGAGTCGCGCGGCTGCCGCGACATCCGCAAGCACGCGGCGTGGTACTTCAAGGGCTACCCGGTCGGGGGCGAGCTGCGCGGGCGGTTCACGCAGGTCGACACGCTGGCCGACATCGAGGCGCTCATCGGCGAGCTCGACCTCACGGCGCCCTACCCCGGCGCGCCTGTCGAGGGGCCGCGCGGCCGCGCGGGGCACGCGCGCCGCCCCGTGCTCCCCGACGGCTGGCTCGCGTCGCGGACCCTGGACGACGACGCCGCGGCCGAGCTGCAGGACGCGGAGCTGGACACCAGTGGCGGCTGAGCCGGGCCAGGGGGCGCTGCCCGGGGGCTACACGGATCATGACGCCGAGCGATTCGTCGTGGAGCACCACCGGTCGAGGCGCGGGCACTTCGCCCGCGACCGCGCGCGCGTGCTGCACTCGGCTGGCCTGAGGCGCCTCGCGGCCAAGACGCAGGTTCTCAGCCCCGCGAGCGACGCCGACTTCGCGCGCAACCGACTGACCCACTCGCTCGAGGTCGCGCAGGTCGGACGGGAGCTGGCGACGGCGCTCGGGCTCAACGAGGACGTCGTCGACACGGCGTGCCTCAGCCACGACCTCGGCCACCCGCCCTTCGGGCACAACGGGGAGCGCGCGCTCAACGACTGGGCCGCCGACATCGGCGGATTCGAGGGGAACGCGCAGTCGCTCCGGATCCTCTCACGACTCGAGGCGAAGGTGCTCGACGGGGACCGCTCGGTCGGCCTGAACCTCACGCGCGCGACGCTGGACGCGACGTGCAAGTACCCCTGGACGGTCGCGGATCCCGTGGCCGACCCCGGCGGGCGGCTGAAGTTCGGGGTCTATCCGGAGGACGAGGAGATCTACGCCTGGATGCGCGCCGGCGCGCCCGACCGGGTGCGGTGCATCGAGGCGGAGGTCATGGACCTCTCGGACGACATCGGCTACTCCGTGCACGACTTCGAGGACGCCGTCGTCAACGGCTATGTCGACGTCGCGGCGCTCGCGGATCCCGTGGAGCACCACCCGCTCGTGGGGCGGATCCAGGCGTGGGTCGGCTACGACTACGGTCGGGACGAGCTCGCCGAGGCGCTGTATCGCCTGACGCGTCAGCCGATGTGGCTGACGTCGTTTGGCGGCACCCGCCGCGACCTCGCACGGTTGAAGAACCTCACGAGCGACCTCATCGGCCGGTTCGCGAGCGAGGCGGTCGCGGCCACGCGCGCCGCCCACCCCGCCGCGTCGCTGACGCGCTACGGCGCGAGCGTCGTCGTGCCGCGCGAGGTCGAGCTCGAGATCGCCGTGCTGAAGGGGATCATGGGCGCCTCGATCGTCTCGAGCGACGCGCGTCGCGGCGTGTACGAGGAGCAGCGGCGGGTCCTCACGCGGATCGCGGACGCGCTGTGGGCCGCCGACACGCTGTGGTCCTCGGGAGCGGACCAGCTGGATCCCGCCTTCACGGCGGACTTCCTCGCGGCGACGAGCGACGCCGAGCGCAAGCGCGTGATCGTCGACCAGGTTGCGAGCCTGACCGACCAAACGGCGGTCGCGTGGCACGCGCGGCTCGTCGGCGAGATCGACCCGGCCTCCGTGGGCATCTGGATGCGCGCGGCGCAGCCCGCCGACGCGGGGGCGTACTGATGCCCCGGATCCGTCAGGCGGACGTCGAGGAGGTCAAGGCGCGCACGAACATCGCCGACATCATCGGCGAGCGCGTGGCGCTGAAGTCCGCGGGCGTGGGGTCGCTCAAGGGGCTGTGTCCGTTCCACGACGAGCGCAGCCCGAGCTTCAACGTGCGCCCGAGCCAGGGGTTCTATCACTGCTTCGGGTGCGGGGTCTCGGGCGACGTGTACACGTTCCTGCGCGAGATGGATCACCTGACCTTCGCGGAGGCCGTCGAGCGCGTCGCGCAGCGCGTCGGGTTCACGCTGCACTACGAGGAGGGCGGCGGGCCGGCCCCCGAGACGAGTGGCCGGGCGCGGCTCTACGCCGCGCACACCCAGGCCGTCGAGTTCTTCCGCGCCCAGCTGGGGTCCCCCGAGGCCGAGGCCGCGCGCGCGTTCCTCGGCCAGCGCGGCTTCGACCCCGGCGCGGCGTCGCACTTCGGCGTCGGATACGCGCCGAAGGGCTGGGACGCGCTGCTGAAGGCGCTCACGGGGCAGGGATTTACGCGCGAGGAGCTGATCACGGCGGGCCTCGTCTCCACGAACCAGCGCGGCGGCGTATACGACCGCTTCCGCGGCCGCGTGATGTGGCCGATCCGCGACGTCACCGGCCAGACGATCGGCTTCGGCGCGCGCAAGCTCTACGACGACGACCAGGGGCCGAAGTACCTCAACACCCCCGAGACCCCGATCTACAAGAAGAACCAGGTGCTCTACGGGCTGGACCTGGCCAAGCGCGACATCGCCCGCGGCGACCCGAAGCGCGTCGTCGTCGTGGAGGGGTACACCGACGTCATGGCCTGCCACCTGGCGGGCGTGACGACCGCCGTGGCCACGTGTGGGACCGCGTTCGGCAGCGAGCACATCCGGACGCTCCGCAGGATCATGGGAGACGACTCCGCCACGGGCGAGGTGATCTTCACCTTCGATGGCGACGAGGCCGGGCAGAAGGCCGCGCTCCGGGCCTTTTCCGAGGCGGACCGGTTCGCGGCCCAGACCTTTGTCGCGGTCGCCCCCGACGGGCTGGATCCGTGCGACCTGCGGCTGCAGCGCGGCGACGCCGCGGTCGGCGCGCTCCTCGACCACAAGACGCCGATGTTCGAGTTCGTCATCGACCGCAAGATCTCGGGCTTTCCCCTCTCGAGCGTGGAGGGCCGCGTCGGCGCCCTCCGTCAGGCGGCCCCCGTGGTCGCCGAGATCCGCGATCGGCTGCTTCGCCCTGGCTACGAGCGCGTGCTCGCGCGCCGGCTCGGTATGGATCCGACCGACGTGCACCGCGAGGTGGAGCAGGCGGCGCGGGGCGGATCCGCGCGCGAACGCCAGGCGCCCCCGGTCGCCGCGCTCGCCACGGCCTCGCCCGCCGTCACGCTCCAGACGCTGCCGCGCACGACCGACGCGGTCGTCGAGCGGGACGCTCTCACGGGGATCCTGCAGTACGGGCACCGCATCGACCCGACCCTTTTGCAGCGCGCGCTGGGCGTGGCGTTCCGCGTGCCGGCGCTCGACGCCGTGCGCGCCGCGATCTTCTCCGTCGACCGCACCCAGCCCGGCTGGGGCCAGGCCGCGATCGACGCACTCCCGCAGGCGCTGACGCAGCTGGGCGGCGAGGTGCTGATGCGCGATTTCCCCGCGCGCGACGAGGAGCACGCCGCGGTGTCGGCGAACGCGCTGTGCCGGCGCCTCATCGTCCGCGCGCTCGACGCGGAGAAACAGGAGCTCCTGGGCGCGCTGCAGCGTGCGGAGCCGCAGTCCGACGAGGGACGCGCGGTCGGGATGCGCCTCCGCGACCTCGAGACGGAGCGGCGCCGGCTCGTCGACGAGCAGTAGGCGCGCCGCGCGCGACAGGCGCGGGTCCGCGGGCAGGATGGGGACCATGGCGTTGCCCGATCTCACCGACCTTGCGCTCGACCTCGACGACGTGAGCGTGACGCGCGGGCGCGGCGGCCAGGCCGTGCGGGCCGTCGACGGCGTTTCGTGGCGCGTCCCCTACGGCGGCGCGCTCGTCGTGTCGGGCGCGACCGGGGCCGGCAAGTCCGCGCTGGCCGCCGCGATCGCGGGCCGCGAGACGCGCGTGACGCGCATCGTCGGGGGCGCGGCCCGGGTGTGTGGGGTGAACGCGCGGCGACCCGGGCGATCGCGCAGCGTGTGGACGTATCGCGTCGGTTACCTCGCGCAGGACGGCGGCCCCGCGCTCGATCGCGACCTCACGGTCGGCGAGTCGATCGTCGAGCCGATCGTGGAGCGGGACGCGCACGTGGACCGGCGCAGGCTCGAGCAGCGCGTCTCCCGCCTGCTCGACGAGGTGCGCCTGCCGCTCGGCGCGGCGGCGCGGTACCCGCACGAGCTGAGCGCCGGCATGCGTCAGCGCGTGGCCCTGGCGCGCGCGCTCGTGCTGGATCCGCGCCTGCTCGTCGCGGACGAGCCCCTCGCGGGCATCGACGTCGAGGTGCGACACGTCGTGCGCGACGCGATCCGCGCCCGGCGCGCGCAGTGGGGCATGGCCGTCCTCGCCGTCTCGAACGACGACGCGTTCGCAGAGGAGCTCTCCGCAGATCGCATCGTGCTGGACGGCGGGCACGTGACGGCGGTGCAGCGCACCGGCGCCGAGCCGCTCGCCACCCCCGGCGCGGCGTCGGCCGCCGCGTTCCTCTCCGGCGACGCGCGACGCGCCCGGTGAGCGGGCCCGTTTCGCGTTTGAGGCGCATCGTTTGCTAAGCTGTTCGAGTTGCGCACGCAGCGCGTCGCACGTTTTCCTCGGTAGCTCAATGGCAGAGCAATCGGCTGTTAACCGATAGGTTGTTGGTTCGAGTCCAACCCGGGGAGCCAGCAAAACCCCCGAAGCTCGCGGAGCCTCGGGGGTTTTCTCGTGCCCGTTCGGGGCGGATCCGCGCGCCGCGGATCCGCCGCGGACTCAGGCGCCGAAGCCCTCGAGCGTGCCCTCAGTCTGCGTGATGGAGGCGCCGTCCTCGGACTGAAAGATCAGGCACTGGATCTTGTCGTCGCCTTCGGCCCAGGACATCTCGGTGGGGGAGTAGTACGTGAAGTACAGGGTCTCGGAGTCCTCGTACGCGATGCCGGCGAAGTCCTCGAACGCGTTGTAGCACCGCTCGTCGGCGTCGGCCTGGATCTCCTCGACGCCGGGCCACGCCGAGCCGAGGTCGAGCGCGTACTCGTGGTAGAACTCGTAATCGTGCGGCTCGTCGCAGGGCACGACCTCGACGCTCTGGACCTCGTCGGATTCCTCGCCGGGGCCGAGCAGGCAGTCGCCGACCTGGATGTCGAAGACGGACTCGGTGCCGGACTCGGTCACCTCCGACGTGTCCTCGTCCCGCTGGGCGCCGCCCGTGAGGTCGCTGATGGCGCCGCACCCGGTGAGCGCAGAGGTGACGACGAGGCCCGCGCCGGCCAGGGCGAGCGCGTGACGGGGGCGGAGGTGTGCGGAGCTGATCATGGTCTCGTCCTGTCTGTGCGGTGCATGCGAAAGGGCGGCCGGCTGTGGGCCGGTCGTGCGTGTCCCCGCGGGCCAGGATAGCCGCTCGGCTCGCGCGGCACGACGGATCCTACGGCGTGACGTCGTCGGATCCGGGGGTCCAGCTCGCCCCCGGGCGGCCCCATCCCCGCTTCTTCGCGATCTTCTGCGCGGTTTTCCAGTCGCGGTCCGAGACGCGGTCGATGTAGATCACGCCGTCCAGGTGGTCGAATTCGTGCTGCATGATGCGGGCGCGCCAGCCGGAGACCTCGAGGCGCACGGGGGCGCCGGCGAGGTCCGTGCCGGTGACGACGACGCGGTCGGATCGCCGCAGCGGGAAGCTCTCGCCGGGGAAGGAGAGGCAGCCCTCGGACTCCTCGTCCTCGTCCGGCGCGCCCGGCTCCGTCGGCACCATCCACAGCTCGGGGTTGATGACCTCGCCGCGCCACGGGGCGCCGTCGTCGTCCTCGTAGGTGTACGTATAGATCCGCAGCGCCACCCCGACCTGCGGGGCCGCGAGACCGACGCCCGGGGCCGCGTCCATCGTCTCGTACATGTCGGCGACGAGGGTCCGGATCTCGTCCGTGACCTCCTCGACGGGGTCGGCGGGGGCGTGGAGGACGGGGTCGCCCCAGATGCGAATGGGCAAGATGGCCATGCGGTCAGCGTATCCCGCCGCCCCGCGGGAACCCTCGGGACACCTCCATGGCGGGGCGGGCCGCGCCCAGTAGGCTCGTACCCGTGATGACGCAGATCGCGAGCGCGGGCGTATCGACCGACGAGATCGTGGGGCTGTTCGATAACCCCGCGCTGCTTTTGGGGATCCCGCTCGCGATCGCGGGGGCGGTCTTCATGTCGCTCGGGGCGCAGTTCCAGAGCCAGGGCGTGCGCAAGGTCGAGCGACTGTCCGGATCTTCGGGGCGGAGCGGCCTGGCCGGCGGTCACGTTCTCTCCCTCGTCCGCCGGCCCTCCTGGCTCATCGGGACCGCGCTGCTCGGCGCCGCGATCCTGTGCCAGCTCTCGGCGCTCGCCGTCGCGCCGCTCATCGTCGTGCAGCCCCTGGGCGCGATCTCCCTCGTCATCACGACGCTGCTGAACGCCCAGGCCACGGGCCACACGCCGACGCGCGCCTCGCTGACCTCGATCGGGCTGTGCATCGGCGGCATCTTCGTTTTCGTGCTCTTCGCCGCGCTGTACGCCGTCGAGACGCCGCTCGAGGAGCGCCAGCTCTTCGTCCTGCTGGCGATCCTGCTCGTCGTCCTCATCGTCGTGGGCGCCGCGTGGCTCGTCTTCCGTCAGCGCGCGGGCGCGCTCTTCTACATCAGCGCGGCCGGGGTGCTCTACGGTTTCGTCGCGACGCTCGCGAAGGTCGTCATCAAGCGCTTCCAGGCCGCGGACATCGACTTCGCGACGATTGCGTGCCTGATCGCGCTCGTCGCCGCCGCGGCGGCGGGGGCGTACTTCGTGCAGACCGCGTACTCGGCGGGCCCGCCCGACCTCGTCATCGCGGGCCTCACGGTGATCGACCCGATCGTCGCCGTCATCATCGGCGCGAGCCTGTTGGGCGAGGCGGCGAACACGCCCGTGTGGACGCTGATCGTGTGGGTCGTCGCGGGCGGCGTCGCCGCTGTCGGCGTCGTCATGCTCGCCCGCAGCCACCCGCAGGTCATCAGCGAGAGCCAGGAGCTCCCGATCACGCGCGGTAGCGGCCCGGATCCCGAGACGCCGCCCGAGTCCCGGTAGGCTCGAACCTGTTCCGGGGCGGTAGCCAAGATGGTCAAGGCAGCGAGCTCATAACTCGACGATCCGTGGGTTCAAGTCCCACCCGCCCCACGGTGTGACCTGTCGCGCCCCCGTGCGCGGATGCCCGTGTCGAGGGCGGATCCGTGCGGGCGGGTCGATCGCGTGTTGTGTATCTCGCGCGGGTGGGTCACAATACGAAGACATCCGAATACGCAAGTCATCGCCTGATCGAGAACCGGCAGGTGCGGAGGGGAAGCCGCACCTGAAGAAACGGAGAGATCATGGCGACACCGGTTGCGCGCGGAGTGGTCTTTATCCACTCGGCACCTAAGGCGTTGTGCCCCCACCTCGAGTGGGCGGTCGGGCGCTCTATCGGGCGCGCCGTGAACTTCGCGTGGCAGGATCAGCCGGCCCTCTCGGGCGCGCGCCGCGCCGAGTTCGCGTGGGACGGCTACGCCGGCACGGGCGCGGCGATCGCGACAGCGATCCGCGGCTGGGAGCACCTCCGCTTCGAGGTGACCGAGGAGCCGACGCCCGGGACCACGGGCGGTCGCTGGATGCACACCCCGGACCTCGGGGTGCATTTCTCGCAGATGGACGCGGGCGGCAGCGTCGTCGTCCCGGAGGAGCGGATCCGCGCGGCCCTCGAGCTCCGCGACGCCCTCGACGTGCGCCGCGAGCTCGACGTGGCGCTCGGCACGGCGTGGGACGACGAGCTGGAGATCTTCCGCACGGCGGGCGATGACGCCCCTGTGGTCTGGCTGCACAAGGTCGGCTGAGACCGGCGCGGCCCACACAGCTCAGCGCCCTCCGGGAGAGAACTCCCGGAGGGCGCTGTACGTGCGCGCGACGTCAGCCGTCGTAGGTCGCGAACGCGGCGACGGCGTTGTGGCCGCCGAAGCCGAACGAGTTGCTGATCGCCAGCTGCGGCCCGTCGGCGAGCTCCTGCGGCTCCGACGCGGCGCGGACCGGGATGGCCGGGTCCTGGTTGGCGAGGTTGATCGTCGGCGGTGCGACGCGCTCCTGGATCGCACGGACCGTGAAGACCGACTCGATCGCGCCCGTCCCGCCGAGGAGGTGGCCCGTCGAGGCCTTCGTCGCCGACACGGGGATCTGCGTCGCGCGGTCGCCGAAGACGTTCCGCATCGCAGCGAACTCGGCCGGGTCGCCCACCGGGGTGGACGTCGCGTGGGCGTTGATGTGCGTGACGTCGTCGGGCGTCTTGCCCGCCTGCGCGAGCGCATTCAGCATCGCGCGGGTTGCTCCCGCGCCCGAGGGGTCGTTCGCCGTGATGTGGTGCGAGTCGGCGGTGACGCCGGTGCCCGCGAGGACGGCATGGATTCGCGCGCCGCGCGCGAGCGCGTGCTCCTCGGTCTCGAGCACGAGCACGGCCGCGCCCTCGCCCATCACGAACCCGTCGCGGTCGCTGTCGAAGGGGCGCGAGGCGGTCTCCGGCGAGTCGTTGCGGCGCGACAGGGCCTGCATGGAGGCGAACGACGCGATCGTGATCGGGTGGATCGCCGACTCGGCGCCGCCCGCGATGATGATGTCGGCGTCGCCCGCCTGCAGGTGCTCGTACGCGCTCGCGAGCGACTCGACGCTCGACGCGCACGCGGAGGCGACGGTGCGCGCGAACGCCTTCGCGCCGAAGTGAAGGGAGAGGAAGCCGGCCGCCGAGTTCGGCATGAGCATCGGAACCGTCATCGGCATGACCCGACGCGGCCCCTTCTCGCGCAGAGTGTCCCAGGCGTTCAGCAGCGTCCAGACGCCGCCGATGCCGGTCGCGAAGTCGACGCCGAGGCGCTCGGGGACCACCTCGGGCGCGCCCGCGTCCTCCCAGGCCTCCTTCGCGGCGACGAGCGCGAACTGCGTCGAGATGTCGAGGCGCTTCGCCGTGGGGCGATCGAGGATCTCTTCCGGCCGCACGAGCGCCTCGGCGGCGAAGGTGACGGGGAGGTTGTACTCCTCGACCCACTCGTGCTCGAGGGCGCGCGCGCCCGAGGCGCCGCCCAGGAGGTTCTTCCAGTTATCGGCGACCGTTCCGCCGATTGCGGACGTGGCGCCCATGCCCGTCACGACGATGCGCTTGGTCATTGGTGGTTTCCTTGCTCCGAATGTTCAGGTGGGACGACGGTGCCGCGCCGCGCGCGGCGACGCGGCACCGTCACGCATCACTCCGAGTGGGAGGTGATGAAGTCGACGGCGTCCTTCACCGTCTTGAGGTTCTTGACCTCGTCGTCGGGGATGGTCACGCCGAACTTCTCCTCGGCGTTGACGACGATCGTCATCATCGAGATCGAGTCGATGTCGAGGTCGTCCGTGAAGGACTTCTCGAGCGCGACCTCGCCGGCGTCGATTCCGGTCTCGTCGGTGATGAGCTCGGCCAGGCCCGCGAGGACCTCGTCGGTGTTCAGTGCCATGGGGATGTCTCCTTGTCGTGGCGATGGGGGATTCGGATTCAACGGAAACCGCCTCACAGTCTATGGGCGGCGCCGCCGATGTCAGGGGAGGACGACGACCTGCGCGGCGTACACGAGGCCCGCGCCGAAGCCGATCTGCAGCGAGAGGCCCCCCGACAGCTCGGGGTTCTCCTCGAGAAGGCGGTGCGTGGCGAGCGGGATCGACGCGGCCGACGTGTTGCCGGTCGTCTCGATGTCGCGGCCGATCTTGACCGTGTCGGGCAGGCCGAGCTGCTTCGCGAACTCATCGATGATCCGGCCGTTCGCCTGGTGCGGGACGAAGGCGGCGAGGTCCTCCGGCGCGACGCCCGCGTCGTCGAGGGCCTTCTTGGCGACCTTCACCATGTCCCACACGGCCCAGCGGAAGACACTCGGACCCTCCTGGCGCAGGGTCGGCCACGGGGCGGTGCCGTTGCGGAACTCCACGAGCGTGTGGTTCATCCCCACGAGGTCGCCGCGCGACCCGTCGGATCCCCACTGCGAGACGGACACGCCGGGGGTCTCGCTCGGGCCGAGCACGGCGGCGCCGGCGCCGTCGCCCAGGAGAAACGAGATCGAGCGGTCGGTCGGGTCGACGATGTCGCTGAGCTTCTCGGCCCCGATGACCACGGCGTAGGTCGCGGCGCCCGTGCGGATGAGGGCGTCCGCCTGTGCGATGCCGTAGCAGTAGCCCGCGCACGCGGCGTTCTGGTCGTAGGCGGCGGCCGGCGTCGCGCCGATCGCGTCGGCCACGAGCGCGGCCATGGAGGGCGTCTGCTGGACGTTGCTGATGGTGCCGCAGATGACGAGGTCGATCTGCGCGGGGTCGATGCCCGACTTCTCGACGGCCTCCTTCGCCGCGGCGATCGCGAGGTCCGTCGCGCTCGTCGTGGCGTTCGCCCGGGCGCGCGTCGCGATCCCGGTGCGCTGGCGGATCCACTCGTCGCTCGAGTTGATGGGGCCGACGATGTCGTCGTTCGGCACGGCGTTCTCGCCGCGCGCGGCGCCCATCGCGAGGATTCGCGAGTAGGCGTGGACGGGGGCGGCGTGGAGGGCAGCGGTCATGTCTTCTTCCTGCGGCCGGGGTTAGTGGTCGGTGGCGGCGAGAAGGTCGCGGGCCGCGGCCAGGTCGTCGGGGGTCTTGAGTGCGACGGTGGGCGTCCCGCGCATGCCGCGCTTTGCGAGCCCGACGAGCGCGCCGGCGGGGGCGAACTCCACGAGGCCGGCCGCGCCGGCGTCGGCGAACCCTGCCATGCAGAGGTCCCAGCGGACGGGGTTCTGCACCTGATGCACGATGAGCTCCAGGGCGCGCGCGCCCGACGCCACGACCGTGCCGTCGCTGTTGGTCCACAGGCGGGTCGCGGGATCGCGCGGCTCGCTCAGCGCCGACACGGCGTCGGCGAGCGCGCCGGCGGCGGGCGCCATAAACGCGGTGTGGAACGCGCCGGCCACCTGGAGGGGGATTACCCGTGCGCCGCGGGGGGCCGATTCCGCCAGCGCCGCGAGGCCGGGCAGCTCGCCCGCCGCGACGATCTGGCCCGCGCCGTTGTAGTTGGCGGGGGACAGGCCGGCGTCCGCGATCGCCTGGAGGACCGCGTCTTCGGTGCCGCCCACGACGGCGCTCATGCCCGTCTCGACCTTGGCCGCCGCGTCAGCCATGGCGCGGCCGCGCGCGCCGACGAGGCGCATCGCGTCGAGGTCATCGATGACGTCGGCGGCCGCCAGCGCGGCGAGCTCGCCCACTGAGTGGCCCGCGACGCCGCCGAACGCGGCGCGCTCGGCGTCCGTGAGATGGCGCCAGGCGATGAGGCTCGCGGCGACGATCAGGGGCTGGGCGACGCGCGTGACGCGGATCCGATCCGCATCCCACTCCGTGCCGGCCGCGACCAGGTCCACGCCGGCCGCGTCCGCGTAGGACGCGAGGCGCTCGCGGACGCCGTCGATGTCGAGCCAGGGGAGGAGGAAGCCGGGGGTCTGCGAGCCCTGTCCGGGGAATGCGGCGACAATCACCCGATCCATTCTTCCCCCGCGCGGCGCGCGGACCCTGGCGCCACTCTCACAAGAATCGCGGCGCCCGTTGTCCATGGCCTCCAAGGGCGATCAGGGGCGTTCGGCGCGCCGGGCGCCCTGCCTGCGGCGCGACACCTCGGAGGATCCGATTGAGCCGAGGATCAGGGCCGTCTGCAGGATGAGCGCCTCGCGCGGGCCCGTCGCGTCCCAGCCGATCACGTCGCTCACGCGCTTCAGGCGGTACCGGACCGTGTTCGGGTGGACGAAGAGGTCGCGCGCCGTGGCCTCGAGCGAGCGGCCGTTGTCGAGATAGCTCCACAGTGTCGTGACGAGGTCCGTCGAGTGGCCCTCGAGCGGGCGGTAGATCCGCTCGACGAGCGTCTTCTTCGCGACCACGTCCCCCGCGAGCGCCCGCTCGGGGAGGAGATCGTCGGCCTCCACGGGCCGCGGGGCGCTGCGCCACGACGCGGCGACCGCGAACCCCGCGAGGGCCGCGCGGGCGCTCCGGCTCGCATCGACGAGCGCGGGCATCGTGGGGCCTAGGACGAGGTGGCCCTGGCCGAAGAAGGGCTCCAGCTCAGACGCGATCTCCCGGAAGCTGAGCTGATCCTCCTCGGGGCCGGGCTCCGCGCCCGGGGTCACGGTGCGGCCGAGCACGAGGACGAGGCGCGACCCCTGCACGCCGATGAGCACGTCGACGCCCATCTTGCGCGCCTTGCGCCGAACCTGGTCGACGTCGAACGCCGGGGGAGTCGTGCCGACGAGGACGCTCACCTCCCCGTGGCCGTGCCACCCGAGCGCCGCGATCCGGCTCGGGAGCTCGTCGTCGGTCTCGCCCGTGAGGATTGTGTCGACCACGAGAGCCTCGAGGCGCGCGTCCCAGAGCCCGCGCGACTCGGCGGCGCGCGCGTACACGTCGGCCGCCGTGAAGGCGACCTCGCGGGAGTACAGCAGGATTGCCTCGCGCAGGTGGTCGCCGCGGCCCGCGACCTTCTCCTCCGTCACGTCCACCGTGATCCGCACGAGCTGCAGCGTCTGCTGGAGGCTCACGCTGCGCAGGAGCTCGCGCGGCGCCGCGGCGAAGATGTCCGCCGCGATCGTCGGGGTCTCGTGCGGGTTCTGGTACCACTCGATGAACGAGGTGATGCCGGCCTGCGCGACGAGACCGACCGCCGACCTCCGGGCCGGAGGCATGTCGGAGTACCACGGCAGGGACTCCTCCAGCCGCCGCAGCGTGGCGGTCGAGATGTCCCCCGAGATACGCCGGAGCCAGGCGAGTGTCGCCTTCTTGTCCATCGTGGCGCGCGTGCTGTCCGTCATGTCACTCCCTCGTGCGACAGGCGGGCGGACCCCGAAAGGCCCGCCCGCCTGCGTATCGCGTGGGTCAGGCGTCGCCGCCCGCGTTGCCCGACGCGCCCGCCGTCACGTCGTGAAGGCGGTACTTCTCGATCGCGTCCGCGACGATCCGGCGCTCGACCTTGCCCTGGTCGGCGAGCATTTGCAGCGCCTTGACGACCATCGACGGGCCGTCGATCTTGAAGTGCCGGCGGGCGGCCGCGCGGGTGTCGCTGAAGCCGAAGCCGTCCGCTCCCAGCGTGCCGTAGGGGCCGGGGACCCAGTTGCGGATCTGGTCCTGCACGGCGTGCATGTAGTCGCTCGTTGCGACGAAGGGCTGGCCCTCGGCGTGACGGAGCTTCTCGGTCACGTACGCGGTGCGCGGCTCGTCGGCCGGGTGGAGGAAGTTGTGCTCGTCGGCCGCGAGGCCGTCCTTGCGCAGCTCGTTCCAGCTCGTCACGGACCACACGTCGGCGACGACGCCCCAGTCCTTCGCGAGCAGCTCCTGCGCCTCGATCGCCCACGGCACGCCGACGCCCGACGCGAGCAGCTGCACGCGGTGTCCGTCGCCGGACCCCTCGGAGACGCGGTGGAGGCCCTTGACGATGCCCTCGACGTCCACGCCCTCCGGCTCGGCGGGCTGGCGCATCGGCTCGTTGTACACCGTGAGGTAGTACATGACCTCGGGGTCGGGGTGCGATCCGCCGTACATCCGCTCGATGCCCGACTGCACGATGTGCGAGACCTCGTACCCGAAGGCGGGGTCGTAGATGATCGTCGCGGGGTTCGTCGAGGCCAGCAGCGGCGAGTGACCGTCCATGTGCTGGGTGCCCTCGCCCGTGAGCGTGGTGCGGCCCGCCGTGGCGCCGATGATGAAGCCCTTGGCCATCTGGTCGCCCGCCGCCCAGAAGGCGTCGCCCGTGCGCTGATAGCCGAACATCGAGTAGAAGATGTAGACGGGAATCAGCGTCTCGCCGTGCGTCGCGTACGACGTCGACGTGGCCGTGAACGCCGCCGCGGCGCCCGCCTCGTTGATGCCGACGTGCATGATCTGACCCTCGGGGCTCTCCTTGTAGGCGAGCAGCAGGTCGCGGTCGACCGAGAGGTAGTTCTGGCCGTTCGGGTTGTAGATCTTCGCCGAGGGGAAGTACGAGTCCATGCCGAACGTGCGCGCCTCGTCGGGGATGATCGGCACGATGCGGTTGCCGAAGCCCTTGACGCGCATCAGGTCCTTGAGCAGCCGGACGAACGCCATCGTCGTGGCGATCTCCTGGTTGCCGGATCCCTTCTTCGGCAGTGCGTAGTCCTTCTCCTTCGGCAGCTCGAGCGGCACGTTGGTCGTGCGGCGCTCGGGCAGGAAGCCGCCGAGGGAGCGGCGGCGCTCGAGCATGTACTCGATCGTCTCGTCGCCCGCGCCGGGGTGGTAGTACGGCGGACGGTAGGGGTCGTCCTCGAGCTGCTTGTCCGTGACCGGAATCTGCATGGTGTCGCGGAAGAGCTTGAGGTCTTCCAGCGTCATCTTCTTCATCTGGTGGGTCGCGTTACGGCCCTCGAAGTGCGGCCCGAGGCCGTACCCCTTGATTGTGTGCGCGAGGATCACGGTGGGCTGGCCCTTGTGCTCCATCGCCGCCTTGTAGGCGGAGTACACCTTGCGGTAGTCGTGGCCGCCGCGCTGCAGCGCCCAGATCTCCTCGTCGGAGTAGTCCTTGACGAGCTCCAGCGCGCGCGGGTCGCGACCGAAGAAGTTCTCGCGGACGAAGCCGCCGTCCTCGGTCTTGTACGTCTGGAAGTCGCCGTCGGGCGTCGTGTTCATGAGGTTGAGCAGCGCGCCCTCGGTGTCGCGGGCGAGCAGGTCGTCCCAGCCGCGGCCCCAGATGAGCTTGATGACGTTCCAGCCCGCGCCGCGGAAGTAGCTCTCAAGCTCCTGGATGATCTTGCCGTTGCCGCGCACCGGGCCGTCGAGGCGCTGGAGGTTGCAGTTGATCACGAAGGTGAGGTTGTCGAGGCCTTCGTTCGCGGCGACCTGCAGCTGGCCGCGCGACTCGACCTCGTCCATCTCGCCGTCGCCCAGGTACGCCCAGACGTGCGAGTCGCCGACGGACTTGATGCCGCGTGCCTCGAGGTACTTGTTCGCCATCGCCTGGTAGATCGCGTTGATCGGCCCGAGACCCATCGACACCGTCGGGAACTGCCAGAACTCGGGCAGCATGCGCGGGTGCGGGTAGGACGGCAGGCCGACCGGCGCCGCCGACTTCTCCTGGCGGAAGCCGTCGAGCTGCTGCTCGGACAGGCGACCCTCCAGGAACGCGCGCGCGTACATGCCGGGGGACGCATGCCCCTGGTAGAAGATCTGGTCGCCGCCGGAGGGGTGGTCCTGGCCGCGGAAGAAGTGGTTGTGCCCGACCTCGTAGAGCGACGCTGCTGAGGCGTAGGTCGAGATGTGGCCGCCGACGCCGATGCCGGGGCGCTGAGCGCGGTGCACCGTGATGGCCGCGTTCCAGCGGATCCAGTGGCGGTAGCGCCGCTCAAGCTCTTCGTCGCCGGGGAAGGACGGCTCGTCCTCCGCGGAGATCGTGTTGACGTAGTCCGTCGTCGGCACCATCGGGACGCCGAGCCGGCGCTCCTTGGACCGCGTAAGGAGGCTCAGCATGACCTCGCGCCCGCGCTGCGAGCCCTTGGCATCAACGAGCTGATCGAGCGACTCGCGCCACTCGGCCGTCTCCTCGGGGTCGCTGTCGACGCTGCCCTGCGAGTACGGATCCTGATCGTGAACTGCCACCAGGTGACCTTTCGTCGTGCGGGCAGATCGTGCCCAGATTGTGGATCGTGGCGCGCGACGGGCCCGGCTGTGACCGGACAGGCGTGCGCGTATTGCCCCACACTACCGACTCTTGCGGCGCGCGGTGCACGGCGCGTGCTCTGGGCCACGGAGCGCGGACGCGTAGACTCTTTTCACGTCACGGGTCTTTAGCTCAGCTGGTAGAGCACCTGGTTTACACCCAGGGGGTCGTCGGTTCGATCCCGGCAGGACCCACGTGAATTCCGCGCCCGCAGACCAGCGACTGCTCCTCGATATCGCCGACCTCGATGCCCGCCGCGCCCGCGCCGTGGCGGCGCGACGCGCGCCGGAACACCAGGCCCGCGTCGCGGAGCTCCTCGCCCGCCGCAACGAGCAGGGCCGCGAGCTCGTGGCCCGCTCGAACGCGCGCGACGAGCTGCGCACCGAGCTCGCGCGCATCCAGAGCGACGTCGAGGTCGCGACCAAGCGCATGGCGCGCGACCGCGACCGCCTGACGCAGACCGCCATCGCCCGCGACGCGATCGCGCTCGAGAACGAGATCGCGTCGCTCGAGGCGCGCGTGGACCGCCTCGAGACGGCCGAGCTCGAGACGATGGAGCGCGCACAGGCCGCCGAGGCGGCCGTGGCCGAGCAGCAGGCGCTGCTCGATCAGACGACGGCCGAGGGGCAGGCCGCGAGCGCCGCCGGCAAGCAGGCCGTGCAGGCGGCGACGGACGAGATCGCCGCGATCGAGCGCGATCGGGCGGCGGTCGCGGGTCGCGTGCCGAACGACCTGCTCGCGATGTACGACCGGCTCGCGGCGCGGGGAACGGGCGCCGCGCTCTTCCAGCACGGCACGTGCGGCGCCTGCCGCATGACGCTCTCTCCGCGCGACCTCGCAGCGCTCAAGGCGACCGCGGACGACGTCGTCGCGCTGTGCCCCGAGTGCGGCGCGATCCTCGTGCGAACGGCCGAGTCCGGCCTGTGACAGCCGCCCCCGGCTCTCCGCGGCCGGGGAAGCGCGACGTCGTCGCGCTGGGGCGAGAGGGCCAGGGCTGGGCCGCGATCGTTCTCGCGGGATCCGCCCCGGGCGCGCGCTGGGAGCTCACCGCGGACGCCTGGGCCGCGTGGGTGGCGGAGGCCGACCGCGGCGGCGGGCCGCGGTGGGTGTGCGCCGACGCGAAGGCGACGGCGGCGCTGCTGCTCGCGGCGGGCGTGCGCCTCGCGCGCTGTCACGACCTGCGGTTGGCCCACGACATCCTTGCGCGGGCCGTGCCGGGCGGGCCGGTCTCGGGGCCGGCGCCGCGCCCGCGCGCCGACACGCCCGGAACGCTTTTCGAGCTCGACGCCGAGGGTCCGGACCCCGGCGACGCCGTCGAGGTGGCGCGCGCGTGGGAGCGCCAGGAACGGGCGCTCGCGGGCGCGGCGAACGCGGACCGGCTGCGGCTGCTCATCGCCGCGGAGTCGGCCGGGGCGCTCGTCGCGGCGGATATGGAGGCCGCGGGCCTGCCCTGGGACCGCGCGCAGCACGAGCGGATCCTCGACGCGGAGCTCGGCGCCACCGACGCGTCGGGGATGCCCGCGCGCATGGCACAGCTCGCGCGGGACGTGCGCCGCGCGCTCGGGCGCGAGGCGCTGTCGCTCGACTCACCGGGGCAGGTGCTCACGGCGCTCCAGGCGGCGGGCGTGTCCGTTCGGTCCACGTCTCGCGGGGAGCTGGCCGAGCACGACCATCCCGTCATCCGGCCGCTTCTGGCCTACAAAAGGCTTGCGCGCCTGCACACGGCGAACGGGCGCGGGTGGCTCGCGGCGTGGGCCCCCGCGGGGCGCTTCCGTCCCGAGTACGTGCCGGCCGGCGTCGTCACGGGGCGCTGGGCGTCCTCGGGCGGCGGAGCGCTCCAGATCCCGCGGCTGCTGCGCCCCGCCGTGCGCGCGGACCCGGGGTGGCGCATCGTCGCGGCGGACGTGGCGCAGCTCGAACCGCGCGTGCTCGCGGCCATGGCGCGCGACGAGGCGATGGCGAGCGCGGCGCGGGGCGCGGACCTGTACGCCGGCCTCGTCGCCCGCGGCGTCGCCGCCACGCGCGCCGAGGCGAAGGTCGCGATGCTCGGCGCCCTCTACGGGGCGACCTCCGGCGACGCGGGCCGCCTCGTGCCGCGCCTCCGGAGGACGTTCGGCCGCGCGATGCACGTCGTCGACGCGGCGGCGCGGGCGGGGGAGCGGGGCGAGCAGGTGTCGACCTGGCTCGGGCGAACGAGCCCGGAGCCGGGGGCGGCGTGGCGTGCGCTGCAGGACGAGGCGGCGGCCGAGGGAGCGCCGGAGGCCGTGCGCGAGGCGGCTCGCCGCGCCGCGCGCGAGCAGGGGCGGTTCACCCGGAACTTTGTCGTGCAGGGTACGGCCGCCGAGTGGGCGCTGGCGTGGCTCGCGGACCTCCGGATCCGGCTCTCCCAAATCCCGCCGGTGGATCCGGACCGCGCCGCGGCCGGGTCGGGGCCGGTGTTCTCCCGCGTGCCGCACATCGCGTTCTTCCTCCACGACGAGGTCATCGTGCACGCCCCCGCCGAGCGCGCCGACGCCGCGGCGCAGGCCGTCCGAGACGCCGCCGAGTCGGCGGGGCGCCTGTTGTTCGGCGCGTTCCCGCTCGACTTCCCCCTGGGCCTCGCCGTCCGTGACGACGCCGCGAAGACGTGACGATCGGGCGTGGGCGCCCCGGGTAGACTGGTGGGTGCGAATGGGTCGGCCGGACGGCCGCGTCGCGCGCGGAAACGCTGTCGCGCCGAGGAACGTCCGGGCTCCGCAGGGCAGGGTGGTGGGTAACACCCACCCGGAGAGATCCGCGAGACAGTGCAACAGAAAGTAGACCGCCGGCCCCCGGGCCGGTAAGGGTGAAACGGTGGTGTAAGAGACCACCAGGGGCCGCGGCGACGCGGCCCGCTGGGTAAACCTCGCCCGGAGCAAGACCAACAGGGGATGTTGACGCGGCCCGCCGAGTCCCCGGGTAGGTTGCTAGAGCGGCGCGGCAACGCGTCGCCGAGAGAGATGGCCGTCGACGGAGGCAGTGCCTCCCGAACAGAACCCGGCGTACAGGCCGGCCCATTCGCATGAACCGGCCCGACGGCCCGCGGGATCAGCCGAGCGCGAGACTCGCGGCGCCGATGATTCCCGCGTTGTTCTGGTGCTCCGCAACGACGATCGGCGCGCGCGTCGTGATCCCCGGCAGGAACTTCTCCGGGTTCTTCGAGACCCCGCCGCCGACGATGATCAGGTCGGGGGAGAAGAGAAACTCGACGTGGGCGTAGAACTTCTGCAGGCGCGACGTCCACTTCGCCCAGGAGAGGTCCTCGCGCTCGCGCGCGGTGGGCGCCGCCCACTTCTCGATGCTGTCGCCCTTCCAGATGAGGTGACCGAGCTCCGAGTTCGGGACGAGCTTGCCGTCGAAGAGGAACGCGGATCCGATCCCCGTCCCGAGCGTCGTCATGATCGTCAGCCCCGGCTGCGCCTTCGCGGCGCCGAAGCGCAGCTCCGCGAGACCGGCGGCGTCGGCGTCGTTGACGAAGTGGATGTCGCGCCCCAGTGCCTGGCTGAACATCGTGTCGGCCTCCAGGCCGATCCACTCGTCCGAGACGTTCGCGGCGGATAGCGTGACGCCCGCCTTGACGATGGCGGGGAAGCAGACGCCGATGGGGAGGCCCTCGGCGTCGGCGCCGAGCAGGTCGACGAGCTCCGTGGCGGTGCGGAGCACGTCGGGAGGGGTCGCCCCCTTCGGCGTGGGGATGCGGACGCGGTCGCTGACGAGCGCGCCCGTCTCGAGGTCGACGATTCCGGCCTTCATGCCGGTGCCGCCGATGTCGATGCCGATCGCACGCTGAGGGGGGTTGGTCATGTCGCTCAGCCTAGAGCGATACGAGCCGCGCGCGAAAACGGCGGCGGCCGGACATTCCGAGAGTGGAATGCCCGGCCGCCGCGGGGAGGGGTTACGCCGTCTTGCGGGTGACCTTCTCCTTGGTCGGGTCCTGGCCCTCGCCGCGGCGCTCGCGGATGAAGGCAAGGCGCTCGGCCAGGAGCTCCTCGAGCTCCGGAATCGAGCGGCGCTCCAGGAGCATGTCCCAGTGCGTGCGTGGGGTCTTGTCGCCCGAGTGATCCACCTCGGCTGCGCCCTTGGGGGTCTGCAGCACGGCCTCGGCGCCGCACGTGCGGCACTCCCAGGAGACGGGTGCCTCGGCGTCGGCCGCGAACATCAGTTGGGTCTCACGGCCGCAGGTCCCGCACACATAGGTGTACTCCTTGCGCTCCATGAAGACGACGCCCTCTTCGCTCTGAAGGCTCTGGGCGCCAAGCCGGATGCCGCGGAGGCTGCGATCTGCCATGTTCGTGTCCTCTCGTCGGGTACCAGGTCTAACGCCCGGCCCTGTGCGCTTCATCCGAAACGTTCGATGAACTCCGGGTTTCTCAGCGGATCCCCAGTCGCCCCGTCGCGCCCGGAACTCCCGCGGGTCCGCCCGTCACGGCGAAAGTTAGCGCGGCGGCTCCGCGGGGTCAACGCCCCTGCGCGAATCCCGTCTCCCGGGCTACTTCGAGAGCGACGTCGGCGCGGTCGGTGACGAGCCCGTCGACGCCCATTCGGAGGAGCCGGCGCATGTCGTCCGGCTCGTTCACGGTCCACACGTGCACCTCCGCGCCGTGGCGGTGCGCGAGGTCGATCAGCCGGGGCGTCACGACCCGGACGCGCCCCGCGCGCTCGGGGACCTGCAGCGCGTCGATGCCCGCGAGCGCGCCGCGCGCCCCGCGGCCGCCAACCCCGGGAAGAGCGCCCCACACCGCGCGCGCGACGACCCCGCGTCCGCCGGAGGTGGCGGGGC
>NZ_WMEE01000478.1:0-241 GCF_009709595.1 Microbacterium sp. ZXX196
TTTGCAGGTTCAAGTGACCCAGTCGATGTCCGAACGTTTCCATGCCTTTTGGCAAAGCATCCTAGTTTTCAGCGGTATGTTGTTTTTAGTCTGGTGTGTTCAGTGGTTGTTGATGCATTTCGCTATTCGACGTAAATTTCGGGTGATACACCAAGTTTCAGAGCAGATTTCAAATAAATCAGTTAATGATTTAGCACCTATTTCTATGCCAGAACCTGAGCTGATTGAGTTGCAACCGATG
>NZ_WMEE01000479.1:0-241 GCF_009709595.1 Microbacterium sp. ZXX196
GCCAACAGCTCCACCTGGTGCGCAGAGGGATCCAATTCCATGACACCATTTAAGCTTGCATGTGCTGTTGTTCTGTGCAATATTGCTGGTGAAATACTAGATCATTTGTGTGATGCATCATTTGTACCTGTAGTAGAGAACGGAGGTTTAGCTATCCTTCGCACCATTTATTCGGTTGTACAATCAGAGACTGGTCAGGTAGCAGCCGTGTACTGTTGTGTACAGTTGTTAACGCTCGTGT
>NZ_WMEE01000480.1:0-241 GCF_009709595.1 Microbacterium sp. ZXX196
AATCATCGCCAACAAAAACACCATTCCATTTAACCACTTTTTCATAGACATTTACATTCCCTCCTTTCCTAAACTCTATTGTTTTCCAATTCTTAACATATTATCACTATAAATTGTTCTTTAACCTACTTGCATGTAAGAAGTGCTGAACCAACATATATCTTTATGGAAAGTAAGTTAAAATTCTACATCAACATTCAATCGAATACTGTATAAAAGATAGTTTACTTTTTACGATCTA
>NZ_WMEE01000481.1:0-241 GCF_009709595.1 Microbacterium sp. ZXX196
GAAACCGGGCACCGTCCAGATCACCTTGCGCAGGAAGTAGATCACGGCGCCGACGTCGAAGAACTCCATCCTCAACCGTTCCGTGCGCACGTCGGCGATCTCCAGGCCGACGGCCTTCGCTGCCGCGCTCTCGTCGTCAGGGTGCCGCTTCCGGCGCGCCTCAGGCTGCGGCCCCAGGAAGTACTCGACCAGCTCCCACACACTGGCGGGGCCGACGTGCTGGGCGAAGTACGCCCCACCC
>NZ_WMEE01000482.1:0-240 GCF_009709595.1 Microbacterium sp. ZXX196
TCTTCAAATATAACCTCAATAGCCGTTCTGGAGCGGTTCAAATAGAAATTATCTTGGAAAAGACTTATGACTAGTCCTTTTTTTCCGTTTAAATATGGAGCTAATTGAGCAGATGCACGCTTAGCATGAGTTTCATAGTGTTCCATCCACTCCTTTGCTTCTTTTGTACGGTTCAAATAGTCGGCAATCTGGAAAAATTGGTCCTTCCAATTGGCTGTTTCCGAATAATAAAAGACAGGA
>NZ_WMEE01000483.1:0-240 GCF_009709595.1 Microbacterium sp. ZXX196
TGAAGACAAAAGAGTTAATTTTGAAATAGGAAAATCTCTGCTTTCCAATGTTTTAATCATTTGTTGTCCTACTGCTCCAGTTGCTCCAACTACTGCTACATTAAATCCTGTTTTCTGCTCCATAAAGGGTCCCCTTCTTTCAGGTGTTTTCTCTGTATATTATACAATAATGACGGCGACAAGCTCGCCGCCAAATGAATATTCTCTATTTTAACATATTCGCGCTATATGAACAGAACC
>NZ_WMEE01000484.1:0-240 GCF_009709595.1 Microbacterium sp. ZXX196
CTGCGTTTCATCCTTAACCGGTTCTTTTCTGAACATAACCTGAATCGTTTCTTGGTTGAGATACTCATTATCAAGCGTCCTAAAACCTCCTGTACCTACGTGTAAATATACGTAGGTACAGACATGAAAACATAGAATTTACCTTTAATAAATCACATGAAGTTTATTCTATAAAATTTCTAATAAAAAATTAAAGAGAAATGTGATTTTGCAACTCTTCCATACTCATCTCCTCGGAAC
>NZ_WMEE01000485.1:0-240 GCF_009709595.1 Microbacterium sp. ZXX196
CCAGCACCTGGTCGTCTTCCCCATGTACACGCAGAACGGCAACCCGGACCGCAACTTCGAGGCGGTCGTGCTGCGCATGGTCTGGCCCGACTGGCTGGCCGACCTGGAGCGCACCCGCTACGACAACCCGATGTTCTGCGGCATCACCTTCGAGGACTTCACCTCCGGATACGACACCAACTCCGCGGTCCTCTTCCCCGAGACCATCGCCGTGCGCGAGGCGCCCGAGCGCTTCACCTG
>NZ_WMEE01000486.1:0-240 GCF_009709595.1 Microbacterium sp. ZXX196
CCCTACTTCAACCTTAGTAGGCCAACCGTTTTTCTCTGCCTCCTCTTTCATTTTTGAAATAGGTGTTGCAATATCTGGAGAGAAAGGTCCGTTTAAGTGCGGTTCTAGCTCAGAAAGGTTGATTTCAATAACTTGGTCGTAATATTTTTCAGGATTAGCGTAAACCTCCTCATCTGCACGAAGTACATTTTTGATAGCGTCTGCAGCTTCAGCTAAATCTGCTCTACCTGTAGAACGAAG
>NZ_WMEE01000487.1:0-240 GCF_009709595.1 Microbacterium sp. ZXX196
GGTATGATTGGATTTAGCGGAATAGAACGTATTGCCATATTGATGGCAGTAAGACTGTCAATAACATTTATCCCCAAATGATGACGTGCAGCATGTGCCTGCAATCCGTAAATTCGCCCTTTAAAGGAAGCAGCTGCTCCGTGATAAATGGCAGGTGATGCTTCATTAAACCTCATTTCTTGAATTGGTCGCAGATGAAGTCCCAATAAATAATCAACATCATCCAAAAGGTTTTTATGT
>NZ_WMEE01000049.1:0-352 GCF_009709595.1 Microbacterium sp. ZXX196
GCATTGAATGCTCCAATAGAAAGCATATGCACTTCATCTATTATATAAACCTTGTATGGGACAGAGCTCGGGGCATATTTCACTTTGTCTCTTATATCCCTTATTTCTTCTACTCCATTATTGGAAGCAGCATCTATCTCTATCACATCAGGAATGGAACCGTCTGTAATTCCTTTACATGCAGCACACTCGTTGCATGGCTCGCTGATTGGAGCTCTTTCACAGTTTACCGCTTTTGCTAGAATCTTCGCAGCACTTGTTTTACCTGTTCCTCTTGGGCCTGAAAACAAATATGCATGCGTTGTTTTTTGCTGAAGAAGGGCATTCTGGAGTGTTTTTGTTATATGTTCCT
>NZ_WMEE01000488.1:0-240 GCF_009709595.1 Microbacterium sp. ZXX196
GCCCGACATACCCTGAATGATGAAGTCGTATCCTGCGCGATGTGAATAAGGGCCGGTCTGACCAAACCCCGTGATCGAACAGTAGATCAGACGCGGATTAACGGCTTTCAGGCTTTCATAGTCCAGACCGTATTTTTTCAACCCGTCTTTCTTGAAGTTCTCGATCAGGATATCCGCGTCAGCGACCAGATCGCGAATGATTTTCTGGCCTTCCTCAGTTTTGAAATCGACCGTAATGGA
>NZ_WMEE01000489.1:0-240 GCF_009709595.1 Microbacterium sp. ZXX196
ATTGAGTCCATAAGACTGTTACTTGCTGTAATAGATTGTGCTAAAGATACTACGCACAATGTTAACTAGTACTGGTGTTGCTTCCAATGTTGCAACACCACTAGTAACAACACGAGTAACAGCGGAATAATTAATATTTAAATGACACACAGAAATACTAAATTTCCACAAGTTATATGAATATAACTTGTGGTTGCCTTCAGGGCCAAACGTATATTTATCACACGGAGTGTAACTTAC
>NZ_WMEE01000490.1:0-239 GCF_009709595.1 Microbacterium sp. ZXX196
TTCCCTTTCCTTCCTCTCCTCCTCTCCTCTCTGGTTCTTTCTCTCTTTCCAAGGGTTGCAGCCGTCACAGCGCTCACCGGGTTGGTCTTATGGGTGATAGTTAGGGTTAGGGTTATGGGAGGAGATGGTTATCATGATCCCGTGATTAACGGGATCCTTCAATCCAACCTCCAGCATCTAATCATCGAGCAAGACCGATTCGGGTCCGAACCCATAAACGGGTAAGAACAGAGGTCGGG
>NZ_WMEE01000491.1:0-239 GCF_009709595.1 Microbacterium sp. ZXX196
ACGTACAGAATGGTTTTTTGTTAAGTTTGTAATGATTTCCCCAATTACGTTTTCTTCCTCAATAAGGGATACACCCATTACGTAATTTGAAGTATCAATTGCTAGTACTTTCATCTTGTAATAGCTCCTCACATAATCTAATATATCGATCTCCAATTGGCTCGAGTACAATTTTCCTTGTATCATCTCCAGCATGGAATAAACTAATTTGTAACTTCTCATTTGGTAAAAATGCTTCT
>NZ_WMEE01000492.1:0-239 GCF_009709595.1 Microbacterium sp. ZXX196
TGCCATATTATCAGAATCAAAGGAAGCAACCTTCGCAAGCTTAATTCCAAAGCTTTTATATACTACCGTAACAAGAAGCTGCAGCAGCAGGATCAAAATAAAATCGGGCAATATCCCCAATAAGCTGATTATCTTACCAAAAAACCGCTCGTTCAACTTCCAAAACCAAATTCCAAACAGAAAGGTTAGGCTGAGCACAACTATACCTGCCATAATTAAGTAATAAAAGGATGAAGCAA
>NZ_WMEE01000493.1:0-239 GCF_009709595.1 Microbacterium sp. ZXX196
GCTGTAACAACACTAGAGTTAAACGATGGGGTTTCTGGGATAAAATCTTTGTCTGTATAGGGAGATTCATCATAGTAATAACCTAGTCTGGCTGCTATTTTATCCGTTACCATATATTGGGTTCCGAAACGCCAAGTTTGAGTGTTTTTGAAATTCTTAGGTGTAACAAGTAAGGTAGCATCATTAGGCTGGTTGCCAAGTTTAGCGTTTTCAAAATCTAACGCTAGGTGGCTGTACTC
>NZ_WMEE01000494.1:0-239 GCF_009709595.1 Microbacterium sp. ZXX196
TAGGTTCGTTTTTCTGTGCACACATTTCATTAGCCCAACGATGTATCGTATGCCCACCCTCCAAAAAAGTTCCTCATTTTTATAATAAAATCATTTCATTAGGTTTTTTTAGGATATTATTGGTAAACTGATAAACAGAAGATATTTTATCAGTTTAGATGTAGACATTGGAGTGTTTAAAATGAAAGAAGATTGGACAAAAATAGAGCAATTTGCAAGAAACCTTCTGATTAATGCCA
>NZ_WMEE01000495.1:0-239 GCF_009709595.1 Microbacterium sp. ZXX196
TGTAAAAAAACTTCGCCAGGAAAAGAAAATGTCCTTATCCGAGCTTGCTGACCAGGCCGGTGTGGCAAAATCATACTTAAGCTCACTTGAGCGAAACCTGCAAACCAACCCATCAATTCAATTTCTTGAAAAAATCGCGGGTGTTCTGAATGTTCCTGTGGACCATTTGATCCATGAGCAGATCAACAAGGAAGATCTGGATTCCGAATGGATGAAAATTGTGAAAGAAGCGATGGAAT
>NZ_WMEE01000496.1:0-239 GCF_009709595.1 Microbacterium sp. ZXX196
GCAGTTTTAGCAACACCTAAAAATAGAGCGGTTTTAGCTGAAGTATTAGAAGCTAGAAAAGAAGAAGAAGCTAAATTAGTAGCTGCTGCTAACAAGATTGTAGAGCAACTTAAAAAGACTTCTGTTTCTATCGCTGCTAAAGTAGGTTCTGGTGATAAATTATTCGGTTCTATCAACAATGCTAACCTAGCTGAAGAATTGGCAAAAGCAGGTGTTGAGGTAGATAAAAAATACATCAA
>NZ_WMEE01000497.1:0-239 GCF_009709595.1 Microbacterium sp. ZXX196
CATGGCATGTGCGGCTACCATGCAGCCTCCACAGCACTGAAAAAAGTTTTTAATATCTAGCCCTGGTTTAATTTAAAAAATTTGCGTCTTTGCAAAGCTTTAATCCCTCGTGTGGGGTGTTCAGCGTAATCATCGATTTAATTTTTAAAATATTTACTTTTTTATTTAATTTAATATCAGAAACTTAACCACTAATTCAATTACATGGGTTTCTAAAAGAGAATTTGCTTATCGGTCTC
>NZ_WMEE01000050.1:0-352 GCF_009709595.1 Microbacterium sp. ZXX196
GTCCGGATTGAAATACATCCTGGAAAGCCTTCGTTACTTCCTTATACCCTCTGGCCGGCTGCACCTTCTGATCTGAGAAGAAGCGCTTCAGTCCCATAAATTGATTTTTGCCCAACTTCTTATAAAGATAGATATTGAGCATACCGTCAAGGAAGAATTGTTCAGGTGTCAGCGGTGGAAGAAGTTCGTAAATGAATGACCTTGTCTCTTCATCCTTGTTAACATATACCTTTAAAAGTCCTATTCCTTCAAGCTTCAGACGGGCTTCATATATATCCTTAAGCCCCATCCCCATGAAATTCATTAAACTATGGTGTGAATTTGAAGATGACCATAGCCGTTTTTCTTCAAG
>NZ_WMEE01000498.1:0-238 GCF_009709595.1 Microbacterium sp. ZXX196
ATGTTAAGTTATATAAGATAAATTGTACTACGTATAGGAGTGTTGGAAAGTATATGCTCCTTTCCATTTGGCAAATTGAACAGCAAATGATCCTACGCCACAAGAATATTGCTATGCCTAAGAATGCCCCACCCCATGAACCGGAATGATCCACCATAGCTGCTAGTGATAATTCTATTCCAGTTAATCCTGAACCATATGCTTCAGAGGTGAGGATAATAAAAGCTGTCGAAGAACA
>NZ_WMEE01000499.1:0-238 GCF_009709595.1 Microbacterium sp. ZXX196
AAGGACTTTTGCGCCTTGGTCTGCAAGGTGTTTGATTGTTGGAAGCGCAGCACGGATACGTGTATCGTCTGTTACTTCCCCGTCTTTCATTGGAACGTTAAAGTCAACGCGGCAGAATACAACTTTGCCTTTTACGTCGATGTCTTTGAGAGTTTTTTTATTCATGCCTAGGAGATCCTCCTTCAAAATGGTTTGCATACAGCACGAAAAACGTGAAACCGTCTGTTCAAGCGATAAC
>NZ_WMEE01000500.1:0-238 GCF_009709595.1 Microbacterium sp. ZXX196
CTGGTGATCGACCTGGTGGCCCCGGACGGCACCGCCTACCGGCTGAAGAACTCCAACGCGGCCGACTCGGCGGAGAACGTGAAGGCCACGTACACCGTCAACGCCTCCGCCCAGAAGGCGGAGGGCACCTGGAACCTGCGGGTGCGGGACGTGTACCAGCAGGACAGCGGCTACATCAACAGCTGGAAGCTGACGTTCTGAGCCAACCGGACGGCAGCTGCTGACCTGACGGCGGGCC
>NZ_WMEE01000501.1:0-238 GCF_009709595.1 Microbacterium sp. ZXX196
ACCTGAAGATCCTTTTTGATTCTTATTGAACTAAAGTATGTAATTATCGCATTAGGCTTGTTTATCATTTACTTCTAATAGTCTGTCTAACCATTCATTAATAAGATTATTAAATAATACTTCTTGCTCAATTTGCAGATTGTGTCCTGCTTTGTCTAATATTGCAAAAGTTGCACGTGGGAATTTGTTCAATAGATTAAATGCATCTTTATATCCAACGACTGAGTCCTGTAAACCT
>NZ_WMEE01000502.1:0-237 GCF_009709595.1 Microbacterium sp. ZXX196
TGATAAGATAGCAGTATCCTGAGTAGTGCGGGGCACGTGAAACCCTGTGTGAATCTGTGGGGACCATCCCATAAGGCTAAATACTCCTGAGAGACCGATAGTGAACTAGTACCGTGAGGGAAAGGTGAAAAGAACCCTGAATAAGGGAGTGAAATAGAACCTGAAACCATACGCTTACAAGCGGTCGGAGCGGATTTATCCGTGACGGCGTGCCTTTTGCATAATGAGCCTACGAGT
>NZ_WMEE01000503.1:0-237 GCF_009709595.1 Microbacterium sp. ZXX196
TGCAATGGCACTTGCATGTCATCCTGAGGTATTAATTGCAGATGAACCGACGACAGCCCTCGATGTAACCATTCAAGCACAAATATTAGAACTCATTAAAAATTTACAAAAAGAGTTCGGAACTGCGGTTATTTTGATAACCCATGACCTTGGCGTTGTCTACGAATCATGTGATCGAGTTGCAGTTATGTATGCAGGAAAAATCGTTGAATATACAACTGCAAAAGAACTATTCGA
>NZ_WMEE01000504.1:0-237 GCF_009709595.1 Microbacterium sp. ZXX196
AGGCTTCATAATACTAAACACTATGTTTACAAATCTTCTTTCTCATAAACCATAGCTTATTTCTTTTATCTTTCTTATGTACTCTTCTTTCCTTTTAAACAAGTCTATCAACTCCTTAATGCTCTCTACGGTCCGCTTACCGTTGACAGACGCCACAAGGGGTTCTCTAGTCTTTTAATAGTTGCTCCCCTTGTATTTAGCCTTATTTCGCTTAAAACGCAAAATAAGGCTTTTAAA
>NZ_WMEE01000505.1:0-237 GCF_009709595.1 Microbacterium sp. ZXX196
CGTAGCTTCTACTCTAGGTGTAAGCTCTTTCGTCATAGACGAGCTATTAGGATTGTTACCTAAAGATATACTTATAGCTTCTGTAAAATTTTGGAACTTTCTTGCGTAGAATACAACTCTGTAAAGAACATCTTTCTTAAGTTTCAGAGGGTTAGAAAAGAACCAGTCATCTACATCTGTTTTTTCACCAGGGAAATTAAGTGCAAATGAATTGCCTTCGTAAGCTAAACTTTTAAG
>NZ_WMEE01000506.1:0-237 GCF_009709595.1 Microbacterium sp. ZXX196
AGGTAGTTGATCTGGTAGACGCGGCCGTAGCGCTCGCCGGGGCTGTAGCGCTCCTCGTCGGTGTTGTCGGCGCCCTCGACATAGATCGCGTCGGCCGGGCAGGCCCAGGCGCACAGCTCGCAGCCGACGCACTTCTCCAGCCCGTCGGGATGCCGGTTGAGCTGGTGGCGGCCGTGGAAGCGCGGCGCCGTCGGTTTCTTCTCCTCCGGATACTGCTCGGTCAGCCGCTTCTTGAAC
>NZ_WMEE01000051.1:0-351 GCF_009709595.1 Microbacterium sp. ZXX196
ATCGGTTTCGACAGCGGATGTCGAAGCAGGGGAAGCGAGCCGAGGAAGCGGCAATGATCTCGTAAACCATATGTCGCAAAAAATAATCGCCAACACCAAGCGCGATTCCTTCGCCCTCGCTGCCTAAGTAGCGACCTGCGAAGTGTCAGCCCGGGGGTGTTCCCGACCCGGATCCTGGCATCAGCTAGGGAACTAAACTTCTAGGTCCGGTCACGGGTCCTAGGAGGAAATCAAACAGTGACTGAGCCCGTCGGAGACTTGTCCGCGAGATCTCCGGGGCCGAGAAAATCGCAGCGGACTGCGCTCGGAGAAGCCCTGTTTCCGCACCGTTGGACGCGGGTTCGATTCCCG
>NZ_WMEE01000507.1:0-236 GCF_009709595.1 Microbacterium sp. ZXX196
CTTATGTAGGCGGAGGGGTTAACTTTGCTACCGTTACGGCTAAATTTGAACCATCAAGTCAAATGGTTTCGGCGACGGTAGTTGCTGATAATATGGTCATGGCTTTACTGTTTGCCGTGTATATGTTCGTTCCTTCTATGAAGTTTTTTAGAAAACATTTTAAGACGCCTCATATTCAAGAAGTAGAGGCTGGGCAATATGGAGAAAATGATCGTCATACGCTTGCAGAAAAATAT
>NZ_WMEE01000508.1:0-236 GCF_009709595.1 Microbacterium sp. ZXX196
GTACAGGTAACTCAAAATACAGGCGTATTAGGATCTGCTCCGCGTGTAAGGATTAGAGGGGTTAATTCCATTTCGTCTGGTACCTCTCCGCTTTATGTTATAGATGGTGTTCCTATGATATCTGGAGATACAGGCGGAGGATATGCTTCTTCTAATGCTTTGGCGGATATTAATCCAAATGATATAGAGTCTATGGAGGTGTTGAAAGATGGTGCAGCTGCAGCTATTTATGGTTC
>NZ_WMEE01000509.1:0-236 GCF_009709595.1 Microbacterium sp. ZXX196
TATATCGACCGCTTTCTAGCTTCACATGCCAGTCATTTACTTTAGCCGTTTACCTTTCGGTGGCTGCTTTAACCACTTCAATAATATTACAAAAATCTCGTGATAATTTTTCAGTTTCACCATTTTTATACATAAAATATCCTTCCAACCCTCTATGAATAATAGCAAACATAGTAGGGTGAAAACCTTTATCGGTGGAGTTAATAAGAAACTGGCTAAATTGAACAGCAGACTCT
>NZ_WMEE01000510.1:0-236 GCF_009709595.1 Microbacterium sp. ZXX196
ATCGACGGATGAGGCGCGGCAAAAGCCGTCTCCTTATCCTCATCAGCGGAATATTCTTCGATGACGATATGAGCGTTGACGCCGCCGGCTCCGAATGAGGAAAGCCCCGCGGTTCTCGGCAATTCTTTATTTATTCCGTTTTCATTTATGACCGGTCTTTTCCACTCTTCAAGCGTCTGCTGCACTTTAAACGGCGTAGCGAGAAAATCAATATTCGGGTTAAGCGTCCGGGAATG
>NZ_WMEE01000511.1:0-236 GCF_009709595.1 Microbacterium sp. ZXX196
ACGTGTTTGAAGAAGAAAAAAACTATAAGATGTGTATAGTTAATGAAGTATAGTATTAATTCCCGCACTCCCGCATGTTAAGAAGTTTTTTTGCATAAAAGCAATCTCTATTTTACCTAATCTAATCGTTGATATGCAACTACAATTTAAAAGGAAAAGAATCCGTTTTCTTGGAATATCAACATAAGATAAAACGGGCAGAATGAGGCTGACCTCGCTTTAAAGCACCTCCACTT
>NZ_WMEE01000512.1:0-236 GCF_009709595.1 Microbacterium sp. ZXX196
AAATACCTTAGTATATTGGATAAAGAAATTCCAATCTCTATTATGGTAACCAATTTCTGGTCTTAAGTAGAAACCACCATCAGGCATTGCTGTTGTATAGTTAGAAGCTACTTTATCATTACCTACGATAAATCCGTAGCCCAAATCAGCACCACCATAGAAGCCAGTCTTTTGAGGATATACCCTCACTAACGCGGCAACAGGAACTACACCAAAATCGTTATTTTTTATAGCAC
>NZ_WMEE01000513.1:0-236 GCF_009709595.1 Microbacterium sp. ZXX196
CGAAAGATCGTGCGGTGCAGATGAATGCCACGGTGCGCAAGGTGGCGGCGGGCGCCGCCGAGACCACCCCGCTGGCCGTGGTCACGAACCTCGCGCGCACACTGCGATTGCTCAAGGACGCGGGGTTGTGGATCGTGGGCGCGGACGCCGAGGCGCCCAAACTCGCGCATGAAACCGACCTCGCCGGGCCGATCGCGCTGGTCATGGGCGCCGAAGGGGCGGGCCTCCGCCAGCTC
>NZ_WMEE01000514.1:0-236 GCF_009709595.1 Microbacterium sp. ZXX196
GAATTAGGAGCCTATATTTTATCACAAGGACATTTTCATATTGCTTATGTAGGCGTAACGGAAGAAGATGTTTCAGTTGGACTAAAGAGAAGACAAGGTTTTCAAAAAGCAGTTCAAATGTTTGCTCCATCAAGTAACGTCACTTACTATAAAACTACTTTTCATGTGAAAGATGCTATGAAACAAGTATCAGAAATTTTAAGCGGTAATCGTCCGACTGTTATTGTTTGTGCAAC
>NZ_WMEE01000515.1:0-236 GCF_009709595.1 Microbacterium sp. ZXX196
TGGTAGAGCGCATATTCTTTTGCTCCCAAAAACCGACCAGCCCATCAAGCAGATCGTCCCTGTCCTTGAAATGCCAATAAAAACTTCCCCGTGTGACGGCCAAGACCTGGGCCAGACGGGTGATGCGCACCGCCTCCACACCTTCTTGCATAAACAAGCGAATGGCGGCCTCCAGCCAATCCGCCCGCGTCAAATGCACATTAGGCTCGCTCAACGCCCCGGCTTGGGCCACACGT
>NZ_WMEE01000052.1:0-345 GCF_009709595.1 Microbacterium sp. ZXX196
GACAAGCCCTCCAAGGACGGCGCGTCCAAGGACTACTGGTCCTCGTCGCTGGGCAACGTGGACGTGCACTACTCCTCGGGCCCGGCCAACCACTGGTTCTACCTGGTGTCCGAGGGCAGCGGCTCGAAGACCATCAACGGCGTGAACTACAACAGCCCGACCTACGACAACTCGAAGGTCACCGGCATCGGCCGCGCCAAGGCCGAGAAGATCTGGTACCGCGCGCTGACCACGTACTTCACCTCCACCACGAAGTACGCGGGCGCCCGCACCGGCACGCTGAAGGCCGCCGCCGACCTGTACGGCGCCAACAGCACCGAGTACAAGACGGTCGCGGCCGCCTGG
>NZ_WMEE01000516.1:0-236 GCF_009709595.1 Microbacterium sp. ZXX196
TTTCAAAATTTTAGCCCCTCTCTATAATTTTATTTGTTCAAAACTGAGGTAATTGAAACAGTTATAAACTTGAGTGGCGTTCAATATTTTCAATGTATCCTACTTGTTAATAATCAAGAAAAAAAATTATTACTCTGGAACTTCATTACTTTGTATTGGTATTGACTGAGAACAAATATTAATTTGTATTCAAGTACTTAGTTACGACTAACAACAAGGAAGTCATTGAGTAAGTA
>NZ_WMEE01000517.1:0-236 GCF_009709595.1 Microbacterium sp. ZXX196
CAAGCTTCTACAGATGCTGGCTTTTCAGCTTCTATTTCTTGTTTTACTAATTTTAAGTGTAGCATCATACCTCCAATTGCTCATCGATAGAATTGCTCTTAGGAAACATTCACTTTCTGCTATTTTATCATAAGTTTGTCTAACTGTAGCATTTGAAACCAGATAATTCTTCTGTTTCACGCGAAACACCCTGCCCCAAGCAAGGTGTTCTTGTTTTTATACTCAATGAAAATCAA
>NZ_WMEE01000518.1:0-236 GCF_009709595.1 Microbacterium sp. ZXX196
CCGCTGCGCGCCGCACGGGTGATGGCGCGGGTGCGCGAGATGCACGGGGGGGAGGATTACAGCGCCGAATGGGCCACGCGGCTGACCGGCACCGGCATCTATGCCGATCTGTTGCAGCAGCCTTTCAAACGGGCGGTGAAGGCGGCATGCCTCAGCCACCGCATGCCCGCCTTGCGGACAGATCTCTTCCGGGTGCCGCCGCGCCCCGGCGATCAGTTGAGCCTGTTTTGACATCA
>NZ_WMEE01000519.1:0-205 GCF_009709595.1 Microbacterium sp. ZXX196
AATTATTAGAATTAGTAGAAATGGAAGTTCGTGACTTATTAAGCGAATATGACTTCCCAGGTGACGATGTACCTGTAATCGCTGGTTCAGCATTAAAAGCTTTAGAAGGCGATGCTCAATACGAAGAAAAAATCTTAGAATTAATGGAAGCTGTAGATACTTACATTCCAACTCCAGAACGTGATTCTGACAAACCATTCATGAT
>NZ_WMEE01000520.1:0-235 GCF_009709595.1 Microbacterium sp. ZXX196
AAAGAATCTGATGTAAGAGTGGTAAAACCAGAGGAGGAAAACTTTACAGGGTTTGTATTTAAAATCCATGCAAATATGGACCCTAAGCACAGAGACCGTTTGGCTTTCGTGAAGATTGTTTCGGGTACTTTTAAAAGAAATGAAAATTATCTTTTGGTAAGAGAAAATAAAAAGATGAAGTTTTCTTCTCCTAATGCCTTCTTTGCGGATAAAAAAGAAGTGGTAGACGAGAGCT
>NZ_WMEE01000521.1:0-235 GCF_009709595.1 Microbacterium sp. ZXX196
TTAACAAGGGCTATACTACTGGGACAGCAGGAGAAAAAGTATTCTACCCATTCCCAGAACATCAGTTTAAGAAAGTGGCAGCTTTGGTAAAAGATATTGTAGAGCGTTACAACATCCCTCCAACTCAAATTTTAGCACACTCCGATATTGCTCCAACTAGAAAGCAAGACCCAGGACCATTCTTCCCTTGGAAACGCCTCTATGATGAGTATAATGTAGGAATGTGGTACGATAA
>NZ_WMEE01000522.1:0-235 GCF_009709595.1 Microbacterium sp. ZXX196
CCTCGATGACCTCATGCCGCTGATCGACGATCTGCCGGAGGGCCACCGACTCCACCAGAGGCTTGCCCGACAGACCGGGCATGGTCAGGAATCGGGTCCGGGGGCGGCTCTGCAGCGACGGGGACCGGCCGAGCTCATCCCGGCCGTCGATCCGGGTTCCGCCCCGCCCACGAACTCGGTGGCCATCATGTCCGGCCGTGAGATCGACGTGGCGCCAGGGACCGGACAGGTCACC
>NZ_WMEE01000523.1:0-235 GCF_009709595.1 Microbacterium sp. ZXX196
AGAACTCAGAATTTCACTTTTTAAGAAGAGTGCAACACGTTAAAAAAGTTTGCATGGAAGAAGTAGAAATGGAGGTAATGTTAAACCAATTGTGGATGGAAATTATCAAAAGACGTAAGTGTATGGAGAAATATGAAGTAGACCACGTTAACGAATACAACAAAGTGACTACAGAGGAAAAATTACCGTATATTTTAATTTGCATTGATGAGGTTGCGATGTTGGAAGATGAAAA
>NZ_WMEE01000053.1:0-344 GCF_009709595.1 Microbacterium sp. ZXX196
GGCGCTCAAGGCCGGTGCCCGATCCCGGATCTTCTCCGAGATCGGCCGTACGCCCGGCTTCGGCAAGCTCGTCGTCGGCGACAAGCGCGTCATCGCCCCCAGCCACGGCCTGGACGCCGGGCTGTTCGACGGGAACTACTTCGCGCCGTACATCGACCGCGCCTGGAACGCCTACACGTCCAAGGACCTGAAGGTCACCACCAACAGGGGCACCTTCACCGGCCGGGTCAGCGGCAACCAGTTCACCTTCCGCGGCCCCGCCCAGTTCTCCATCGCCAAGCCCTCCACCCGCGATGTGCTCTTCTGCCACGGCGCCCTGCAAGCCCCCAACGACGGACTGCGCG
>NZ_WMEE01000524.1:0-234 GCF_009709595.1 Microbacterium sp. ZXX196
AAATTATGTTCCAATTTTAATACAAGCAGCTGTAGGTTTGGGGTTTGTATTGATTTCTTTGGTAGCTTCTCATTATTTAGGTCCTAGGCTTAATGGCGGTGTTAAAGATGATGCCTTTGAGTGTGGGGTAGAGATTGAAGGAGATGCGAGGACACCATTCTCTGTTAAATATTTTCTTACAGCTATTTTATTTGTTTTATTTGATATAGAAATAGTTTTTTTCTATCCTTATGC
>NZ_WMEE01000525.1:0-234 GCF_009709595.1 Microbacterium sp. ZXX196
CAGATTATTGACGCTTTCCGCCATTTTATGAAAAGAAGACAGCTGCTCAAGCGCGGAGGCAGAAATCTCTTCGCTTCCTGCAGCCGTTTCCTGAACGACGGCGCTGATGCTTTCGGCATGATGCAGCACTTGCTCACCAAGCTGTTTCGATTCGATGATCCGTCCGTCCAATTGAGTAAGCTCCGCTTTAATATGGGCGGCTTTTTGTTCAATATGGACGAATGATTCTGATGT
>NZ_WMEE01000526.1:0-234 GCF_009709595.1 Microbacterium sp. ZXX196
ACACACATACTCAATGCTTTCCATAATCAGCGCAGCGGCATGGCGTTCGCCCAGATGTTCAAGCATCTGTACCGCGGTCCAGAAAGTGGCAATGGGGTTCGCAATCCCTTTGCCGGTGATATCAAATGCGGAACCATGGATCGGTTCGAACATGGAAGGGAAGCGGCGTTCAGGATCAATATTCGCGGTCGGCGCTACGCCCAGACTACCCGCCAGCGCGCCAGCCAGATCGGA
>NZ_WMEE01000527.1:0-234 GCF_009709595.1 Microbacterium sp. ZXX196
ATTCGCCCCCCGTTCACTGTGTTGCGCGTGACGGTGACCGCATCGACCATGTCTTCATTGATCAGCAGTCCCTGTTGAAATGACACAGGCTGACGACCAATCGAAAAGCCAATGTCGTATCGATGGACGTCATAAGGATCCAGGTTCGGAAAAATTTCACCAAAATCGCCTTCGAAGAACAGGGTTTGAATGTCTGCATTTAATCCGTCCAGCCATTGTCCCTCACGAAATTCA
>NZ_WMEE01000528.1:0-234 GCF_009709595.1 Microbacterium sp. ZXX196
CCAGGGAAACGCAGTTCCTTGACCGCGACCGTACGGCCGAGCACTTCGTCCGTTGCGCGCCAGACCGTACCCATTCCGCCCCGGCCGAGGACTTCGGCGAGCCGGTACCGGCCGGCGAGCAGCCTGCCCTCCTTGCCGTCCATCTCGACCTCGTCGCCCACTGAATCCCCTCTGCAATCCAGCCGAGTTGGCATCTCGAACACGCGTCGATCACCAAACTGGCCCAACTCGGAC
>NZ_WMEE01000529.1:0-234 GCF_009709595.1 Microbacterium sp. ZXX196
AGGGAAGGTTGATTTCGTTATGGCTGGGATGGAGCCGACTCCTGAACGCAGTAAAAATGTTGACTTCACAGATTCTTATTTCCGAAGTGATATTTTAATGGTTGTTGCTAAAGATGGGGATGTTCAGTCTTTTGAAGATATTAAAGGGAAAACGGTTGGAGTGCAAATCGGTTCGATTCAAGCAGATAAAGCAAAAGAGCTGCAGAAGGAAGTGGACTTTCAAGTGGAAACTAG
>NZ_WMEE01000530.1:0-234 GCF_009709595.1 Microbacterium sp. ZXX196
AGGCTTAATGTGAAAAAGCGCTTGCCGGAATCGGACAAGCGCTTTTTTTATATCAGCAGTTTGATGATCAGCATCATGGCAACCGCCGCTCCAAACCAGCAGGCAGCTTTCATGATAAGTAATCCATAGTACCTCTGTTTAAAACGCAGTTCTTCTTCCGGCAGATAAGCCTCCTCAACGGCCTGTTCGCTTTCCAATTCAAATGGCTCAGCCATCGTGTCATACATGTCTCTG
>NZ_WMEE01000531.1:0-234 GCF_009709595.1 Microbacterium sp. ZXX196
ACATGGTGGATGATGTAGAACGTCTTATGCGTGAGTTCCCGGACGCGTAAGTTCGGCATCTGGTCCCGGGTGCGCTTCGCGTACCCGGGCTATACCCGGATAAGGCATTGATGCCGCATCCGGTTTTTTTGATTAATGCACAAAAGTCCGTTTTACACGTTCAGACATGCGGAAATAGGGTATCCAGATACAGCCAGCCACGATCGCGCGAATGAGGGAGCGTGCATCGTCATA
>NZ_WMEE01000532.1:0-233 GCF_009709595.1 Microbacterium sp. ZXX196
GCGCCGGAACGGGGAATTCGGCGATCGTGAATTACGGGGTTACTGAATTACCGCAGGCACGGAAATGCGGGCACGCCGGAATACGCCGTGGCGCGGCGGTGCGCATTTCGCGCATGCCGGCAGGCGTGGACGTACGGGTATTCCGTACGGAGAAGAGAGAAACGCAGGGCACGACGACCGGGCAGGACCGTACGCGATGACGAGGCGCATCGCCCCCGTCGGTCACCCACGGC
>NZ_WMEE01000533.1:0-233 GCF_009709595.1 Microbacterium sp. ZXX196
GGCTTGAGTTTGCTTGAGTTTGCTTGAGTTTGCTGGATTTACGTGGAGTTTGTGCTTGAGGATATATCTTCATGAGCCCTTGATAACCACTGTCGGCCAAGATTTTACCAGCTTGTCCGATATTTCTGCAACTCATTTTGAACAACTTCATATCATGACTATAGTTCACAGTGATATCCAAAGAAACAATTCTCCCTTGACTTGTGACAATCGCTTGAGCCTTCATAGCGTGG
>NZ_WMEE01000534.1:0-233 GCF_009709595.1 Microbacterium sp. ZXX196
TTTGCAATGTATATTAATACGACGAATTACGAAGATGAACTCAATTCCGTTGAAGATATTCAATCTTACCTAAAGCAGAAGTACAAAAAGAAAGTAAGCAACATTATCTACGAACACGAATTCTATTACATCTCAAAATCCGAAGAGTTTGGCCCAAATACCGTTGAAGAACTTACAGAAAAGGTGAAAAACGAAGAGATTAGCGCCTATTGTTTTGTGCGTGACGTTAATGA
>NZ_WMEE01000535.1:0-233 GCF_009709595.1 Microbacterium sp. ZXX196
GAAAATTGGCGATCAGAAAATGTTGTCTGTCTCTGAAAGCATGGATGAGACAGGATCAGATCGCGGGCCCGTAAATGCGCTCTCCAAAGCCTTGGCCAAGGATTTGGGGCCGTATCAAAGCTATATCGACACGATCCGTCTGGTTGATTTCAAAGTGCGGATCACCCAAGGGGGCACCGAGGCGGTTACGCGTGTCATCATTGACAGCGAAGATGATACAGGGCGGCGTTGGT
>NZ_WMEE01000536.1:0-233 GCF_009709595.1 Microbacterium sp. ZXX196
TAATAATGGCCCCAGCCAGTGCAGCTTTATTTTGCATCAATATAGAAAGAAAATCTTTTATTCTAGAATCCTTAGAGCTGATCAATGTCTTTACAGCTATTTCCGGCTGCTCCGTTTTTACTTGAACTGTCATCTTATTTCCCCCCTAAAAGATTTTTTTACTAGTACTAAAATGAAAATCGATATTCCTCCTTTCAAAAGAAAGAGTGAATTGCAAACGTTTAGTTAAAATT
>NZ_WMEE01000537.1:0-233 GCF_009709595.1 Microbacterium sp. ZXX196
AGGGCGTGGGCTGGCAGGGCTGACGGCTCAGCCGAAATCGCCCTGGCAGAACCAGCCGCCCGACACCGCGCCGCCATGGGCGTAGAACAGCCATAGCCGTTCGCCGGTTTCGGTTTCCACCCGCGCTGCGGGCGCGACGCTGTCGGGAACGGTCACGCTGTCTGGCTCCTCGGCATAGATCGTCAAGGTGCCGCCGACCGACGCGCCGTCGCCAAAGCGCAGATCCTCGGTGG
>NZ_WMEE01000538.1:0-233 GCF_009709595.1 Microbacterium sp. ZXX196
AGAACTTATAAAACAACAATGTGAAGACGAGAAATGAAATGGAAATAAATAGTAAAACCACTACTAAGTCGAGATCAAAATCTCTGTCCTTAAGACAATTTTCGTCTCGTACTGTGCTGACGGTTGCTTGACGAAATGTCTTCCAGGATACAACAGTATTCTACCTTCTGTAGTAGCAGCACTTCAAACTATGATGAACTTCTTGGAGCCCTGTCTTGTATTTCTTTTCTAAA
>NZ_WMEE01000539.1:0-233 GCF_009709595.1 Microbacterium sp. ZXX196
CTCCTCCGATGGCCACTCCCTCGTACACACCGTTCGTTGCCTTCGACACAATGTTGTTCAATTCGTTCGACATTCCACCCGATCGTGAAACGTAGGCCACACTGCCAGGTCTGTAGAGCTTGGAGTGGAGGATGTTGTCCATCATTCCACCGGTGTTTCCGATCTTGAGGCAGCCGGGCTTGATGCCTCCGACTGTGGCCGGTCCGATGATCGACACTCCCTTCTCCTTAGCG
>NZ_WMEE01000540.1:0-232 GCF_009709595.1 Microbacterium sp. ZXX196
TTTCAGCATCAGCCGCTCATTGCATGGCCCAAATATCCCTTTCAGTTCGCGTCTCATTTTGACCAGCGTTTCATAGCTCACCTGGGCGTACTTATCCCCCACCGGCGCCTGCTCCAGGGCCTGAGCCATCGCCCGGTCGATTTCGGCAAACTTCACGCTGTTCTCTTCGCCAGCAGAGATATGCACCACCTCGCCGTGAGCCAGAGGCTGGTTAAGCAGCATTAGCAGGGCG
>NZ_WMEE01000541.1:0-232 GCF_009709595.1 Microbacterium sp. ZXX196
CTGCTGACCAACCCGCGTTTCCTGCTGTGTGACGAAATCAGCTTGGGCTTGGCCCCGGTGGTCGTGAACCAGCTGTACGCCATCCTGCCGCGCATCTGCGAACGCGGGGTCGGCATCGTGATCGTCGAACAGGACATCAGCCGATCCCTGTCCGTGGCGCAGGAATTCCACTGTTTCCTCGAAGGCCGGATCACCCTGTCGGGCGATCCCGGCGAGGTCACGCTCGACACTG
>NZ_WMEE01000542.1:0-232 GCF_009709595.1 Microbacterium sp. ZXX196
CTGCTGCTTGCTCAAACCAATCGGTGCTTGCTCTCATTCGTTCCTCCTCCAAGATAGCCGCGGGTGTATGTCCGTACCCCAAGCCGAATGATGCAGGTCATTGCCAAATTCGCTGTCGGTCATGCTGGTTTGTCTACCAACCAAAATATTGATACTGATTCTCATTGTCAATTCCTTATGTAGTCTATTTTTTCTACATTTTGGAAGGAAACGGCGCATTTTCTTCCACTTT
>NZ_WMEE01000054.1:0-341 GCF_009709595.1 Microbacterium sp. ZXX196
AGCTAAGTCCCTGAATTCGTCATCAAGCATGACCCTTTCCAATGACTCTTCCAAATTAGGTGCAGTTTTATATAACAGCATATCTCGATAGAAGAAAATAAAGTCTTCAATAAACCTGGAAGGATCCTTTCCTGAAAACAGCAATTCATCCAATGATTGAAGTCCCTTAACTGTATCTTTTTCATAAATTGCTTTCGCCAGTTCATTTAAAAACCCTTGTGAAACAGCACCTGTAACAGTTAATGCATCTTCTACAGTAACACTATCTTGACTGTAAGAGATGGCTTGGTCCAATAGACTCAAAGCATCCCGCATTCCTCCATCGGCCGCGCGAGCTATCA
>NZ_WMEE01000543.1:0-232 GCF_009709595.1 Microbacterium sp. ZXX196
TTGCTGATTCAAACGATCCCAACTTCAAAAAATACTTAAAACTTTTGGAACATATGGAACTTGCTGATCAACAGAAGGTCGCTCTTTTCAATAAGCAAAAAGAAGAAATTGAAAAGTTAAAAAGGTTTAATTCTACTTATGAAGCAAGTGCAAATGAATTAAAACAAGTAACGAAGAAAATCGATGAATTACAAGAAACAAGTAAAAATATGACTACAAATTTCATCTCAAT
>NZ_WMEE01000544.1:0-232 GCF_009709595.1 Microbacterium sp. ZXX196
CGCGTGGACCCGAAGACGGTGACCCGCTGGGCCAAGGCAGGCAAGCTCACGTCCATCCGCACGCTCGGAGGACACCGGCGCTACCGCGAGGCCGAGGTTCGCGCACTGCTCGCGGGCATTCCGCAGCAGCGCAGCGAATCCTGAACAACCGCATGACCGGGCTGTTTTCGGGCCCCCCAACCCGATACCGGCCCATGGAGCCCCAGCCGGCTCCGCTCAGCACCACCTAGCA
>NZ_WMEE01000545.1:0-232 GCF_009709595.1 Microbacterium sp. ZXX196
GAAGCTTGCTTGGACGATGGATGATGTGGAATATGAGGAAGTAGAGGAAACAATCGGAACACCGTATGATGATTTATGGGGATTAGATACCCGCAATAAACCGAAGCAGGAAAAAAAGAAAGTGATAAAAAAATTCCCGCCACAGCCGGAAAAGGACCTCTTACTGTTTATTGAAAGCTTCAGCAGGGAGCTGACAGAATGGCAGCGGGATATTTTAACAATGATGAGAGAA
>NZ_WMEE01000546.1:0-232 GCF_009709595.1 Microbacterium sp. ZXX196
GTTTGCGGAAAGCTTTTTGGAGTTTTTCTACGAAAAAAAATCCTTTGCTATTATTACTACTCACTACACCAACATTAAGCTAGTAGTGGAGCAACTCCCTAACGCCCAAAATGCAGCAATGCTTTTTGATTAAAACAGTCTAGAGCCTCTTTATAAATTAGAGATAGGACAGGCAGGAAGTTCGTTTACTTTTGAAGTGGCAGAAAAAAATAAAATTCCACCTTTCATCATT
>NZ_WMEE01000547.1:0-232 GCF_009709595.1 Microbacterium sp. ZXX196
ACCCGTTAGATGACAGTGACGGAATACAGGCTCTGGAGAACAGCTTGTGTCAATCATCTGAACAGCTGATTGCCCTGAAAGGCCGTAAAGAAAAGATTGAGGATGTGCGGAAGCGTGCCGGCACAATCAGCTTTCATTCAGAGCAGCAGGAAGATGCTGATTTGCAAAACGATGAATTAAGACAAAATATAATCAGTTATCTGAAAAATATAATGTCAGAGGAATTGAAATT
>NZ_WMEE01000548.1:0-232 GCF_009709595.1 Microbacterium sp. ZXX196
TATACTTGGCACAATTGTCGGTTACTTTTTTTGCTTGATGAGAATGTCGCATAACAAAATTATTTCAGGAATTGCATTTATTTATATCTGGATATTCAGGGGGATTCCTTTATTAATACTGTCTATATTAAGGAAAATCCCTTTATCTGTTACAATAGATGCTTCTTTCCCATTTATATAGCTATCAATTTCCTTCCGTACAGCAGATCTTGTGTTCTTACTTGTTGCTCTG
>NZ_WMEE01000549.1:0-231 GCF_009709595.1 Microbacterium sp. ZXX196
GCGCAAGGAACAGCACGATCTTCCACCATGGCATGTCCGGATCAGCGCCCTCGGGGTCTTCCAGCTCGGCGTCTTCGCCGGCCGCGCGGTGGGCGCGTGCATCACGCACCGCATCAAACAGAACAAAGCCCAGCGCCAATAACAGCACGATGCCGCTGATCCAGTTGAACTCGCCCAGGAACGCCAATGCGATGAATAGAACAGACCCGGCGATCATCAAAACATAGCTTT
>NZ_WMEE01000550.1:0-231 GCF_009709595.1 Microbacterium sp. ZXX196
ATTTTTTACGGTAAAAATATAAGCGGTTCATAAAGAAGACAGGCGATAATGTCTGTCTTTTTTATTTTGTTTTTGTATAAATATGCTTAAAATATAATTTTTAATCATTTTATAATGTTAATCTCTAATAATTTTGGTAAAATAGTATCATTATAGGGAGAAGGGAAAGGTTTAGTTGAAACAAACAATCATTGACACAATTGAACAACATAAAAAAACATTCGAGGAAAT
>NZ_WMEE01000551.1:0-231 GCF_009709595.1 Microbacterium sp. ZXX196
GTTAAAGCACCCGAATATCATTGGGAATTTTTCGCAGCAAGCACGTGCGACCAATGATTTAAAATTTTACCGTCGCGGCAAGCCAGGCTTATACATTTTTGCGAACATGTCATCGTTCATGTTTCGTCGGAAGCCTGCGATGGACAAGCTGGGCTACTGGGATTGTGTCCGCTTTGCCGGAGACTCAGAGTTTGTTAAACGCATCAAGCTCGCATTTGGAGAAAAGGCTGT
>NZ_WMEE01000552.1:0-231 GCF_009709595.1 Microbacterium sp. ZXX196
CCCAATTTCTAGCATCCCATTTTTTCGATGTTGGGATTATGCGATTTTTGGATGAAGACTACGACGATTATAATCATTGTATTTTCATTGGAAGAAAGAAGAGTGGTAAAGATAAGGAAGTTAATAAGGATTTATATAAATTTCTACTTCAAATGGAATCAAAGGTTTTTGTTCAAACAAAGGTGAACTCAATTGCCCATATTATAAGAGCTAATAAAAAATGGGAAGTTC
>NZ_WMEE01000553.1:0-231 GCF_009709595.1 Microbacterium sp. ZXX196
AGTGATAAATCAGAAAGTAATCCAACGATAAAATCGCCCCGATACTCCAATTTTGTTTTTATATATTGACTTGCATATTGCAAAAATAGGTTTATATATATCATCTCATCATCCCCCCTGTACAATTAGACGTTTTCTCGCCGTTCTCCACATGAGTACAATTGGAATAATAAGTACAATTGCCCAAATTACTTGGAATAATAATGCCTCATACAATTTACTTCCTTGTAT
>NZ_WMEE01000554.1:0-231 GCF_009709595.1 Microbacterium sp. ZXX196
GAATACCTATGTTGACGGAAACAAAACCAATCACACAACAAGCACCTGCACCTAAGTCACCCTTGTTAGAAAAGATCCTGCCACATGTGGAACTAATTGCTGCAGGAATATGCGGGCTGTTGATTCTTACAGGCTGGCTGCTTGATCACTATCATTCAGAGGCACTATCCACTATCTCGTATATACTCGCATTTATCATCGGCGGCTACGCTAAAGCGAAGGAAGGTATTG
>NZ_WMEE01000555.1:0-231 GCF_009709595.1 Microbacterium sp. ZXX196
CGCTCCTTGCACTCCACGCAGGCCAGCGTGATCTTCGGGCGGACGTCGGTGGCAGCCACGTGAGTGCTCCTTGACGGACTGATGGACGGGTGAACGCATGAAGAGTAGCCGATCGGGAGACCGACCCCACAATCGGCTACTGTCTGTAGCGGTGACCGGACTTGAACCGGTGACACAGCGATTATGAGCCGCTTGCTCTACCGACTGAGCTACACCGCTGCGATGTGAGCG
>NZ_WMEE01000556.1:0-230 GCF_009709595.1 Microbacterium sp. ZXX196
CTCTTTTAAATCTGCTGGGCGGCCTTGATCGCCCGACGTCAGGCAGCGTTTATTTCGAGGGCCGTGAAATCGGCAAGCTTCCTGATCATGCGCGCACCAAAATCAGGAAAAAGCACATGGGCTTTATTTTTCAATCGTTTGGCTTGCTTCCACTCATGTCAGCGGCGGAAAACGTCGAGTTTGGGCTGCGCCTGTCCGGAGCGTCTGCTGCGACATGGAAGGAGCGTGTC
>NZ_WMEE01000557.1:0-230 GCF_009709595.1 Microbacterium sp. ZXX196
TGTAGATGTAATGGCAGGAATGCCGTGGGAACTTAAATTCCCAAAAATGATTGGTATCAAACTTACAGGTAAACTTAACGGTTGGACTTCTGCTAAAGATGTTATTCTAAAAGTAGCAGGTATCCTTACTGTAAAAGGAGGCACTGGTGCTATTGTAGAATACTTTGGCGAAGGTGCAGAAGCTTTATCTTGTACAGGTAAAGGTACTATCTGTAATATGGGTGCAGAGA
>NZ_WMEE01000558.1:0-230 GCF_009709595.1 Microbacterium sp. ZXX196
AGAATTGCAGGAATACTTGCTAATGCTTCAGCAAGAGAAATTTTAGCTCGAAAAAATAGAATTTCTGCCTACGCTAAAGTTGGTAAAAAAATTACTTCTGAATATGATTTTTCCTTTCTCAATTCGATTCAACGGACGAATGGCATCATCGACAAAGCATTTTCTGACATCGAACAAAATCAGAATAAAGTAGTCCATTCTTTATTTTGGTTTACAAATTTAAACCCAGA
>NZ_WMEE01000559.1:0-230 GCF_009709595.1 Microbacterium sp. ZXX196
GAAACGGGTTCTTCAAGCCGAATATGTCCGTCCAGGTTGGCCGGCTCTACCCCACGAATGACAAGCGGCGAGATGCCGCTTACACGATCTTCTACATGGGCATCAACATCGGCGCGTGCATCTCGCCACTGTTGTGCGGTTGGTTGGCGGCAAACACCATCGGAAGTTACCACTCTGGCTTTACCCTCGCGGGTATTGGCATGGTCCTGGGCCTGGTGATTTATTTGGCT
>NZ_WMEE01000560.1:0-230 GCF_009709595.1 Microbacterium sp. ZXX196
AATGCCACGACAGACGCACCTGCCCCGGCGTTGATCCCCAAAATCCCCGGATCAGCCAGACCATTGCGGGTAATGCCTTGAATGACAGCACCTGCAACACCCAAGCCATAGCCGACCAACGCTGCAATGACAATCCGCGGCAACCGAAATTCAAAAATAACGAGGTCCTGCTCAGGAGACGACCCGAGCCGCAACAAAGTGCGAACCACATCCATCACGGACATGTCGAA
>NZ_WMEE01000561.1:0-230 GCF_009709595.1 Microbacterium sp. ZXX196
CGATAAAATGGTGCAGTAAGTTTTCGCTCATCTAGATTCTCGATACACTCAATCAATTTTTGACGATTTTTTGCAAATTCATTTAAGATTGATTCTTTGGAATGATTTCTAGCATATTCAGCAGCAGTAGCATTGAACTTTTCTACATCAGGGATAATTGGAAAATCCTCATTTTGAATGGCTATTCGATGTTCAATGATGTATTCATCCCACGCGCTTAGATGTGAGAT
>NZ_WMEE01000562.1:0-229 GCF_009709595.1 Microbacterium sp. ZXX196
TACGGCACAGTTAAATAATGAAACCATTTATATTGGAAATAGAAGTTTATTTGAGGAGCACCTCTCCATTAGTTTACCCGATGATTTATCAAACAGTTTAAATGAATTGGAGTCAAATGGAAATACTGCGATGATAGTAAAAAAAGAAGAAATGTTTCTGGGTATTATTGGACTGATGGATACTCCAAAAGAAGAGGCTGAATCTGTTATTAAAAGTTTGCGGAAGTAC
>NZ_WMEE01000055.1:0-338 GCF_009709595.1 Microbacterium sp. ZXX196
AAGCAGGTAATAGCGAAGCTCGTCTAAACCATAGCGTTCAATTAATGTAACCGGATCTACAACGTTTCCTTTTGATTTCGACATTTTTCCGTCTTTCATCAAAAGCCAGCCATGCGCGAATACTTGCTTTGGCAGCGGAAGATCCAGCGCCATCAGCATAATTGGCCAGTAAATAGTATGGAATCGTACAATCTCCTTACCGACTAAATGAACATCGGCAGGCCAATATTTTTGATAAAGCTCATCATTTTCTGTATCATAACCGAGTGCTGTTAAATAGTTAAATAGTGCGTCAATCCAAACATATACAACATGCTTTGGATTTTCCGGCACCTTCA
>NZ_WMEE01000563.1:0-229 GCF_009709595.1 Microbacterium sp. ZXX196
TAGTAGTGGGGTTGTTACCTGCTCAAAAACAAAAGTTTACAATGAGTGAAGCTGTTAATGGGCTTCGATCTAATTTGGCGATTAAGAACTTACCTCAATTACAGTGGGCAAAAGATGGTTCAGGGTATATTCATTCGGTTAAGAATGCCTATATGGTTACAGAGTACCCTTCAATGAAATCGGATACTTTAATTTCTCTTTACCAAATCAACCAAAATTTAACAGGAGG
>NZ_WMEE01000564.1:0-229 GCF_009709595.1 Microbacterium sp. ZXX196
ATGAAATTTTAGTGTTCAATAATGCCTTGGTTGTATCGGATAATATTGCTACTAGTGCTACTACTTCAAAAGGGACCTCTTACTTTATGTTAGGTTCTAACAATTTGGATGTATCGTCAAAAGTCTTTACCATCAAAGGAATTCCTTACGCTAATGGCATTACTGAATCTTTGACAGGTGCTGCTGCAGGGATTAATTTTGGAACAAATGGTACAGCAACTAATAAATA
>NZ_WMEE01000565.1:0-229 GCF_009709595.1 Microbacterium sp. ZXX196
GGATAGCGCAGCCACTTTTAACGACAGCATCAAAGGTGTCAGATTCGTTTCCATATCGCTAACCCACCTTTTTTCTGCGAGAACGTCTCGACGTTTTTCATGAAATAGAATGTGACCGCTTGTGTGAATCACAAACGGTCATAAACTTTTGCTGCTTATTGGAATCCGTACTTCTGTAAGATCGCTTTTCCTTTGTCACTTGTCAAGTAGGCGAGGAAAGCTTTTGCTG
>NZ_WMEE01000566.1:0-229 GCF_009709595.1 Microbacterium sp. ZXX196
GTCGGGATGGTGCCGGAGATCAGCACCCACAGCAGCTTGCCGAACTTCCACTTCGCCTTGGAGCCCAGGTCGAAGGCGAAGACCAGGTAGATGATGTAGAGCACGCCGTGGATCTGGGAGACCACGAGGGTCAGGTCCTTGCCCGTGCCGAAGCCGTACTTGGCCACCATGCAGGCGCACAGCACGAGGAGCATCACGGCAGTGACGTAGGCCATCACCCGGTAGCGGG
>NZ_WMEE01000567.1:0-229 GCF_009709595.1 Microbacterium sp. ZXX196
AGTGAGCGTAATGAGACAATTGGCAATCAGCGGCAGAAGCGGCGTGCAGATCGCGTATTTGGCAGACGGACAGCTGATCGAATGGCGGACGCAGGAGACGGACGGGCTTGTCAGCGCCGGGGAGATTTACTACGGGCGGATCGCGGACGTAAAACCGGGCATCCAGTCTGCCTTTGTCGACATCGGCTGTGGACAAAACGCGTATTTGTACGTAGATGATACGCTGAAC
>NZ_WMEE01000568.1:0-229 GCF_009709595.1 Microbacterium sp. ZXX196
CGCGACGGCCTCCTCGTACGTGCCGTAGCCGCCCGCCATGCCGCCGGAGCCGACGTAGTCCTGACCCAGCGCGACGGCGTACGCGACCGTCTCGGGCCACGTCGCACGGTCGGTGCTGCCGTGGCTCGACGACACCTCCAGGCCGTACCGGTCGAGGATCGCCTGGTACTCCTCGACGGGCATCGAGTAGGGCTGGTTGTACGGCTCGACGTTCCTGAACCCGGCGTTC
>NZ_WMEE01000569.1:0-229 GCF_009709595.1 Microbacterium sp. ZXX196
AGCAGCTAGTATGCAAATACATCCATGCTGGATTGATTTGTTTTACTTGCTGTTTTGAAAGAACAAGGCAATTGTTCCTGCACCAGTATGGGAACCAACTGCTGCTCCTATCGAAGAAATATACACATCAATTGGATGGAACCGTTCCATAATAGCTTCTTTGAGTTCAGTTGCTGTCGCTAAATCGTCTGCATGGCTGATAGCGATTGTCTGTGTATCAAGGCTAACC
>NZ_WMEE01000570.1:0-229 GCF_009709595.1 Microbacterium sp. ZXX196
GTTGCTTGTACTTCAATACGACCAGTTGCCATATTGTCATTAATTGCGCCTTCACCACGCTCAACAACTGTACCTTCTACGTGTAATACGTACTCGCTACGAATTGTTTCTGCTACTTCTAGCGCTTCTTTTGATGTTTCTGGGTTAAATACAACTTGTACGATACCTGTACGGTCACGTAAGTCGATAAAGATTAATCCACCTAAATCACGGCGTTTTTGTACCCAAC
>NZ_WMEE01000571.1:0-229 GCF_009709595.1 Microbacterium sp. ZXX196
CAGTTCATCACGCTCGCCGGGTTCCACGCCGACGCGCTCGTCACGGACACGTTCGCCCGCGACTTCGCGCGGCGCGGCATGCTGGCGTACGTGGAGAGGATCCAGAGGGAGGAGAGGAGCAACGGCGTGGAGACGCTGCAGCACCAGAAGTGGTCGGGCGCCAACTTCTACGACAGGGTGCTCAAGACCGTGCAGGGTGGCATCTCCTCTACCGCCGCCATGGGCAAAG
>NZ_WMEE01000572.1:0-229 GCF_009709595.1 Microbacterium sp. ZXX196
ACATTTTGGTGGTCTAACAGCTGTTGGAGATGTGACTCTTGAATTGAACGAAGGGGAACTGGTTGGATTAATCGGTCCAAACGGAGCTGGGAAAACCACCCTTTTCAACCTTTTGACTGGTGTTTATGAACCAAGCGAGGGAACAGTAACCCTAGATGGTCACCTTTTGAATGGGAAATCACCTTATAAGATTGCCTCTTTGGGACTTGGACGTACTTTCCAAAATATC
>NZ_WMEE01000056.1:0-333 GCF_009709595.1 Microbacterium sp. ZXX196
GATGGCTTTCTGCTAAACCAGCAGGACCCATACGTGTAAATTGTGCTTCTTCGCGTAATTCTCTTAAATCGTGTGAACCAGTATAACCCATACCAGCACGCACACCGCCCATTAATTGGTAAATTGTATCTTGTAACGCACCTTTATAAGCCGTACGTCCTTCGATACCTTCAGGAACAAATTTCTTAGGCGCTTTGTCCTCTTGGAAGTAACGGTCGTTTGAACCTTTTTCCATCGCACCTAAAGAGCCCATACCACGGTATACTTTATATTGTCTACCTTGGAAAATTTCTGTTGCGCCTGGGCTTTCTTCAGTACCTGCTAATAAGCTAC
>NZ_WMEE01000005.1:0-167047 GCF_009709595.1 Microbacterium sp. ZXX196
GCACCTGGGCTTGGCCGACCCCACCATCCCCACCTTTGAAAGAGAAGAAATCCTGCCAACTACTTGACGCGGGACAGTTGCGCGAGCCGTTGCGAAGGCGCGTGACGTTGCTTCGCGGCTTTCCGTAGGCGAGGAGCAGGTCGAAGATGAACTCGCGGTCGTACGCGTCGCGCCCGCCGAGCGGCTTGACCCGCTCTTCGACGGCCTTCAGGTTGAGCCTCACCATGCGTGTTCCGTTCTCACACGTGCGATCCCATCAGGAACCACTGACATTCGAGCATCCGTGCGTGTCGACGGGGGTCGTCGGGCTGCACGGGTGCCATCGATCCGATGCTATCGGTGGGGATATGCTGGCGGCCGACGAGGACGCGCGCCAACGTCACATCGACCTCAGGAGGCGCGACAGTCGCTTCGCTCGCGCAGAATCGAGCTGCCCGCGCCCCAGTCGGCGCCGTTGTCGCCCGAGCCACATGCCGAGCGACCGCTCCGCGGGGTCGACTGACCGAATGCGGGGAGCTCGCCCGTGTGCGCTGATGAACTCGTCGAGCTCGTCCGCGTGCTTGTGCCAGGCGTTGTCGCGTGGTTGCCAGGCCCAGCGCGGCAGTTCCTCGAGGAGCGCGAGCTGGAGGTCGCAGAGCTTCGCGCGGCGCTGGTTCTTGATCCACGACCGAAGGCGAGGCGCAACGCCCGAGGGATCGTCGCAACTACGAACAACCTCCTCGTAGCTGGCGAGCCAGCGAGCTTCCCGTCGAAGCCGATCGCGCAGGTGTGGCGAGGCGGCGGCGAAGTACAACCGCACCGAGACGTGCTCGTCGGGCGTGACGATAGCGGGGCACTTGTAGGCGACGGGGGCGAAGGCGGTGAGTGTGGCGTACATGTCCTGCACATGCGCGGCCCCGAGCGTGTGCAGGAAGTGCAAGCGCTTCTGCGGGCAACTTCATACGCTCGTCGGGTGCTCGACCCTGCTGTGCCCGACGCGACCTACCGTCCGACGATCGACCCGCGCCGGTGGGCGCCCATCGAGGCGTTCGTCACGGAGAACGTTGACGAGGCCGCTCCTGCACTGCCGTACTCGAGAGCCTCGTTGCTGACCGCTGTCGCTCATCACGTCGCGTGGGTTCGGGCACAGACGGGTCCGCTTTCGGGCACGCAAGCAGTGTTCTCGCGCGAGATGATCGGCGCATCGGTTGCGGACATGGCACCGGCGACGCCGTCGACGAAGGGACGTCGCCGCTCGATTCTGCTTCGTGTCGGCGAAGCGCTCGGTGCGGTCGATCGAGCGTCCGAGTTGCCTCCGCTGTCCGCCTCGTCGAGCACCACGCCATACACGAGGCAGGAACGTGCGGGCCTGCGGACGTGGGTAGAGCTACAGGGCAAGTCGGCGATGAAGACCTCGCTCCGAGCGTTGCTCGCGCTCGGATTCGGTGCGGGTCTGCTGACTCGAGAACTCAGTGACGTCACCGCTGCCGATGTCGGGCAGGGCGGCAACCTCGTCCGGATCAATGGCCCTCGCGCGCGGCTCGTGCCAGTGGCGGCCGAGTGGCAAGGCGAGCTTGCGAGTCTTGCGTCCACTGCGGTCGCGTCGGTCGACACCCTTTTCCGTCCCGGGGTCCCCTACTCGAAGAACACGGTCGTCGACATCGTGCGACGCGCTGACGGCGCGACGGTCGTGACGACGCAGCGTATGCGCGCGTCGTGGATCGTCGATCGCCTCGTCGAGGGAACGCCGATGCACGAGTTGATCGCGGCGGCAGGGGTGCGGTCGCTCGACGCATTCGTCAGATACGAGAAGTACCTCGTCCCACCGATGTCACCCGCCTTTGTCTCCGCGCGTGTCTGAGGCGCACGTCACCGTTCGCGCCTCACGATCCGTTCCTCGACCAGGGCGAGCTCTTCGCGCAGGTATTCGCGCAACAACCGATCTCGGCGGAGCTTCTCGACGCGAACGTCCGGATCCACAGCGAGTGCCGCCTGTTGCCAACTCAGGCGCATGGTTCCGATCAGAAGGAACAGATCGGCCGTCGACGCGAATGCGTGTCCGCGGAGCAGTCGAGAGAGTCGTTCGCGTCGCCAACCGACCTTGGCCGCCAACCACGCCTTGGAGAGGCTTCGCTGCTTCAGCTCTCGCTGTACGAGGAACGAGACGCCGTGCTGCAGCTGCGCCGCCTGCCAACGCGAGGCTTCAGTCGCCGAGTGAAGCTCGCGCGGACGAATCGCTTCGCGGCGCAGTGACCCGAAGTACTCGGGGTCGGCGAGCATGTCGCGCGGCGCCGTCGCTTGTGTCATGTCGCGATCCTCGCAGAATGTGCGGTCTGGTCGCACAGTGCGGATCGAATTCGCGGAACTCAGTGCGATGTCAGGGCAATACGGGCGCGCGAGTGCGTAGACCCGCGCATGTACGCGGCGTGAACCGCAGCATCGACTCTTTTCAGCCATCGTCCATTCCCGAGTGGGACGTCGTCGCCGACTTCGTGCGGCGCACTGTCCGCCCGTACGCGGAAGGGCGCCGGCCTCTCTCCGTTCAGCACGCGTTGGGGATCCTCGCCGCATACGCCGCGTGGGTGCATCGCACGTCCGTGGCGTCGCTTGACGCCGACGCGCTGAATCCTGACCTCATCGACTACTACGTCGATTCGGTGCGACCGCGTGCCGCGATTCGCTCGACAGCGGAACGCGAGAGGAAGGTGCTGCGTGCGATCGCCGGTCTTCCGTACGAAGTGGACCGTGCTTCGGGCGCGACGTCGGCGCAGCCCGCCTGCCCCTACGCGACCGACGAGATCGCGGCGATGCGGACCTGGGCGCTTCTGCAACCCGAACGCTACCGAGTGCGTTGCACCGCGCTCGTCACGCTCGCCGCCGGCGCGGGACTCACCAAGTCGGAGGTGCTCGCGGCGCGCGTCGACGACATCATCACCGACGGCGACGGGAATTACCGGGTCCGCGTCCGTGGGAATCGCGCGCGGGTCATCCCGGTGCTGTCTGGGTGGTCGGCCGAGATGTCGCTGCTCGCGAGTGCGCCCAGCGGAGCGTTGATCTCGACGCCGTGGTCGGTCGCCCAGATCGTCGAGCACGCCATCGGGGACATCGTGCCGAACCTTCAGCGCCTGCGCGCGACCTGGGTGATCACGCAACTCAACGCGTGCACCTCCGTTCCCGTCCTCCTCGCCGCGTCGGGACTCAGGTCGGCCGACTCACTTCGGCGCTTCCTCCCGTACGTCGACCCGGTGCCGCCAGAGCACGCGGAACATATGCTCCGTGGGGCCGAGCACCGCGAGGCACAGGCATGAGTCGCGGCCTGCTCAGCGAGGGGCGCACGATTGCTGACGATGAGCTCGATCTGGCTATTCGACTCGTCCTGCGGACGGGGATGCATGACGTAGTCGACGAGTGGATCGCCGACTATCGACGGGCGCAGGGACTGCGAGGCGGCGGTCGCCCGCGTACCCTTCACCCGGCAGTTGTCGTCGCGATCATCATCGTGCTGCACCTTCAGGGCACGCCACCCCACATCAAGCAGGTGGCCGCCGTAATCACGAGGCTTTCCGATGACCAGCGGATGCGGCTCGGCATCCGCCGCGACGATGTGGCCTCACCGGGCCAGTGGTACGAACGGGTTCGCCGCTCGTGGGATGGATTTGTCGACGCGATCGACCCGTTCCCGAAAGTTCCGACCCATCGGAGGCCGACAGTCGCCGAGTATGAAGAAGCCCGACGAGTGACGGAGCGTGACCCGCATACAGCGGTGCGGGCCGAGCGCCTCACCCGCTTCGCGAACCTGCTGATCGATGCATCCCTCTACGAAGTTCCCGAGGCGTATCGGCCGTCGGCGTATGCCGTGGCGTATGACGCGACGGTGCTGCGGGTGTTCGCGCGAGGGATCGGGAAGGCGCGCAAGAAGCTGCTCGGCCCCGACGACAAGCTGTCGAGCGAACCGGAGGCGTCGTTCTACGCGCGCGAGCGTGAAGACCACTTCGATGACGGAAAGCTTCCACTGAGCAAGGTGACGCACGGCTACGAACTCGACCTGCTCGTCGGCATGCACCCGGACCCCGACAGGACTCGCGAGGCGCCGATCCTCACGCTCGGCGTCGCTCATCACCGCCCCGGCGTCGCGATCAACGACCACGCGCGCGCTGTGTTCGAGAACGTCAGGTCACGCGGTCACGACATCGCCGTGGTCGGAGCAGATCGCGCCTACCTGCCCGGTTCGAAGGAAGACGTGCTGCAGGGGTATCTCTACGACGCGGGCATCCGAGTCGTTATGGACTATCGCAAGGACCAACTCGGCATCCAGGCGCAGCACGGCGGAGCGATCATGGTCGACGGAACCTGGTTCTGCCCTGCGATGCCGGAAGAACTCGTCAATCTCGGTCGCGAGTGGGCGGAAGCGCGCGAGCGCGCTGATAGGTCAGCCGAGGCCGGGGAGCCTATCCCCGACATCGACTTCACGGAGAGGTTCGAGATGCGCAAGAAGTTCGCACTGCGCCGCAAACAGGGCAGGAACCCCAACGGAAGCACCACGATGATGTGCCCTGCGGTTGGGAGGAGCGCCACCGTGTGGTGCGATCACAAGCCGCACGAGCCGAAGGGACGCGGCAAGTTGCCCATCCTGAACCCGCCGCACGCGCCGGGCGACATCTGCAACAACCGAACCTCGATGACCATCCCGCGCGACGCGAGCAATGGCAAGGCACTCAAGTATGGCCAGACCTACGCCTACGGGACCGCCGAATGGGCGAAGCACTACGGGCGACGCAACGTCGTCGAGAGTTTCAACGCGTACATCAAGGGCGCGAAGGGCATGAAGCTCGACAACCCGGCCGACTACCGGATGCGAGGCCGCGCATCGAAGTTCCTGCTCGCCGCGGTCGGCGTCGTCGCGGCGAACCTGTTGAAGATCGACGCATTCCTTGCCGAGCGTGAACACGAGCACATGCCCGCACACCTTCGCCCGTCCAAGACCCGCAGGGCCACCCTGCGGCAGCAGCTGAACCACTACCGGAAGACCGTCGAGCGTCAGCAGCGTCTGGCGGCTGCGAGCGTCGATACCTGAGTGACCGATCGACGCGAACGAACGGGCGCCGGATGCGATTGCATCCGGCGCCCGTGTCGTGTCGTCTGGGTGCCCTCGAGTTTCGCGAATAGATTCGCCGAGTTTCGCGAACACCCCAACGGAGGGGCTGACGGGAATCGAACCCGCGCTGTCTGCTTGGGAAGCAGAAGTTCTACCATTGAACTACAGCCCCGTACCCGGCCTCAGACCAGGTTCCTTGAGCTTACCCCGGCGCCCGCGTCTCCGCCAAAGCGGGGCGGTCTCGCCGCGGTTGCGCGGCGGCGCGCCGCACCGATACCGTCGCGCGAGGGGCGAACGCACCGTTCGGATCCTCCCCGCACGCCGTCGTCGAGAGCGCCCCATGGCCCCCCAGATCCCCGCCGCCCGCATCATCGATACTGCCTCCGTCCCCGCGCTGCGGTGGGGCGTGATCGGCACGGGCATCGCCGACCGCTTCGTCGGGGCCATGCACGCGCACACCGCCCAGCGCGCCGTGGCCGTGACGGCGCGCGACGCGGAGAAGACGCGCGCCTTCGCGGCGGAGCACGGCATCGACCGCGTGCACGCGAGCGTCGCGGAGCTCGTGGCGGATGAGGGCGTCGACGTTGTCTACGTCGCGACCCCGCACCCGCTGCACCGCGCCCAGGCCCTCCAGGCGATCGCCGCCGGCAAGCACGTCCTCATCGAAAAGCCCATCGCCATGTCGGCCGCCGAGGCTGACGAGATCCTTGCGGCCGGGCGCGAGGCGGGTGTCCTGGTCGCGGAGGCCATGTGGACGCGCTACCTGCCGCAGGCCGACGTCATCCGCCAGATCCTCGAGAGCGGCGTGCTCGGCGACGTCTCCCTGGTGCGCGCCGACTTCGGGTTCGCGATGCCGATGGATCCGGCCCACCGCCTCTGGAACCCGGAGCTCGGGGGCGGGGCGATGCTCGACGCGGGCGTGTACCCGGTGTCGTTCGCGTCGTCGGTGCTCGGCCCGCCCGACGCCGTACGCGCGATGGGGCGCACGGCCGAGACGGGCGTCGACGCGAGCGCGAACGTGCTCCTCTCGACGCCGTCGGGTGCGCAGGCCGTCCTGTCGACGTCCCTGCTCGCCTCCCTCCCCGTCGAGGCTTCGATCCACGGCTCAGGCGGCCGCCTTGAGGTCCTCAGCCCCTTCTTCGGGCAGTCGGGGCTGCGCCTCGTCTCTGGCGCGCTCGGACAGGAGGAGGAGACGACCTGGCGCGACGAGACCTTCGCCACCCCGCATGACGGCCTGGGCTACCAGGCGACGGCGTTCGCCTCGTACGTGGAACGCGGCTTCCTCGAGTCGCCGGTGCATCCGCACGACGAGGTCGTCTCCGTCATGGCCACGATCGACGAGGTGCGTCGGCAGATCGCCGCGGCGTAAGCGGGTCCGCCCGCGGTTTTCCGGCGGCGCGCACGTCCTAGAGTGGGGACGTGCTGCTCTCTGACCGCGACATCGCCGCCGAACTCGACGCCGGGCGCATCGCCCTCGACCCCCTGGACCGCGCGATGGTCCAGCCGTCGAGCGTCGACGTGCGGATCGACCGGTACTTCCGCCTCTTCAGCAACCACAAGTACCCCTTCATCGACCCGGCGGAGGACCAGCCCGACCTCACGCACCTGGTGGAGGTCGAGCCCGACGAGGCGTTCGTCCTGCACCCCGGCGAGTTCGTGCTCGCGAGCACCTTCGAGGCCGTCACCCTGCCGGACGACGTGGCCGCGCGGCTCGAGGGGAAGAGCTCCCTCGGCCGGCTCGGCCTCCTCACCCACTCCACGGCCGGCTTCATCGACCCCGGCTTCTCGGGGCATGTCACGCTCGAGCTGTCGAACGTGGCGACGCTGCCGATCAAGCTGTGGCCGGGCATGAAGATCGGGCAGCTGTGCTTCTTCCGGCTGTCCTCGCCCGCCGAGAAGGCCTACGGGTCGTACGGCAACCGCTACCAGGGCCAGCGCGGGCCCACCGCGAGCCGGTCGCACCTGCGGTTCCACCGCAGCGACGTGTCGACCACGGACGCGGGTTCCCTCGGCGGCTGAGCGCTTTTCGGGCTCTTCGCAGTTGAGGGTGTAGCCCGGGACCGCCGGCTGGTTCGCGGATAGGCGTCGAGGTCTTCCAGGATGGAAGTTCTCACGCTCACCATCCGCCGGAAGACCTCGACTTGCACCACCCTACGTTCGCGACCCCTGACCTGACCACGTTCTGCCGTCTCGACGAGCTCGGCCTCGAAGCCGTCGGGCAGCTGCTCGAGCCTGATCGGGCGGTGCTGGAGTGCCGCGTCGTCGAGGACGACCCGTGGTGTCGGAAGTGCGGCGCGGAGGGCGTGCCGCGTGACACGGTGACGCGGCCGCTGGCGCATGAGCCGTTCGGGCATCGGCCGACGACGCTGCTGGTCCGGGTGCGCCGCTACCGGTGCACGCACTGCCGCCGGACCTGGCGGCAGGACACGTCGAAGGCGGCGGCGCCGAGGGAGAAGATCTCCCGCGGCGGGATCGGGCGGGCACTCACGGCGATCGTGGTCGACCACCTCACCGTCTCCCGCGCCGCAGCAGGGCTCGGGGTGTCGTGGCATACCGCGAACACCGCGATCATCGCCGAAGGCAAGCGTCGCCTGATCGACGACCCGGCGAGGTTCGACGGGGTCACCACGATCGGTGTCGACGAGCACGTCTGGCGTCACACACGGTTTGGCGAGAAGTACGTGACCGTGATCATCGACCTCACCCCCACGAGGAACAAGACGGGCCCGGCCAGGCTGCTGGACATGGTCGAGGGCCGCTCGAAGCAGGTGTTCAAGGAGTGGCTCGCCGCCCGGCCTGCGGAGTGGTCGAGCCGGATCGAGGTGGTCGCGATGGACGGGTTCTCCGGGTTCAAGACCGCCGCGGCCGAAGAGCTCCGCGACGCGGTCCCGGTGATGGACCCGTTCCACGTCGTCCGCCTCGCCGGCGACGCGCTCGACCGGACCAGGCAGCGCGTCCAACAAGACACCCTCGGGCACCGCGGTCACGCCGGCGACCCGCTCTACGGGGTCCGCCGCACCCTCCACACCGGCGCGAGCTTCCTCACCGAGGAGCAGACCGCGCGGCTCGACGCGGTGTTCGCCGCCGAGGAGCACGTCGAGGTCGGAGCGACCTGGCGCATCGTCGCCGCCTACCGCGAACCCGACAAGAACACGGCGAAGGAGATGATGCGGGCGGTGATCGACTCTGTCAGCAACGGCGTCCCCGCGCTGCTCAAAGAGGTCCGTCGCCTCGGCCGCACACTGAAGCAGCGCGCCGCGGACATCCTCGCGTTCTTCGACCGCCCCGGAACGAGCAACGGCCCAACGGAGGCCATCAACGGCCGGCTCGAGCACCTTCGCGGTTCCGCCCTCGGCTTCCGGAACCTCACGCACTACGTCGCCAGATCGCTCCTCGAAGCCGGCGGATTCAGACCGCTCCTACACTCTCATTCGCGATGAGCCGAAAAAGGGGAGATCGGGACCGGCTCTGCCGGCTCCGATCTCCCCTTTCCCAGGGATCAGGAGACCATCAGTGGTCGCTGTGATCGGCGATCAGGCCGTACTCGCTGAGGAGTGCACCGATCTCCGTGTCGTCCACCTTGTTGTGAAGCAGCTTCCGGGCGATAAGGCCGCCGGGGAGATGCACCTCCTCGCCGTCGCGCAGCCGGCTGGTCGCCGAGAGCAGCTTCCGCACGTCGTACGTGGAGTTGAAGACCTCGGGCACGCCGCGTTCGATGTCCAGCAGGGTGTAGACGGCCTCCATCGGCGTGCGCACCGAGTACTCCGTCGTGAAGATGCAGTCGCGCTCCTTGGACTCGGCGAACTGCCCGATGAAGGCGAAGTTCACCGATCCTTCCGGGACGACATCCGGGCGGTCTCCGGCCTGCCGCGGCATGAAGAACGCGGTCACGTAGGGCATCATCACCGGAACGGTCTTCGCAGCATTGGCCGCGAGCTCGGGGATCTCCTCGACGGGGACGCCGAGATGATAGAGCCACTCCTGCGCGATCTCCTCACCGGTGGACTCCTGAATGGTCTTTCCCGTGTAGTCCCCGGGCACGTCGGAGAACAGGGCGTAAACCCACACCACGATCTCGTCGGGCTTCTGCTGCTTGAAGTGGGGCTGCCGGTTGACGGTCCATGACAGGAGCCAGCGGGAGTCCCGCGCGGTGACGATACCTCCCGTGACCACCTTCCCGCTGAAGGGGTCGCGCTTGGCGATCTTCTCGATGTACGCCGGGATCCGCGCGTCTAGGGTGGTGACGGTGGCCGACTCCCATTTCGTCTGCGGGATGTGGTCGGCGAAGACTCCCGGACGCCCGAACGCGGGGTCCTTCTGCGCGATCCGCCGCCACAGGTCCCAGGCGGGTGCGGGGCCCTCGTCCAGACGTGCGGGGGTGTGCTGGTCTCCCTCGTTCGAGTTCTCCGTCAGCGATCCGATCGTCATGAACAGCAGGTCGTTCTCCGACAGGTCGACGCCGTCTCCCGGTGCTCCCTCCGGCCCCGAGACCCAGTGCAGACGCGTGGCCTGCTTGCGCGCACCGTCGGCGGAGATGTCGAAGTCGACATCCGTGACCTGCGTGGAGAAGTGGAACGTCACGCCCTGGTCGAGCAGCCACGTGTACAGGGGCAGGACGAGGGACTCGTACTGGTTGTACTTGGTGAACTTCAACGCCGAGAAATCGGGCAGGCCGCCGATGTGGTGGATGAACCGGTGAAGGTACAGCTTCATCTCCAGTGCGGAGTGCCACTCCTCGAAGGCGAACATCGTCCGCCAGTAGAGCCAGAAGTTGCTCTCGAGGAAGTCCTTGCCGAACACCTCGTCGATCCGCTTGTTCTCCATCTCCTCGCGAGTGGCGAGGAAGACTTTGACGATGTCCTTCTGCGCCTTCTCGCTCAGGCCGAACTTGCCGTCGGTGTGTGCGTCCTGGCCTCGGTCGATCGTGGCGCGCTGCAGGGAGTAGTTCGGGTCGTCCTTGTTGAGCCAGTAGAACTCGTCCAGGACGCTCGCTCCTTCTACCTCGAGGGACGGGATCGAGCGGAACAGGTCCCACAGGCACTCGAAATGGTCCTCCATCTCGCGGCCGCCGCGGATCACGAATCCCTTCTTCGGCTCCTTGATGCCGTCGAGCGCGCCACCGGGCAGCTTCAGCTCCTCGAGAATGGTGATCTTGTTCCCGGGCATCTGGCCGTCGCGGATGAGGAACGCGGCACCGGATAGGGACGCGAGCCCTGATCCGACGAACCAGGCCGACTTCTCATCGACACCCGCCGGCTTGCGGGGCCGCGCGAACGCTTCGTAATTCCCGCTCGTATAACGCATCTTTTTCTTCCTTCTCTGTTCCTTGGTCACTCGTAGTCGTAGAAGCCGTGACCCGTCGAGATGCCGAGCTTGCCCTTGTCGATGTAGTTCTCCTTCAACCAGGCGGCGATCTTCTGAGCCTCCGGGCTGCCGTGCGACAGGATGTTGTACGGCGTGGTCAGCCCGATGACGTCGTAGATCTGGAACGGCCCCATGGGGGCGCCGGTCGCGATGCGCCAGACCTTGTCGACGTCATGCGGCTCCGCGTATCCGCCGGCGGCGAGCTCGGCTGCGGCGTTCAGGAAGGGCACCAGGAGAGAGTTCAGGACGTAACCTGCCTTCTCCTTGTGGATCGGAATCGGCACCATGCCGATCTCGGCCGCGAAGTCGACGATCTCATCGAAGACGGCGGGGTCGGTCTCGTCCGTTCCCATCACCTCTCCGGTGTTGAACTTCCAGACCTGATTGGCGAAGTGCAGAGCGAGGAACTTCTGCGGCCGGCCGGTGAAGTCCTTCATGTCGCTGGGCAGCAGCGTCGAGGAATTGGTCGCGAAGATCGTCTTCTCCGGCGCCACCTCGGCGAGCTTCTCGTAGGTCTCCTGCTTCAGCTTCAAGACCTCGGGGATCGCCTCGATCACCAGATCCGCGTCCTTGACGGCGTCTGCCAGGTCGGAGGAATACGTCAGGTTCTCGAGCGCCTTCTCCGCCTTCCCCTCGGCGGCCCCGGCGACGCCGTCCTGCTTGTAGGTCTCTGCCAGTGACGAGAAACGTGACTTCGCCTTCTCGAGAATCTCGTCACTGATGTCGTAGGCGACGACGTCGAAACCGCTGAACGCCGTCTGGAACGCGATCTGCGATCCCAGGACGCCGGTGCCGAGGACTGTGACCTTGTGGATGCTGCTCATTCTGCTCTCCTTCATTTCCGGTTCTGTGTGGTTGTCATGGTCGACGTTCGCCGGTTGCCTCGCGGGTCGCCGCCAGCCCCCGCACGATCTGCGCGATCTGGTGGCGGAGGTCGTCTCGCAGATCGTGTCCGCGGTGGGCGCCAGTGTACAAACGAGCGATTGCGAGATGGACCACGGCGAAGACGGAGCTGCTCGCGACGCGTGCGGCGTCGTGGTCGTCGGTCACCCCGCGTCCTCGGTCGCTGTCGACCAGGCGCGCGGCGAGTGCTTCCTCGAAGGCCTGCACGTGAGCGAGGCCCTCGAGCCGGAATCTCTCGGACGGCGACCCGAAGAGCAGCTCGCGCTGGTAGGTGGCCGCGTTCTCCGGCGACTCGCTCGCCCGTGTCACGAGCGGCTCGACCAACGCGACCACGGCCTCGACCGGGTCGCTGACCGATTCGGCGCGCTCCAGGCCCTCGCGAAGCGCCTCGTCGAGCTTGGAGTTGTAGACCATCAACAGCAACTCGCTCTTCGAAGCGGCGTACCGGAACAGAGTGCCTGCGGCCACGTCTGCCCGGTCCGAGATCTGCTGGGTGGTCACGGCGCTGAAGCCCTCGGCGTCGAACAGTTCGGCTGCCGCCTCGGAGATCCGCCGCTGCTTGGCCTCCATCGACCTCGACCTTCGACTGACTGCGTTCGTAGCGGACATCCGTTCCTCCTTCTGAAGTGGATCATACTCATTAATGAGTGCACTCCGCAATGGGGGTGGACGGCTTGCGTTCGGTGCCTTCGTGCCCGCTTCTGCTCACTCCGCGTCCGCGGGCCGCCGCGATGGGTTGAAGTAAGGGTCACCTTACTTGTAGGCTCGCGGCGGAGATGAGAACACCGTTCACTCTACGAGCGGTCGCTTTCTACGGTGCGAGGGAGTCGCGATGGATGTGGAACGAAACGGCGGCCCGACGACGCAGGAGTCGTTCTTCGCCCCGGTGCGCCGCAGCCTTGCTGGCATCATCGCCTTGAGCGTGATCGGCGCGATCAGCGGCGTCATCCCTTTCATCGCGATCGTGGAGCTTGCGCGCACCCTGCTGCCCGCACTGGCGGGCGGTGAGGTCGACGCCGGCCGGATGTGGACGATCGTCGTCGTCGCGGTGGCCGCGCTCTTCGTCAGCTTCGGGGCGGCGTTCCTGTCGGGCATGGTGAGCCACCTCGCCGACGCCGAGCTGCAGCACCCGCATCGTCCGGCACCTGCAGCGGCTGCCTCGCGGCTGGTTCGACCGACGCTGGATACACCCTCAACTGCGAAGAGCCGCTTTTCGCCCAACTACCCGGGTAGTTCCTGGGCATATTCACACTTCCCGGACACCTCGCTCAATGCTTTTGCTCAGGCGTGTCACAGCTCGGAATGTCCGAGGATCCTGACAGAGTTCTGCCTACCGCGCTTCGAGGGGGGCCGTTCACGGCCGTCGCCGGGCGCGGTTTCGCGCCGATCACCGTGGTCGGCGTCGAGCATCCGGAGGAACTGTGAAGTCACGCATCACCCTCGCGCTCGGGACAGCGGCGATCCTGCTGTCGAGCGCCGTCCTCGTGCCCACGGCCGCATCGGCCGCGCCGGGCGTCGACCCGGCGGCCGAGCCCGACACCGCCCCCGCCGAGGACAATCGGCCCGACCCGCTCGCGGAAAAGCGCACCGCCGAGAAGCAGCTCGCCGCCGAGCTGGTGGCGACCGGCGAGGCGTCCGTCCAGACCCGCGGATCCGGTAACCGCGCCACGCGCGCGGTCAAGATCGCGCCGGACAACTGGGTCGAGTACGGCACGCAGGAGACGGCCGAGCTCTTCTCGATCCTCGTCGAGTTCGGCGATACCCCGGACGAGCGCTTCCCCGACGCCCCGGCGGCCGGACCGCTGCACAACGAGATCCCCGCGCCCGAGGCCGGCGACAACTCGACCTACTGGGAGGAGGACTTCTCCTCCGAGCACTACGAGGAGATGTTCTTCACGGGCCTCGCCGACCAGGGTGGCGAGTCGTTCGCGGGCGTCTACGACGAGATGTCCTCGGGGCGCTTCGACCTGCAGGGCGACGTGTCCGACTGGGTGACGGTGCCGTACTCGGAGGCCTCCTACGGCCAGACCGAGTCGCAGGCCGACATGACGCGCTTCATCCAGGACTCGGCCGACGCCTGGTACGACGACCAGCTCGCGCAGGGCAAGACGCCCGACGAGATCACGGAGTACCTGCAGTCGTTCGACGTGTGGGACCGCTACGACCTGGACGGCGACGGCATCACGAACGAGCCCGACGGCTACATCGACCACTTCCAGGCGATCCACGCCGGCGAGGGCGAGGAGGCGGGCGCGCCCGAGTGGGCGATCTGGTCGCACCGCTGGGCGGCGAACCAGGCGGGCCTCGGCACCGACGGCCCGGCCGACTACGCCAAGGCCGGCGGCGTCCGGATCGGCGACAGCGACATCTGGATCCGCGACTACACGACCGAGCCCGAGAACGGCGGCCTGGGCGTGTTCGCGCACGAGTTCGGCCACGACCTCGGCCTGCCGGACTACTACGACACAAACGGCGGGGACAACGGGACGGGATTCTGGACCCTCATGAGCTCGGGCTCGTGGCTCGGCCACGGAGACGGCGCGATCGGCACGACGCCGAACCACATGGGCGCGACCGAGAAGCTGTTCCTCGGCTGGCTCGACTACGAGACCGTCGAGGTCGGCGGCGACGCCACGGTCGATCTCGGCCCGTCTTTCCACGCGACGAACGACGCGCAGGCCGTCATCGTCAACCTGCCCGACGGCGAGGAGCGCGTCGAGGTCGGGGAGGCCGCGACCGGCGAGGGTTATGCCTACTCCGGTAGCGGGAACAACCTCGACGTCACGGTGACGAGCCCTGCGTTCGACGTGGCCGCCGGCGCGACCCTCGAGGCGCAGGTCAACTACGAGATCGAGGCCGACTGGGACTACGCCTACGCCGAGATCTCGACCGACGGCGGCGCCACATGGGAGCAGCTCGCCACGAGCGACTCGACCTCGACCGACCCGAACGGGTCGAACCTCGGGTTCGGCATCACCGGATCCTCCGGCGGCTGGGCGCCCCTGACGGCCGACCTCTCGGCGTACGCCGGCGCGTCGGCCGAGGTGCGCTTCCGGTACGTCACCGACGCGGCCGTGGCCGAGCCAGGCTTGAAGGTCGACGACATCGCCATCACGGGCGGCCCGGCGACGGGCTTCGAGGGCGACGAAACGTGGATCCTCGACGGGTTCGTCCAGGTCGACGGCGGCTCGTACGCGGAGACCTTCAGCCACTACTACATCGCGGAGAACCGCGTGTACGGCGGCTACGACGAGGGCCTGCGCACCGGGCCGTACAACTTCGGCTGGGCCGAGACCGCACCGAACACGGTCGAGCACTTCGCCTACCAGGATGGCCTGCTCGTCTGGTACGTGAGCGACCGGTACGACGACAACAACACCTCCGCGCACCCGGGCGGCGGGCAGGCGCTGCCGGTCGACGCGCGCGCGGGCGCGCTGACCTGGTCCGACGGCACGATCGCGCGCAACCGGATCCAGGCGTACGACGCCACCTTCGGGCTCGACAAGACGGACAAGCTGTCGCTCCACCGCGAGACGGCGGACGGTATGACGCGCCTGTCGCTGAAGAAGCAGAAGCCGGTCTCGACGTTCGACGACTCCGATCCCTACGCCTACTACGACGAGCAAAACCCGCAGGGGTCCGTCATCGTCGGCGGCACGGGCACGACGATCGAGGTCACGGACGCCGACTGGAAGGCCGGCACGATGACGGTCGAGGTGTCGGCGGGCATCGAGTAACCCGCCCCGCCGCGGCCGCGTCCGGATTCCCGGGCGCGGCCGCGGCGTGCCTCCGGTGACACCCTTAGGCTCGTGGCCATGGCCTACAACCCCGATCTCGCCGACCGCGTGCGCGCGATCATCGGCGAGCCGGTCGAGGAGCGGCGCATGATGGGCAGCCTCGCGTTCTGCGTGAACGGCCGCATCGCGGTCGGCGTCTCGGGGGACGAGGCGTTCTTCCCCGTCGGCGGCGGGGCCGCGCTCGACGTCGCGCTCACGCGCGGCGCGCACCGGCTCACGATGCCCGGCGGCCGCTCCGCGCCATTCGCGGCCCTGACGGATCCGCCCGACGACGTGCTCGCCGACTGGATCGCCGAGGCGCTCGAGCGCTTGAGCGGTCGGTGAGGATTCGCGGGCGACGACGAGGGCATCGACGATTCGCGGATCCGTCGACCTCTAGTCTGTGCGCGCGGCCTCGTCGAGGCCCAGGCGGCGGGCCGTGTCGCGGGCGTCGGCCCAGGAGGAGACGCCGAGCTTGCGGTAGATCGAGCGCAGCTGCGTCTTGACAGTGTTGGGCGAGACGTGCAGGAGCTGCGCGAGGTGCTTCGTCGACTCCGCGGATCCCATGCGCGCGAGCACGGCGCGCTCACGCTCGCTGAGGGCGAGGTTCGCCCCCGACGCGATCTGGAGCCCGTCCCGCATGCGGACGAGGTCCGCGACCAGACGCTGTCCGCCGGCGTCCAGCGAGAGTTGCTCGGCCTGGTGGATGACGGCCATGAGGCTCGCGTGCCCCTGGAGGGCGAACGGGAGCACGGGCCGCGCGCGCGAGGCGGCGACGATCGCGGTCCCGAGGTGCTGGCGCGCGATCTCCTGTGAGGCCTCGGTTCCGATCTGGCGATACGCGAGGAAGAGCAGCACCCGCACCCAGATCGCGAGGATCCCGGGGCCGTACGCCTCGGCGGATCCGCTCAGCCCTGCGATCACGCGCTCGGGCTCGCCGCGGCTCAGGTGTGCGCGCGCGAAGAGGATGTCCATCGGCAGCGCGGTCGCGACCTCCTCCGGCGCCGCCTGGAGCTCCTCGATCATCCGGTCGGCCGCGCCGACGTGGAGCAGCGCCTCGGTGTGCGCCCAGAGGATCTGCGCGCGGTGCGCGGGAGAGATCTCGGCGGATCCGATGTCCGCCGTGAGGAGTTCCAGCTCGCGGAGGGCGACGGCCGAGGTGCCGAGGAGTCCGTGCGCGAGCGCGCGCATCACGGCTGAGAGCAGGCGCAGGGCGAGGGGGTCGTCGAACGCCGGGGAGTCCGCGTCCCCGAGCGCGCGGTGCAGCGCGGCGGCGTCGGCGGCGTAGAGCGCGCTCCACACGGCCACGAGCTCGCGCAGCGGGAGCGCCTCGACGCGCGCGCCCACGAGGTTGTCGATGAGGGTCTGGTACGACGGCGCGATGGGCTCGTTCATCGCCGTCACGACGAGGCGGATCTCGTGGGCGTAGCTCGCGAGGCGCTCCACGCCCGCCGCGTGCGCGATCGCCGCGCCGGCCGAGAGGCGCTCGGCGGCGATGTCCGGCCGCCCCGCGTCGAGCGCGCTGAGCGCCGCCTGCACGAGCGCGCTGGCGTGAGAGAGGACGGCAGACGGGCCGGATCCGGCCGACGCGCGCCCGTCCGCGAGCTCTTCGTGCGCCGCGAGGGCCTCGGCGTATCGCCCCTCCTGCCGCAGGAGCGTGGCGCGCAGCGTGTCGATGACGACGGTGACCGCCTCGTCGGGCGACCTCCACGACGCCTCGTCGAGCAAGCGCTGTGCGTCGCGCTGCGCCGCGGCTGGCACCCGCCCGGAGTGTCCGGCGCTCGTGACGTCGACGAGCGCGCGCGCGAGCGCGACGCGGAGTTCGGGATCCTCCTGGATCCGGACGGCCTCCTCGAGCCAGGGGCGCGCGAGGCCAACGTCGAGTTCCCCGAGGCGCCACCAGTGGCGGCGCAACAGCGTCGTGCGGGCGCGCGGGAGGCCGGCGACGATGCCCCACCCATCGTCCGTGCGCCCCTCGTCGAGAAGCCCCGACGCGAGCGCCGCGACGAGGCCGTCGACCTCGTCGGATCGCGCCTCGCTCTCGATGCGGCGCTCGACGGCGGCGCGGATGTCGGGGCGGAGCGCGATCGTGTCGCTGTCGAGATCCTCCGTGAAGAACCCGGACTGCAGGATGTTGTCGAGCGCCGCCCGCACGACCTCGTCCCGGCCCCACACCGCGAGGAGGGTGCGCCGGGGCATGGGCCCGATGCGGGCCGACAGCAGCACCGCCTGCCACCCGTTGGGGCGATACACGCCCGCCGCGGCGGCGCTCGCGAAGTAGGCGGTCGCCTCCCCGCAGCCCTCGGCGATCGCGGCGTCGTCGAGAGCGCCGCGCCGCGCGGCCGCGCGCAGGACGCCGTCGACGAATCCCGCGTGGGTGCCGACCCGCGCGAGCAGCGCCGTCGCGCCATCCCACGTGAGCGTCACGCCGAGCTGGGCCGCGCGGTCGATCGCTTCGTCGGCCGTGAACCCGAAGAGGGATCCGGAGAACACACGCTCGGGTCGCACGCCCTCCTGCAGGAGCAGGGGCGGCCACTGCGTCGAGGAGACGGCGATGAGGGTCGCGTCGGGCCATCGCTCCCGGACCGCGAGGGTCGCGTGGGCGTGCTCATCGCGCATCCCCTCGAGCTCGAGCAGCACGACGTCGGCGTCGGGTGTCCCGGCCGGGACACCCTGCCGGTTGGAGGACCAGCGCACGAGCGAGAGCCCGCGGCCGTCGGCCCACTCGCGCAGGCTCGAGGCGATCCCGCTCCGGTGCTGCGCGGTCACGAGGACGGTCGCGCCGACCGCGACCCGGTCCCAGAGCGCGACGAGGCGTGGGCGCGCGAGTCGGTCCGTACCCGTCATGTCGCTCCCCCTGCCCGGCCGATGCCCCCAGTCTGGCACGGGGTGGCGCGGAGTGAACGACGGGTGAGCCTCGGGTGAATGTGTCCGGGACGCATCGGCATATCGCCGAGCCGGTCGATAGCCTGGAGGAGTCGGATCCCGGAGCGGCGCACGCGCCTTCTCCGATGTACCGGCGGAAGTGGGGCCCGGGCCGCGATCGGGGGAGCGCAGCCCGGGTTTCCGCGGTTACGGCGCGATGAGCCCGTGGCGCGCGAAGGCCGTCGCGATGCCGTCCTCATCCACGGCGGTGGTGACCTCGTCGGCCGCGGCGCGCGCCTCGGGCGTCGCGTTCCCCATCGCCACGCCGACCCCCGCCGCCTCGAGCATGTCGAGGTCGTTGTTGTTGTCGCCGATCGCGATCGCGTCGCGCTCCGTCATGCCGAGCTCCGCGAGCACGCGCCGCATCGTGGATCCCTTCGTCACGCCGGCGGGGGAGACCTCGCCGCCGGCGGTGCCGAGCCCCGGCATGGTTCCCGTGATGACGCTGAAATCGGCGCCGAGGCGCGCGGTCACGGCCGCGTAGCAGCCGAGGTCGTCGCTCGAGAACACGGACTTCGCAATGCCGTCGTGGGGCGGATCCTCCGTGATCGCCACGTGGTCGAGGAGCGCCTCGCGCGTCGCGTCGCTGAGCCGCCCCTCGGCCGCGAGCGCGGACTCGAGCCGCGCGAACGCGCGCCGCGTCGCCCACACGCCCTCGCGCCCCTGCAGGACGTAGTCGGCGCCGACCTCGCGGAACGCGGCGGTCATGCGCGCGACGTGCGCCGGATCCATGAGGCGTTCGACGCGCCAGCCGCCCGCGTCCCACAGCGTCCCGATCCACGCGTACGCGCCGGCGCCGAGGATGGCGCCGTCGAAGCCGATGTCGACGAGGCGCCGCTCGACCTCGCTGGGCGTGCGCCCACTCGCGAGATAGACGAAGTGACCCGCCGCGCGGGCGCTCCGTACCGCGCGCACCGTGCTCTCGGGGATCCCGCCGGCGTGATCGATGATGGTGCCGTCGATGTCGAGGAAGGCGATGCGTCGGGACATGGGCCCCAGTCTGTCAGCGCGCCGGTCAGCGCGCGGCGCGGACGGGCAAGAGCAGGGCGAGGCCGATCGCAAGGACGATCACGATGCCCAGCACGCCGAAGATCGTCGCGCCCGTGAGCGCGATGAGGACGGTCCACAGGAGCGAGGACATCCAGCTCGCGGCGCGGCCCGTGGTCGCGTAGAGCCCGAAGATCTCGCCCTCGCGCCCCGCCGGCGTCACCCGGGCGAGGAAGGAGCGGCCGGCCGACTGCGCCGGCCCCACGCAGGCGCACAGCGCGAGCCCGAACACCCAGAACACGACGGCGCCGCCGTCGGCGAAGGCGAACACGACGAGGCCGGAGACGACCATCGCGGCGAGGGCGGTGACGATGACGGCCTTGGGCCCGAACCGGTCGTCCCACCGCCCGGCGATGAGCGTCGAGACGCCCGCGATGAGGTTGGCCGCGATGCCGAAGATGACGAGCTCGATGAAGCCGAAGCCGAACACCTGCGCCGCGATGATGGCTCCGAACGTGAACACGCCGCTCAGGCCGTCGCGGAAGACGCTACTCGCGAGCAGGAACCAGAAGGTGTTGCGCGTGGCCGGGGAGCGGTACAGTCCGACGACGTCGCGGACGAGCAGCGCGTAGCTGCGGAAGAAGTTGACCCGCCGCTCGGGCTTGCCGAGCGGGGCGGGCTCGGGCACGGCGAAGAACACGGGGAGCGTGAAGAGGAGGCCCCACAGCGCACACCCGACGGCGATGAGCCGGAACGGCAGGCCTCCGTCCTCCGGGAGGCCGAACCAATCGCTGACGTAGAACACCACGACGAGCACGAGCGCGAGGATCCCGCCGAGATAGCCGAAGCCCCACCCGAGTCCCGAGATCCGCCCGACGTTGTGCGGCGAGGCGATGCTCACGAGCAGCGCATTGCTGTTGACGCTGCCGATCTCGTTGAACACGGTGCCGGCCGCGATGAGCGCGACGCCCAGGCCGAAGAAGGTCGGCGCGGGCTCGGCGAACCACAGCCCGAGCATGCACGCGATCGTGCCGCCCGTGCCGATGCCGAGCCAGAGCTTCTGCTTGCCCTGCGCGTCGGCCTGCTGCCCGAGGACGGGCGCGACGGCGAGGATCAGGAGGCCCGCGATCGTCGTGCCCAGGCCGAGGCCGCTCGACAGGCCCGCAAGCGCCTGATCCTTCGCCGGATCCCCGTCGGCGAGCGCGTGCACCTCGGGCGGCAGGAACGCGTCGGTCGTGAGGTAGAGCGCCGTGAAGATGAAGGTCACGATGACCGTGTTGAACGGCTGCAGGCCCCAGTCCCACAGGGCCCACGCGAAGACGGCCGACCGCTTCGCGGGCCGGTCGCCGAGTTGCGCCTGCAGGCCGAGAACGGGGAGGGCGGCGCTGTCGGCGGCGGCCGGTGGGTGCGCGGGGCCGGGGCGGTCGTCGTTCGGCATGCGCGAACGATATCGCGTGCGGGTGACGGGTGGGGGATCCCGTGCGCGCCGCACAAGACGAAACTTTAGTCGAGTCATATCAAGTTTCTTGACTTCCCGCGAGAGGTGTTCTACGCTTGAGCCATCGCGACTCAACTCTCGCGAGCAGGCTTCCTCAACGAAACGGAGCAACAACATGGCACGTGCTGTGGGAATCGACCTCGGAACCACCAACTCGGTCGTGTCCGTCCTCGAGGGTGGCGAGCCGAAGGTCATCGCCAACGCCGAGGGCATGCGCACGACCCCGTCGGTCGTCGCCTTCGCGAAGGACGGCGAGGTGCTCGTCGGCGAGACCGCCAAGCGTCAGGCCGTCACCAACGTCGACCACACGATCGCGTCGGTCAAGCGCCACATGGGCACCGACTGGACCTTCACGGTCGAGGATAAGAAGTACACGCCGCAGGAGATCTCGGCGCGCATCCTCATGAAGCTCAAGCGCGACGCCGAGCAGTACCTCGGCGACACCGTGACCGACGCCGTCATCACGGTCCCCGCCTACTTCAACGACGCCGAGCGTCAGGCCACGAAGGAGGCCGGCGAGATCGCGGGCCTGAACGTCCTGCGCATCGTCAACGAGCCGACCGCGGCGGCCCTCGCCTACGGCCTGGACAAGGGCCAGGAGGACGAGCTCATCCTCGTCTTCGACCTCGGTGGCGGCACGTTCGACGTCTCGCTGCTCGAGGTGGGCAAGGACGACGACTTCTCCACGATCCAGGTCCGCGCCACCGCCGGCGACAACCGCCTCGGTGGCGACGACTGGGACCAGCGGATCGTCGACTGGCTGATCACGCAGTTCAAGAACACCTCGGGCGTCGACGTCTCGGGCGACAAGATCGCGCTGCAGCGCCTCAAGGAGGCCGCCGAGCAGGCCAAGAAGGAGCTCTCGAGCTCGGCCTCGACGACGATCAGCCTCCCGTACCTCTCGCTCACCGAGCAGGGCCCGGCGTCGCTGTCCGAGACCCTCACGCGGGCCAAGTTCGAGGACCTTACCAAGGACCTCCTCGAGCGCACGAAGAAGCCCTTCGACGACGTCATCCGTGAGGCGGGCGTCAAGCTGAGCGACATCGCCCACGTCGTCCTCGTCGGCGGATCCACCCGCATGCCCGCCGTGAGCGAGCTCGTCAAGCGCGAGACGGGCAAGGAGGCCAACAAGGGCGTCAACCCGGACGAGGTCGTCGCCGTCGGCGCCGCCCTCCAGGCCGGCGTGCTGAAGGGCGAGCGCAAGGACGTCCTGCTCATTGACGTCACGCCCCTGTCCCTCGGCATCGAGACCAAGGGCGGCATCATGACGAAGCTCATCGAGCGCAACACGGCCATCCCGACCAAGCGCAGCGAGACCTTCACGACGGCGGAGGACAACCAGCCCTCGGTCGCGATCCAGGTCTTCCAGGGCGAGCGCGAGTTCACCCGCGACAACAAGCCGCTCGGCACCTTCGAGCTCACGGGCATCGCCCCCGCGCCCCGCGGCCTGCCGCAGGTCGAGGTCACGTTCGACATCGACGCGAACGGCATCGTTCACGTCTCGGCGAAGGACAAGGGCACGGGCAAGGAGCAGTCGATGACCATCACGGGCGGATCCTCGCTCGCCAAGGAGGACATCGACCGCATGGTCCGCGAGGCCGAGGAGCACGCGGAGGAGGACAAGAAGCGCCGCGAGGCCGCCGACGTCCGCAACCAGGCGGAGACGCTGTCCTACTCGATCGAGAAGCTCATCGAGGAGAACGACGACAAGCTGCCCGAGGACGTCAAGACCGAGGTGAAGACCGACGTCGAGGCCCTCAAGACCGCGCTCGCGGGCGAGGACGACGACGCCGTGAAGGCGGCGTTCGACAAGCTCAACGAGAGCCAGACGAAGCTGGGCGAGGCGCTCTACGCGCAGGCGCAGCAGGAGGCTCCCGAGGGCGCGCAGGAGGCCCCGGCCGACGGATCCTCGGACGACGAGGACGTCATTGACGCCGAGGTCGTCGACGACGAGGACGAGAAGAACAAGTAATGACGGACAAGGACCCGATCGAGCCGAACGGCGACGACCAGGTCCAGCCGGACGCCGAGGCGGGGGCAGACGCTGCCCCCGCCGAGGGCGCACCCGCTGGCGACCAGTCGACGGAGGACGACGGCCTGACGGTCGACGAGATCCTCGACGCCGAGCAGACCGACGAGGCGGCGGAGCAGGAGAAGAGCGACTACGAGACGCAGCTCCTGCACGACCTCAAGCGGATCCAGGCGGAGTACGCCAACTACCGTCGCCGCACCGAGGAGCAGCGCCAGGTCGACATCGACCGCGCGAAGGGCGAGGTCGCCAAGGGCATGCTGAGCGTGCTCGACGACCTCGACCGCGCCGCCAAGCACGGCGACCTGGAGGAGGGCACGGCGTTCGCGCTCGTGGCCGAGAAGATGCGCGGCGTCGCCGAGCGCACGGGCGTCGTCGCCTACGGCGAGGCGGGCGAGGAGTTCGACCCGCAGCGCCACGAGGCCGTCTTCCAGCAGCCCACCCCGGGCGCGACCGGTTCGACCGTTCTCGAGGTCGTCGAGGTGGGGTACCGCCTGGGCGACGTCGAGCTGCGGCCGGCCAAGGTCGTCGTCGCGGTTCCCGCCGAGTAGGAGCGAATTTCTCCCCGGCGGCGGCGCGGATCCACGAGGGTCCGCGCCGCCGCCACACGAGCAGGAGGATGCACATGGCCAGTCAGGACTGGTTCGATAAGGACTTCTACACCGTCCTGGGCGTCTCGAAGGACGTCGGCGAGGCCGAGCTGAAGAAGGTTTACCGCAAGCTCGCCCGCACGTACCACCCGGACTCCAACCCCGGAGACCAGGCGGCCGAGGCGAAATTCAAGGAGATCAGCGAGGCGTACTCGGTGCTCTCCGACCCGGAGCAGCGCAAGGAGTACGACGAGCTGCGGGCGATGGGATCCGGGGCGCGCTTCACGGCGGGCGGATCCGGCGCCGGCGGCTTTGAGGACGTCTTCAGCCGCTTCTCGCGCGGCGGGGGCGGTAATCCCGACTTCGACGACATCTTCTCGATGTTCAACGCCTCGACCGGCGGGGGGCCGCGCGGCGGCTTCGGCGGGTACGGCGGCGGCTTCGGCGGCCCCCAGAAGGGCGCCGACGTGCGCGCCCGCACGACCATCGACTTCACGACGGCCGCGAAGGGCGAGACGATCTCGCTGCGCGGCGAGGACGGCAAGCCGTTCAAGGTGAAGATCCCCGCGGGCGTAGGCGACGGGCAGAAGATCCGGCTGCGCGGTCGCGGCCGCCCGTCGGCGAACGGCGGCGAGAACGGCGACATCGTCGTCGAGGTGTCGGTGCGCCCGCATCGCGTCTTCACGCGCGACGGCCGGAACCTCCGGCTCACCGTGCCCGTGACCTTCACCGAGGCCGTGCTCGGCGCGACGATCGAGGTGCCGACCCTCGAGGGTGAGCCCGTGCGCCTGCGCGTCGCACCCGGCACGCCGTCCGGCCGCATACTGCGCGTCAAGGGCCGCGGGATCGCGACCGCCAAGGGCACGGGCGACCTCCTCGCCGAGCTGGAGATCGCCGTCCCGACGCACCTCTCCGACGCGCAGCGCGAGGCGCTCGAGCGCTTCCGCGACCTCGAGTCGGGCGAAAACCCGCGCGCGGGCCTGTTCCACTGATCCGGCCCCGGCATTTGCCAGAGTGAGACGACGAGACCGCGAAGGAACGTGACATGCAGCTGCCAGACGGCGTGAGCCCGAGCGACCCGATCTTCCCGATCGCGGCCGCGAGCGAGCTGTCGGGCATGCATCCGCAGACTCTCCGGCAGTACGACCGGATCGGCCTCGTCGTCCCGGGCCGCACGCGCGGCGGATCCCGTCGGTACTCCGCGATCGACATCGCGCAGCTGCGCGAGGTCCAGCGGCTGTCGGCCGAGGGCGTGCCGCTTGCCGTCATCCAGCGCATGCTCGACCTCGAGAACGAGGTGCAGGCGCTGCGCGACGAGGTGCGGACCCTCGCGAGCGAGCTCCGGGAGGAGCGCGCCACGCGCCCCGGCGCCCGTGTGTTCGCGACGAACGCGGCGGGCGGCGTCGTCACGCTGACGGGCACAACCCGCATCCGCCGCCAGACCGACGTCGTGCTGTGGCGGCCCCCGCGTCAGGACTGAGGCCCCCGTGTGACGGCTTCGAGAATTCCTCGCGTCCGGGCCGCCTCGTTCGGCCCGGACCGTGCATGATGTGGCCATGAGCCCGAAGACCTGGAATCACGTCGGCGAGACCACCGCCGTCTGGCCCGGACGCAACTGGCCGCTCGGCGCGTCCTGGCACCCCGAGGCGACGAACTTCGCCGTCTACGCGCCCGACGCGACGGGCGTGTGGGTCTGCCTGTTCGACGAGTCCGGCGCCGAGCGGCGCGTCCCGCTCTCGGAGAAGGACCTCGGCATCTGGCACGGGGCCCTGCCTGGGGTCGAGCCGGGCCAGCTCTATGGATTCCGGGCGGACGGGCCGTGGGATCCCGAGAACGGGTACCGGTTCAACATCCACAAGCTGCTCCTGGATCCGTACGCCCACGCCACGAGCGGCGAGATCGTCCCGGAACAGCCGCTGTTCGCGCACGAGTGGGACGATCACGGCGCCCGCAACGACGACGACTCGGCCCCCGTGACCGCGCGCAGCGTTGTCGTGGATCGCTCCTACGACTGGGGCGACGACGAGCAGCCCAAGACGGCGTGGCGCGACACCGTCGTCTACGAGTTGCACGTGAAGGGTTTCACGCAGCTGCACGACCGCGTGCCGGAGGAGATCCGCGGCACCTACTCTGGGCTCGCCCACCCCCACGTCATCGACTACCTCAAGGACCTCGGGGTCACGGCCGTCGAGCTGCTGCCGACGCAGCAGTTCTTCTCGGAGCCGGCCCTGCTCGAGCGCGGCGCGACGAACTACTGGGGGTACAACACGGCGGCGTTCTTCTCGCCGCACGGCGCGTACTCCTCGCGCGGCGACCGGGGCGGCCAGGTCGCCGAATTCAAGGACATGGTGCGGGCCTTCCACGCCGCCGGCCTCGAGGTGATCCTCGACGTCGTCTACAACCACACGGCCGAGGCGGGATCCGCGGGCCCCGTCCTGTCGTTTCGCGGGCTCGACGATCGCGGCGCGTACAAGCGCATCGTGCCGCACTCCGACGACGCGTTCGACGACAGCTACTGGGACGTCACGGGCTGCGGCAATACCGTCGACACCTCGGAGCCGATGATGCTGCGCCTCATCATGGACTCGCTCCGGTACTGGGTCAACGAGATGCACGTCGACGGGTTCCGGTTCGACCTGACGAGCGCGCTCACCCGCACGGGGTACGACATCGACATGGCGTGCTCTTTCCTCACGGCGGTGGATCAGGATCCGGTCCTGCGTCACGTCAAGCTCATCGCGGAGCCGTGGGACGCGTCGATGGACGGGTACCTCGTCGGGCAGATGCCGGCGCCGTGGGTCGAGTGGAACGACCAGTACCGCGGCGCTATCCGCGACCTCTGGCGCGGGGAGGGCAACATGTCGGAGGTGGCCACGCGCGTGGCCGGATCCTCGGACCTGTACCGCGACGACGGGCGCTGGGCGTACGCGGGGGTGAACTTCGTCACGGCGCACGACGGCTTCACGGTGCGCGATCTCGTGAGCTACGCGCACAAGCACAACGAGGAAAACGGCGAGGACAACCGCGACGGATCCGACGACAACCGCTCGAACAACCACGGCGTCGAGGGGGAGACGGACGACGAGCAGATCGTCGCGGTCCGGCGCCGACAGGCGGCGAACATCATGGTGACCCTCGCCCTGTCGAACGGGGTCCCCATGATCACGGCCGGCGACGAGCGCGGGCGCACGCAGGGCGGCAACAACAACGCGTACTGCCAGGACAACGAGATCAGCTGGGTCGACTGGTCTGCCGACGACGCATGGCTCGACGTCTACGAGCAGACCCGACGCGCCCTGCAGCTGCGGCGCGACCACCCCGTGCTGCGGCAGCGGCACTGGTTCCAGGGCGAGCCGACGCTCGAGGGTGGCCCGGACGACCTCGCGTGGCTGCACCCCGCGGGGCGGCGGATGACGGAGGAGGACTGGGCGGATCCGGGCCTCCGCACCCTCGGCTTCTTCCTCTCCGGCGGGCCGCTGCGCGAGCCGGGCCTGCGCGGCGAACAGGTCATCGACCGCTCGTTCATCGTCTGGATCAACGCGGCCGACGAGGACGTCGAGGTCGCCTCGGCGGTCGCCGAGTTCATGCCGGAGGGCGAGGTCGTGCTGTCGACGGATCCGCGGATCCCCCTCGGCTCGTCCGCGGTCGTCGGTCAGGCTGACACGATCACGGCCCGGTGCATCGTCGTGGCGCGGGCGGCCTGAGGGGCTACCCCTCCGGCACCTCGGGCGCGTCGGCGAAGGCCACGAGGCCGGTCTCGGCCGGGCTCGTGAGGTGGGCGTGCGCGGGGACGATGCGCACGGTGTACCCGAAGGGGCCCGGCCGCTCCAGCGTGTGGGTCCCCGTGAAGCAGAACCGCCCGCCCTCGTACGACTCGGACACCGCGAGCGTCGTCACCTGGGCGTCGGCGATCTCGTCGTCGCCGCGGGCGCGGCCGTGGACGAGCTGCACCGCGACGTCGCTCGGCGCCAGTTCGCCCAGGCCGACGAAGGCGCGCACGGAGAGCGCGGCCCCGACCTCGGCGACGTCGCCCGCCCCGGCCGACTCGACGTGTTCGACCCGCACGGATCCCCACCCCGCGCCCACGCGCTCCTCCCACGCGGCGAGGTCGCGGGCGCCCGCGTAGTCGGATCCGAGCGCGCGCGTGCTGGCGGCCGCGGGCAGGTACAGCGCCGTGACGTAATCGCGCACCATGCGCGTGGCGAGCACCTTCGGGCCGAGCGACTCGATCGTGTGCCGCATCATCTCGAGCCAGCGCGCCGGGAGGCCCCGCTCGTCGCGGTCGTAGAACCGCGGCACGACCTCGCGCTCGAGGATCTCGTAGAGGGCCTGGGCCTCGAGGTCGTCGCGCGCGGACGGATCCGGCAGCCCGTCGGCCGACGGGATCGCCCAGCCGTTCTCGCCGTCGAACCACTCGTCCCACCAGCCGTCGAGGATCGACAGGTTCAGGCCGCCGTTGAGCGCGGCCTTCATGCCGCTCGTGCCGCACGCCTCGTAGGGGCGCAGCGGGTTGTTGAGCCACACGTCGCAGCCCGGGTAGAGCGGCTGCGCCATGGCGATGTCGTAGTTGGGGAGGAACACGATGCGGTGGCGCACCTCGGGGTCGTCCGCAAAGCGCACCATGTCCTGGATGAGCTTCTTGCCGCCGTCGTCGTTCGGGTGGGCCTTGCCGGCGATGACGAGCTGGATGGGGCGCTCCGGATCCGTCAGCAACGCCTTGAGGCGCGCCGGATCCCGGAGCATCAGCGTCAGGCGCTTGTACGAGGGCACGCGCCGCGCGAAGCCGATCGTGAGCACGTCGGGGTCGAGGGCGTCGTCGATCCAGCCGAGCTCCGCCTCCGCCGCGCCGCGCTTCTGCCACGCGCGCCGGACCCGGCGGCGCGCGTCGAGCACGAGGCGCTCGCGGAGGACGCGCTTGATCTCCCAGACCCGCGCGAAGTCGGCGCCCTCGAGTGACCGGGCGAACTCCTCCGGATCGCCGTCGGCGTCGGCGCCGAGCGCCGTGACGAGCTCGCGCAGCTCGCGCGCGACCCAGGTCGGCGCGTGCACGCCGTTCGTGATGGATCCGATCGGCACCTCCGCCTCGTCGAACGCGGGCCACAGGCCGTGGAACATGTCGCGGCTGACGTGGCCGTGCAGCTCGCTCACCCCGTTCGCGCGCTGGCCGAGCCGGAAGCCGAGCACGGCCATGTTGAACACGCCCGGATCGCCGCCGTCGTAGCTCTCGGCGCCGAGGGCGAGGACGCGCTCGGCGGGGACACCGGGCGTCGCGCCGCCCTCGGTCGCGAAGTACTGCTCGATGAGGGTGCGGTCGAAGCGGTCGATGCCGGCGGGCACGGGCGTGTGCGTCGTGAAGATCGTCGAGGCCCGGTTCATCGCGAGCGCCTCGTCGACGCTCAGCCCGGCCCCGGAGGGATCCGTGAGCTCGCGGATCCGCTCCAGGCCCTGGAACCCCGCGTGGCCCTCGTTCGTGTGGTGCACCTCGGGGACCGGCGCGCCCGTGATGCGGCTGAACGCCCGCAGCGCCCGCACCCCGCCCACGCCCAGCAGGATCTCCTGGCGCAGGCGGTGCTCGCCGCCGCCGCCGTAGAGGCGATCGGTGACCGCGACGTAGTGGTCCGGGTTGCCCTCGAGGTCCGTGTCGAGCATGAGCAGCGGGACGCGCCCCACGTGCGCGACCCAGATCTTCGCGATCAGGGCGGGCCCGCCGGGCATGTCGATCGAGATCGTCGCCGGGGTGCCGTCGGCCTCGCGGAGCGGCCGGACGGGCAGCTCGTTCGGGTCGAGCACGGGGTAGGACTCGACCTGCCAGCCGTCGCGGGAGAGCGACTGCTTGAAGTAGCCGTGGGCGTAGAACAGGCCCACGCCGACGATCGGCACGCCCAGGTCGCTCGCGGCCTTCAGGTGGTCGCCCGCGAGGATCCCCAGCCCGCCGGAGTACTGGGGCAGCGCGGCGGCGATGCCGAACTCCGGGGAGAAGTACGCGACCTGGGCGGGCCCGTCCGGGCACGCGCGCTGGTACCAGCGGTCCTCGGTGAGGTAGGCCTCGAGGCCCGTCGCCGCCGACGCGAGCCGGGCGAGGAAGCCCTCGTCGCGCTCAAGCTCCCCCCACCGCGCGGCGGGGACGTCGCTGAGGACCCGGACGGGATCCTTCCGGCGCTCCCAGACCTCGGGCGAGACCTCGGCGAAGATGTCCTGCGTCGCGGGGTCCCAGGACCAGCGCAGGTTCGCCGCCAGCGCGCCGAGGGCGGCGAGGGGCTCGGGGAGGACGGGGCGGACGGTGAAGCGTCGAATGGCGCGCATAGCGCCGAGAGTAGACCGCGGACCCCACGCGGCGCGAGGTTTTCACGCGGGGTTCACACGCAGTCATCGGCGGCGAGCGGGTGCCGGCCGGTTCGCCGGGGAAACACAACGCAGACAATTTTCGGTCCCCGCGACGAGGCGCCACGGATCGCGGCCCGCCGCGCGAAAAATTGACTGCGTTGTGTCGGGGGGCAGGGGTTACCCGATGAGCGACGGGCGCAGGTCGCGCAGCGTGCGGGTGCGCGTCATGCGCCAGAGCGCGGCGAGCGTGACGCCGAGTGCCGCCGCGAGCCAGACCCCCAGGAAGGCCGCCGCGGCCCAGGCGCGGCCCGCATCCCCGCCGTACATGAGCTGGCGGATCCCGTCGACCGCGTGGCTCATGGGGAGCGCCTCGTGGAGGATCCGGAGCGGCGCCGGCAGGGTCTGATACGGGAACGTGCCGCCCGCCGTCACGAGCTGGAGCACCATGAGGATGAGGCCGAGGAACTGCCCGACGCTGCCGAGGAGGACGTTGAGGGCGAGGACGATCGCCGCGAACGTCGCCGACGTCAGCGCGAGGAAGGCGAGCATCGCGGCGGGCTGGGCGACGTCGTAGCCGAGCGCGAACCGCACGATCGCGAAGACGGCGAGCATCTGCGCGATCCCGAGGAGCGCCGGCGTGGCCCAGGCCCCGAGGGTGATCGCGAGCGGCCGGCGCAGGGCCGTCACGGCGCGCGCCGAGTACGGCTTCACGATGAGGAACAGCGCGTAGATCCCGATCCAGGCCGCGAGGCTGATGAAGAACGGCGCCATGCCGGCGCCGTAGGACGACGCGGCGCTCGTGGCGTCCTCCGAGACGGAGACCGGATCCGCGACCATGCGCGCGGCGGTCTGGCGCTCCTCGGCCGTCTGGTCGGGGATGTCCTGGGTGGCGTCGGCGAGCCCGTCCGCGAGCTCGGCCGAGCCCGCGTCCAGGTCGCCCAGCCCGTCGGCGAGGTCGGCGGATCCGTTGGCGAGCGAGGTCACGCCGCTGGCGAGGGTCTCGGATCCGGTCGCGGCCTCGGCGATGCCGCTCGCGAGGTCGGGGACGCCGTCCGCGAGCCGGGACGCGCCGTCGGCGACCGCGCCCGACCCGTCGGCGAGCTGCGCGACCGCGGCCGCGGCCGCCTGCACGTCGGTGTTGGCGGCCTCGATGTCGTCGTGGAGGGGCGAGACGAGCTCGAGCACGCGATCGATCTCGTCGCTCGCGAGGCCCGCCTCCTCGAGGTCGCTCCGCAGCTCGGCCTCGCTCGGGAGGTCCGAGACCGCGTCGTCTATCGCCTCGGCTGCGGGCGTCACCGCGTCCTCGAGCTGGGCGTTGCCGTCGGCGACCTGGCGCGCGCCGTCCGCGAGCGACGCGGTCTGCTCGGGCAGGTCGGCGGATCCATCCCGCAGCTCCGCGAGGCCCGCCGCGAGGTCGTCGGCGCCGGTCCGCGCCGTCTGGGATCCGTCGGCCAGGGCCGTAGCGCCGCTCGCCGCGGTCGCCGCGCCGTCCGCCACCTCGCCCGCGCCGTCGGCGGCGTCCACGAGGCCCGCGCGGATCGTCGCGACGCTGTCGAGGAGCGTCCGGGCGGACTCCTCGCCGACCTCGCGGGCGAGGCCCGCGCGGACGGTCTCCGTGACGGTGTCGGCGATCGTCCCGGCGAGGTAGCTGTTGGCGTCGTTGGTCGTGAGCTCCACCTCGGCCTGCACGGGGTCGTCGTCGTCAATCGAGGCGAGGTGGCGCGAGAAGTCGGGCCCGAAGGTGACGACGAAGTCGTAGGTGCCCGCGCGCAACCCGTCGGCGGCCTCGTCCGCGCCCGTCACGTGCCATTCCAGGGCGCCGTCCTCGACGAGCTGGTCGCGGACCTCCGCGCCGTAGTTGGTCGTTTCCCCGTCCCTTGTCACGCCCTCGTCGGTGACCACGAGCGCGGCCGGCACCTCCTCGAGGCGCCCGTATGGGTCGTCGTTTCCCCACAGGTAGAGCCCCGCGTAGATGACGGGCACGATCATGAGGGCGACGAGCGCCAGGGTCGCCATGGGTGAGGCCGTCAGGCGCCGCAGCTCGGTCGCGACGAGGGTCTGGATCCGCCTCATGCCCGCTCGCCTTCTTCCGCCTGGCGGACCGCGGCGGCCGACGCGATCACGACGACAGCGTATCGGCGCGCGGCCCATGCGTGCGCCGTGTCGAGCCAGGCGGCCGCGTCGCCGCCGTGGCGCTCGGGGGAGACGAACACGAGCGCGTCGACGCCCGCGCGCGCGGCGGCAGTGCGGGCGAGGACGCGGGTGCGCTCGGCGGGCGCGAGGTCGCCGAGCCGCGCGCGCGGGGACAGGCCCTCGTCGGCGAGGAGGCGAGGGGCGGCCCGGCGCGGGCGGCGGATGCCGGCGAAGACGAGCTCCTCGCGCACCACCGCGCCGAGCCGGATCCCGTCGTGCGGCGCGGAGGCCTCGGGGCTGTCGACGAGTGCGACGCGGCGGCGGAGGGCGCGCGGATCCGCGGCCCCGTCGAGCGTGACGGCGCCCTGGGCGGGCGACATGCGCCCGGACAGCACGAGGCCGAGCAGCGTGGGGCGCTGCCCGCCCGGGACCGCGACGAGCGCGACCTCGCCCGCGCGGACGACGAGCGAGGTGTGCTCGAGCGGGCCCTTCGCGACGGCCTCGGCCGCGAGGATCATGCGATCTCCCCGCGATCGGCCGCGCGTGCGTCCTCCGCCACGGCGGCCGCCTGCTCGGCCCCGAGCCCGGCGAGGCCGAGGGCGCTGACGGCGACGAGGCGGGCCGCCTCGTCATCGCCGAGCGCGCCGTCGACGGCGACGTCCAGAACCGCGATCGCGGTCTCCTCGATGAGGCGCGCCGTGACGTCGACATCGACGTCGCGGCGGAACACGCCGGCGTCCCGCCCGCGCGCCAGGGCCTCGCGCAGCGAGCGGCGCACGGGCGCCATGCCCGCCGCGACGTCGGCCTCCCACGGCCCCGTCACGAGCGAGCGCGCGACGAGCCGGACGTGCGCGACCTCGCGCCAGAGCGCGAAGCCGAGCCGTGCGACCAGGCGCGCCGGATCCGGATCCGCGAGGTCCGCGACCGCCGCGGAGACGCGCTCGGTGCCCCGGGCAAGCAGCTCGGACACGAGCGCGTCGCGGGACGGGAAGTGGCCGTAGATTGCGCGCCGGCTGAGACCGGCCTCGGCCGCGATCGCGTCGATCGAGGCGTCGGGCGCGGTCCGGAGGACGCGGGCGGCGGCCTCGAGGAGCGCCTCGCGGTTGGCGACGGCGTCGCGCCGGCGGGGAGAAGTCATGCCGCCAGCATAATAATGTGCACAACACTGTGCAAGTTATCTCGTGCGGCCGTCATCCGCCGTCACCACCCCCCCGACGCAACGCCGTCACAAGTCGGTGTCCGAATCCGGATTCCGCCGATCGCCGGGCACGCGGCCGAAAATTGACTGCGTTGTGTTTGCGGGCGCCGTGGGGGGAGGTCGGGGCGGGGGTGAAAACGCACGCCACGTTAAGCGCGCGTGAACCCTTCGCGCCCGCCCCTTTCGCCCCGCGTGCCGCCAGTCTACGGTGACTGCATGGTCGGCCGCATCCCCATCGTCGATGTTCATCCCCTGGTCCACGAGGGGGCGAGGCCGGCGAAGGCGGCCGAGGGCGAGGCGCAGCCGATCCGCGCGACCGTCTTCCGCGAGGGCCACGACCGGCTCGGCGCCGAGGTCGTCCTGATCGGCCCGGACGGGTCCCGCGCCACGCCCGTGCGGATGCGCGAGATCGCGCGTGGCACGGACCGCTACGAGGCGTGGGTGACGACCGGCGCCCCGGGGGACGCGGCGTTCGAGGTGCGGGCGTACGCGGATCCGCTCGCGACCTGGCTGCACGACGCCGAGATCAAGATCCGCGCGGGCATCGACGTCGAGCTGATGTTCCTCGAGGCGCGGATCCTCCTCGACCGGGTGGCCGCGGAGTACGGCCCGTCCGACGCGCTCGCCGCCGCCCGCGCCGCCGCGGTCGACGAGGCGCGGCCCGCCGAGGCCCGGCTCGCCGCCCTCACCTCGCCCGAGGTGCGCCGGGCGTTCCGTGACCAGCCGCTGCGCGACCTCCTCACCGTCGCGGGGCCCTTTCCGCTGCAGGTCGACCGCGAGCGCGCGCTCGTCGGCGCCTGGTACGAGTTCTTCCCCCGCAGCGAGGGCGCCCGGGTGGGAGCAGGCGGCCGGGTGGAAAGCGGCACCTTCCGCACGGCCCAGAAGAGCCTCCCGCGTGTCGTGGAGATGGGCTTCGACGTGCTGTATCTGCCGCCCGTGCACCCGATCGGCGAGGTGCACCGCAAGGGCGCGAACAACACGCTCGACCCGGCACCCGACGACGTGGGATCCCCGTGGGCGATCGGATCGCGCCACGGTGGCCACGACGCGATCCACCCCGACCTCGGCACGCTGAAGGACTTCGACGCGTTCGTGAAGAAGGCGACGTCGCTGGGGCTCGAGGTCGCGATGGACTTCGCGCTGCAAGCGGCTCCGGACCACCCGTGGGTGTCGGAGCACCCCGAGTTCTTCACGACGCGCGCCGACGGCACGATCGCCTACGCCGAGAACCCGCCGAAGAAGTACCAGGACATCTACCCGATCAACTTCGACAACGACCCCGCCGGCATCTTCGCCGAGGCCGAGCGGATCCTGCGGTTCTGGATCGCGCGCGGGATCCGCATCTTTCGCGTCGACAACCCGCACACCAAGCCGGTCGCGTTCTGGGAGTGGTTGCTCCGGCGGATCCGCGAGACGGATCCCGACGTGGTCTTCCTCAGCGAGGCCTTCACGCGCCCCGCGATGATGCACGCGCTCGGCGCGGCCGGGTTCCACCAGTCGTACACGTACTTCACCTGGCGGACCCAGAAGGGCGAGATCGAGGACTACCTCCGCGAGGTCGCGACCGCGTCCGACCACCTCCTGCGCCCCGCGTTCTGGCCGAACACGCCCGACATCCTGCACGCGTTCCTGCAGGACGGCGGCCCCGCCGCCTTCCGGATCCGCGCCGCGCTGGCCGCGCTCGCGTCGCCGACCTGGGGCATGTACGCGGGCTTCGAGCTCTGCGAGCACGTCGCGGTGCGGCCCGGATCCGAGGAGTACCTCGACAGCGAGAAGTTCCAGATCCGGATCCGCGACTGGGACGGCGCGGCCACGGCGGGCCGCACGATCGCGCCCTTCATCGCGCGCCTGAACGCGCTGCGCCGCGAGATCCCCGCGCTGCGGGGCCTCCGCGACCTGCGCGTGCACTGGTCCGACGACGACCACGTCCTCGTGTTCACGAAGGGCCACGGCGACGGCACCGTCATCGTCGTGCTGAACCTCGACCCGCACGGCGCGCGCGCCACGACCGTGCACCTCGACTGGCAGGCGCTCGGCCTCCCCGAGCGCTTCGCCGTGCACGAGCACCTCACCGGTGCGGACTGGTGGTGGGGTGAGCACAACGACGTCGTGCTCGATCCCGGCCGCGAGGTCGCCCATGTTCTCACCGTGAGGAGCGCCGCATGAGCTCGGATTCCTTCCCCCTGACGACCTCGATCCCCGTCATCTCCGACGAGCCGTTCCCGGATACCCCGGGCGCGGCATCCGAGCCGGAGTGGTTCAAGACGGCCGTGTTCTACGAGGTGCTGGTGCGCTCGTTCCACGACAGCGACGGGGATGGCCAGGGCGATTTCCGCGGCCTGACCGAGAAGCTCGACTACCTCCAGTGGCTCGGCATCGACTGCGTCTGGCTGCCGCCGTTCTTCCCCTCGCCGCTGCGCGACGGGGGATACGACGTGTCTGACTTCACCGGGGTGCACCCCGCCGTCGGCTCGACCGACGACGTCCGGGCGTTCATCGCGGCGGCCCACGAGCGCGGGATCCGCGTCATCATCGACTTCGTCGTCAACCACACGAGCGACGAGCACCCGTGGTTCCAGGCGTCGCGCGCGGATCCCGACGGCCCCTACGGCGACTTCTACGTGTGGAGCGACACGGACGAGCTCTACGAGGACGCGCGGATCATTTTCGTCGACACCGAGCCGAGCAACTGGACCTGGGATCCGGTGCGCGGGCAGTACTTCTGGCATCGCTTCTTCCACCACCAGCCCGACCTGAACTACGACAACCCCGCGGTGGGCGAGGCCGTCATCGACGCGATGCGGTTCTGGCTCGACATGGGGCTCGACGGTTTCCGCCTCGACGCCGTGCCGTACCTGTTCGAGCGCCCGGGCACGAACGGCGAGAACCTCCCCGAGACCCACGATTTCCTCAAGAAGATCCGGCGGATCGTCGACGCGGAATACCCGGGCCGGGTCCTGCTCGCGGAGGCGAACCAGTGGCCCGCCGATGTCGTGGACTACTTCGGGGATCCGGAGACGGGTGGCGACGAGTGCCACATGTGCTTCCACTTTCCCGTCATGCCGCGCATCTTCATGGCGGTGCGGCGCGAGTCGCGCTTCCCGATCAGCGAGATCCTCGCCGAGACGCCGTCGATCCCCTCCGGGTGCCAGTGGGGCGTGTTCCTCCGCAACCACGACGAGCTGACGCTCGAGATGGTCACGGAGGAGGATCGCGACTACATGTGGTCGGAGTACGCGAAGGATCCGCGCATGAAGGCGAACATCGGGATCCGTCGCCGGCTCGCCCCGCTCCTCGACGGCGATATCGACCAGATCGAGCTGTTCACGGCCCTGCTGTTGAGCCTGCCCGGATCGCCCGTGCTCTACTACGGAGACGAGATCGGGATGGGCGACAACATCTGGCTCGGCGACCGCGACGGGGTGCGCACCCCCATGCAGTGGTCGAGCGACCGCAACGCGGGGTTCTCGCGCGCGACGCCCGGCAAGCTCGCCCTGCCGCTCGTGCAGGACCCCGTCTACGGCTACCAGTCGGTCAACGTCGAGGCGCAGCAGGACAACCACTCGAGCCTGCTGAACTGGACGCGCCACATGATGAGCGCGCGTCGCCGGCACCCGGCGTTCGGCCTCGGCGGGTTCAACGACCTCGGCGGCTCGAACCCCTCGGTGCTGTCTTTCTCGCGGGAGCACGAGAAGGGCGACGGCACGACCGAGATCGTCCTCTGCGTCAACAACCTCTCGCAGTTCCCGCAGCCGGTCGAGCTGGACCTGCGTCGATTCCAGGGCCTCGTGCCGGTCGAGATCCTCGGCGGGGTCCCGTTCCCCGCCGTCGGCGAGCTGCCGTACTTCCTCACGCTCGGGGGGCACGCGTTCCTGTGGTTCCGCATGCAGGCACCGCCGACGGGATCCGAGGGCGGCCTGCTGTGAGGTCGCCGGCGCCGGAGGAGTTCGCGGCCTACCTGCCGCGGACGAGGTGGTTCGCGGGCAAGGGGCGCGACTTCCGCGTCGCTTCCGTGCGCGAGATCGCCCGCCTCGCCGGCGTCGGGGGCTCCCCGGTCGTGGCCGTGCATCTCGTGACGGTCGCGTACGACGACGCGGCCGGCGGATCCGAGGTGTATCAGGTGCCGCTGTCCTGGTACGCGGAGGCGGTCGCGCGCGTCGAGCACGCGCTCGTGTCGGGGCACGAGGGGTGGGTCTACGACGCCGTGCACGACCGCGAGGCCATGGCGCTGTGGCTTGACGCCTTCGCCTCGGCGACCCCCGAGCACCCGGCCGACGTGCCGGGGATGCGCTTCTTTCGCGCGGATCCGGAGGAGCTGGCGGACGCAGGGGCGGCCGCGCCGCTGACGGGGGAGCAGTCGAACTCGTCGGTCCGCTTCGGCGACCAGGCGATCATGAAACTCTTCCGCACCGTCACCCCGGGGGAGAACCCGGACATCGAGATCCACCGCGCCCTCACGGCGGCCGGCAGCGACGACGTCGCACCCCTGTACGGCTGGATCACCTCGCGCGGCGCGGGGGTACCGCTGCGGCTCGGGATGATCCAGGAGTACCTGCGCACGGCCACCGACGGCTTCGAGCTGGCGATGTCGAGCGTGCGCGCGATGATCGCGGAGCCCGGCGGCGACCCGGCCGCCTATGCGGGTGAGGCCGCCGAGCTCGGCCGCGCGGTCGCCCGGATCCACGCGCGCCTCGCGGAGGCGTTCGGCGCCGAGGAGCGCGGCCCCGAGGCGGCCGTGGCGCTCGCGGACGCGATGCGGCAGCGCCTCGACGAGGCGATCCTCGCCGTCCCCGAGCTCGACGCGCACGCCCCGCGGATCCGCGGGCTCTTCGCGCGCGTCGCGGAGCTTTCCGGACTCCGCGTGCAGCGCGTGCACGGCGACCTCCACCTCGGCCAGAGCCTCCGCACCTCCCGCGGGTGGCGGATCGTGGACTTCGAGGGGGAGCCGGCCCGCCCGCTCGTCGATCGCCTTCGCCCCGACAGCGCCTGGCGCGACGTCGCCGGCATGCTGCGCTCCTTCGACTACGCGCCGGGCGTCGTGCGCCTGAGCCCCGGCGAGGGAACCGACGGCGAGGAGGCGGCCGCGCAGTGCGCGGCCTGGGCCGCCACCGCGCGCGCCGCGTTCCTCGCCGCGTACGCCGAGGAGGCGGGCACCCCCGGCGCCGCCGACGCCCTCCTCGTTGACGCCTACGTCGCCGACAAGGCCGTGTACGAGGCGGTCTACGAGGCGCGCAACCGGCCGACCTGGATCGCCATTCCGCTCGAGGCGATCGCGCGCCTCGGCCACGAGGAGGAGACCGCATGACCCCTCGCCCCCGCCCCCTTCCCGCCGAGGTCCTCGAGATGATCGCGGACGGCCGCCACGGGGATCCGCACGCCGTGCTCGGCGCTCACCCGTCGGCCGACGGCGTGACGGTGCGCGCGCTGCGCCCGCTGGCCGACTCCGTCGCGGTGCGGTACGCGGGCGGCGAGGTGCCGCTCCTCCACGAGGGATTCGGCGTGTGGGCGGGCGTCGTCGAGACCGACGAGGTGCCCGACTACCGCCTGGTGACGACCTACGCCGACGGTCTCGCGCACACGGCCGACGACCCCTATCGCTTCCTGCCGTCGGTCGGCGAGGTCGACCTGCACCTCATCGGTGAGGGGCGCCACGAGCACCTGTGGCGCGTGCTCGGCGCCCGCGTGCGCACCTTCGACGGGCTCGGCCGGAACCCCGACGTCACCGGGGTGTCCTTCGCCGTCTGGGCCCCGCGCGCCCGGGGCGTGCGGGTGAAGGCCGATTTCAACGCGTGGGACGGCCGCGAGCACCCGATGCGCCAGCTCGGCACGTCCGGGGTGTGGGAGCTCTTCGTCCCCGGGGTGGGCGCCGGCGCGCACTACAAGTTCGCGATCCTCCAGGCCGATGGCGCGTGGCACGAGAAGGCGGATCCGCTCGCCCGGTTCGCGGAGCGCCCCCCGGCCACCGCGAGCATCGTGCACGACTCGGCGTACGCGTGGGGCGACGCGGAGTGGATGACGGATCGCCAGGAGCGCCGCCTGCTCGACGAGCCGATGTCGATCTACGAGGTCCACCTCGGCTCGTGGCGCCGCGGCCGCAGCTACGCCGACCTCGCCGACGAGTTCGTCGCGTACGTGGCCGACCTCGGCTTCACGCACGTCGAGTTCATGCCCGTCATGCAGCACCCGTTCGGCGGATCCTGGGGCTACCACGTGACGGGGTACTACGCGCCGGACAGCCGGTTCGGGGATCCGGACGGCTTCCGTCTGCTCGTCGACCGCCTGCACCAGGCGGGCATCGGCGTCATCCTCGACTGGGTGCCGGGGCACTTCGCGACGGACCCGTGGGCCCTGTCGCTGTTCGACGGCCAGCCCCTGTACGAGGACCCGAACCCGCAGCGCGGCTGGCACCGGCAGTGGGGATCCCACATCTTCGACTTCGGCCACCGCGAGGTGCGCAACTTCCTCTACGCCAACGCGCTGTACTGGCTCGAGGAGTTCCACGCCGACGGCCTGCGGGTCGACGGCGTCGCCTCGATGCTCTACCTCGACTACGCGCGCGAGGAGGGCGAATGGACGCCCAACGTGCACGGCGGGCGCGAGAACCTCGAGGCCGTGGCGCTGTTGCAGGAGACGAACGCGACGGCCTACCGCCGGGTGCCGGGGATCGTCATGATCGCGGAGGAGTCCACCGCGTGGCCCGGCGTGACCCGCCCGACCGACACGGGCGGGCTGGGCTTCGGCTTCAAGTGGAACATGGGGTGGATGCACGACTCGCTCGAGTACGTCTCGCGGGATCCCGTGCACCGCTCGCATCATCACCACGAGATGACGTTCGCCTCGTCCTACGCGTGGAGCGAGCACTACGTGCTGCCGCTGTCGCACGACGAGGTCGTGCACGGCAAGGGATCCCTCCTCCGCCGGGTGCCGGGGGACCGGTGGCGGCAGCTCGCGACGCTCCGGGCGTTCTTCGCCTTCATGTGGGCGCACCCCGGCAAGCAGCTGCTCTTCATGGGCGGGGAGTTCGCGCAGGACGCCGAGTGGGCCGAGTCGCGCGAGCTCGACTGGTGGCTCCTGGACCACCCCGAGCACCGCGGCGTGCATGCCGCGATCCGCGACCTCAACCGCGCCTACCGGGACACCCCGGCGCTCTGGGCGGGGGACGCGCACCCCGCGTCGTTCCGGTGGATCGACGCGGACGACGCGGCGAGCAACGTGTTCGTCTTCCTCCGCACCGCGCCGGACGGATCCGCCCTGGTATGCGTGTCGAACTTCTCGGCGGTGCCCCGCACGGGCTACCGCGTCGGCCTCCCGCACGCCGGGCGCTGGGACGAGGTCGTAAACACCGACGCCGAGGCCTATGCCGGCAGCGGCATGGGAAACCTCGGCGGCGTGGACGCCGTGGGCGGGGAGTGGTACGGCTTCCCCGCGCACGCGGAGATCACGGTGCCGCCGCTCGCGACGGTGTGGCTGCGCCCGGCGCGCTGATCAGCCGCGCAGGCGCGCGAGGCCGAGGTACATCATGCAGCCGAGACAGACGCCGAAGGCCACGTTGAGGAAGGCCGCGACCAGCGCCGCGGCGGCGGCGATCGGCAGCGCCCACGGGACGCCCGCGAGGTGCAGCACGATGCCCACCACCGTGACGGCGAGGCCGACGCCCTGCGCGAACCGCGGAGGGCGCGGATCCTCGCGCTCGGCAGGCGGCGTCAGCCGCGGCGCGATCACGCGGCGGAACAGCACGCCCCACGGCGCGGTCGCCGGCGACGCGACGCCCCACAGGAACAGCGCCGCGATCACCGCGAGGAGGAGGAACCCGGGATCCGCCGCGCGCTCCGCGAGCGTCGTCGTCCCCGCGGGGGCCGCGGCGGTGCCGCTCAGCGCGAGGAAGAGCGCCACGACGAGGAGCACGGTCGTGATGCCCGCGGCGAAGCGCGGGCCGCGCGGGTCGAGGCCGCGCTCAGACACGGGCGGGCTCTCCGGCGGCGGGGAGGGAGGCGAGAACGTCCTCGCGGCGGGGCGCGCCGCCGATGCGGGTGCGCTGGATGCCCGCGGCGTCGAGCACGAGCACGGTCGGGGTCTGGAGCACGTCGAAGGCGCGGGCGATGTCGGTGCGGTGGGTGAGGTCCACGTCGACGTAGCCCACGCCGTCGGTCTCGCTCGCGAGCTGGCCGAGCAGGCGTCGGGTGCCGGGGCACCGCGCGCACATCTCGGTGCTGAACTGCACGAGGGTGGCGCGATCCCCGAAGGATCCGGGATCCGCCGCGAGCATGTCGGGCGTGATCGCCCGGGCGTCGGTGGCGCGGGCGCGGCCATCGCGGCGCCGGATCCACGCGCCGGCGAGCGCGGCCACGGCGAGCACCCCGATCACGAGGGCGGCGGCGAGAAGCGGGGACATGCGATCGACGGTAAGCCCGTCTCGCCCACGGTGGCGCCGTCTGTGACGGACTGTGACGCGTTAGGCCGGCGGCAGGCGCAGCACGTTCGACTCGCCGACCTCGAGGTCCTCGACGAAGCGGACCGTGCGGGCGAGCGCGTCGATGTGCGGCAGGAAGGTGAGGAAGCGCTCGCGGTCGGGGCTGACGGCCTGCAGGGTGACGAGGTGCGTGCCGGTGTCCCAGGTGTACATCGCGAACGGCGGGGTGCCAGGGCGCGTGGGCGCGTCCATGACGAGCTTCTCGCCGGATCCGAGGTGCGGGTTCGAGAAGTCCTCGGTGTCGTCGTACTCCATGGGCATCATCGCCCGGGCCGTGCGCACCTGCGGCGTGAGCGCCTGGACCTGCGCGAGCGCGGCGAGCGCGTGCGCGTCCTCCTTCCAGGACCACGCGAGGTAGCGGCCGTCCGCGTTCTTGAGGCCGGCCTTGACGACGCGGCCGGCGATGAAGCTCATGAGGCCCGATCCGGGCTGCCCCTGCGCGATCCCCGCCGTCGTCATGAGCATGCGCACGGCGGCGCGGCGGCGGCGCCCGCTGCCGAGGCCGGATCCGCGCAGGGGCACCCAGCGTTCGGGGTCGGCGTCGGCCTGCAGGTGATCGCTCATGCCTCCAGGGTAGGGGCGCCGGGCCCGCGACCGCCCGCGCCGGGCGGATCCGGCGGGCTCCGCATCTCCCAGCGCCGCCCGGTACGCTCGTGGCCGTGACCTCCCCCGATCTCGCCCGCGCCGAATCGCTCATCGCCACGACGCCCGATTACCCCGAGCCCGGCGTGCTGTTCCGCGACCTGTCGCCGCTGTTCGCCGACGCCGCCGCGCTGCGCGCGGTGGGCGAGGCCCTCGCCGAGCCGTTCCGCGGCCGGTTCGACATCGTCGGCGGCATCGAGGCGCGCGGCTTCCTGATCGCGGGCTTCATCGCGGCGGCGGAGGGCGTGGGCATGCTGCCGATCCGTAAGGCCGGCAAGCTCCCGAAGCCCGCGGCGGCCGTCTCCTACGCGCTCGAGTACGGCACGGCGACGATCGAGGCGCCCGGCGTGCTGCAGCCCGGCGCGCGTGTCCTCCTCGTCGACGACGTGCTCGCGACCGGCGGCACGATCGCGGCGGCCCGCCAGATCATCGCCGACCTCGGGGCCGAGACCGCCGGATCCGCCGTCGTTCTCGAGCTCGACGGCCTCGGCGGTCGCGCGCACGCGGGCGACGACGTGCACGCCCTGTTCACCGCCTGACGCGGGGCGCGGATCCGTTCGCGCGCGGAAACACGCGCGCAACGCGGCGCGATTAGCGTCGCGGCATGAGCTCCACCCGCACGGGCGCCAACGGCGTCGACACGATTCCCCCGTTCGCGCGGCTGTTCCCGCTCGGGCTGCAGCACGTGCTCGCGATGTACGCGGGCGCCGTCGCGGTGCCGCTGATCGTGGGCGGTGCGTTCGGGTTCTCCGGGGAGGACCTGGCGTTCCTCATCAGCGCCGACCTGTTCATCGCGGGAATCGCGACGATCGTGCAGTCCATCGGCTTCTGGCGCTTCGGCGTGCGGCTGCCGCTCATGCAGGGTGTCACCTTCGCCGCCGTCGGGCCCATGGTCGCGATCGGGCAGAGCTATCCGATCACGGCCGTGTTCGGCGCCACGATTGCGTGCGGTCTGTTCATGGTCCTCGTCGCGCCCTTTTTCGCGCAGCTCCTGCGCTTCTTCCCGCCGATCGTGACGGGCACCGTCATCCTCATCATCGGCCTGTCGCTCATGAGCGTCGCGGCCGGGTGGATCGTGGACGGATCCGCCGACGGATCCGCCTCGGGCCTGCAGCTGGCCTTCGCGGCGGGTACGCTCGCGCTCATCGTCCTCATCGAGCGCTTCGCACCGCCTGCCCTCGCCCGCGTCTCCGTGCTCCTCGGCCTCGTGATCGGGACGATCATCGCCGCGTTCGTGCCGGGAATGACCGACTTTTCCGGGGTGGGGGAGGCGGCGTGGTTCGCGGTCGTGACCCCGTTCCACTTCGGCGTGCCGACCTTCGAGATCGTGCCGATCCTGTCGATGCTCATTGTCGGCGTCGTGATTATGACCGAGACGACGGGCGACATGATCGCCGTGGGCGAGATCGTCGACAAGCCCGTCACGCGCCGCCAGCTCGCCGACGGCCTGCGGGCCGACGGGCTCGGCACGATGCTCGGCGGCGTGTTCAACACGTTCCCCTACACGGCGTTCGCGCAGAACGTCGGGCTCGTCTCGCTGACGGGGGTGCGTTCGCGGTTCGTCGCGACGATGGCGGGCGTGATCCTCGTGATCCTCGGCCTGCTGCCGAAGGTGTCGGCGGTCGTGGAGGGCGTGCCGCGCGCAGTCCTCGGCGGCGCGGGGATCGCCCTGTTCGGCATGGTGGCGGCCAGCGGGATCCGGACGCTCACGAAGGTGCGCTTCGACAACCGCAACATCCTCATCGTCGCGCTGTCGGTCGGGATCGCGCTGCTCCCGACCGTGTCGCCGAACATTTACCACCAGATGCCCACATGGTTCCAGCTCATCTTCGACTCGGGCATCTCGGCGGGCGCGATCAGCGCGATCCTCCTCAACCTCCTGCTCGGCGGCGCGAGCTCCCGATACGGGAAGGACCCGGCGCTGCCGACGTACGACGGGCTGCGCGGGCCGGCGGCCGCCGCCCTCGTGCACCCCGACGCCACGGGAACGGGGTTGATCCCCGTGCAGATCCTCGGCAAGGACGGGGCGGCTCTCGAGACCGTCGACGCCGACGGCAACCCGGTCGCGGCGCACGTCGTCGTCCCCGACCCCGAGCCGGAACCCGGCGCGCACTGACGAACCCCGGCCCGCGGATCCGGGCGCGTGGAGCGCACGACGAAGCAGTAGGGCGTCAGGCCCGCGGGGCGCGGCCGGCCGGATCCGCGAGGAGTCGCGCGAAGGCGAGCTCCGCGGGCCCGATCTGCATGAGGCGCGAGCGCATCTGCGCGCGCTCGAGCCGGATCGCCCGCCCGTCGGACCCGACGGGGTGCACGCGCACGGCCTCCGACAGGCGCTCGCGACTGGCGGCGAGCAGCACCCCGAGGTATCCGGCGAGGACGACCTTCTCGGGCGCGAACGCGTTGACGAAGTTCGTCAGGGCGAGCGAGAGCACCTCGACCTGGCGCTCGAGCTCGGCCCGGACGCGGGCGTTGCGCGAGACCCCGAGCTCGATGTCGAGGTCGTCCTCGTCGAGCTTGCGCCGCCCGAGGAGGCCGAGCAGCGGCTCCGGGTTTACTTCGACGGTCAGGCAGCCGCGCCGCCCGCAGGCGCACGGGCGGCCGCGGGGATCGACGACCGTGTGGCCGAGCTCGCCCGCGAACCCCGACGTGCCCCGCACGAGGGTGCCGTCCATGATGAGGCCGCCGCCGACGCCGTGCGCGGATCCGCTGAGGTAGAGCAGGTTTTCCGTGCCGCGCGCGATCCCGAACCGGGCTTCCGCCATCGCCCCCACCGACGCGTCGTTGCCGGCGGCGACCGGCGTGCCGAGCGCGGACGAGAGCCGCGAGGCGACCGCCTCCCGGCGCCAGCCCAGGGGCGGGGCGACGAGGACGGATCCGGTCGCGTCGACGAGGCCGGGAACCGCGAGGCCAGCCCCAACGAGTCGGTAGTGGCGCTCGATGTCGGCCCGCATGGCGTCGACGAGGGACGCCGCGACCTGGGCGAAGCGCCGGGGGCTCGGCGCGCTCGCGAGGTCGTGCTTGAGCTGCGAGTGGACCGCGCCGCCGAGCCCGACGAGCGCGACCGAGACGGCGTCGGGCTCGGCCCGGATGCTGAGGGCGGCGACGGTGTCGTCGGCCGCGACGCCGAGGGAGGGGCGGCCCACGCGGCCCGTCGGCGCCGTGTCGGCCTCGCGCACGAGGGCGAGCTCGAGGAGCTCGGTCACGAGCGCCGTGACGGTCGAGCGGTTCAGGCCGGTCGCGGATCCGATGTGCGAGCGCGAGAGCGGGCCCTCGGCGCGGACGAGCCCGAGCACCGTCGCCAGGTTCTGCTGCCGGACCTCCTCGTTCGTCGTCCGCACGGCGGCGCGCGCGGCCGGGCCGCGCCCTGTCGTCTCGGGGACCCTCGTCATCGCTTCGTCCCTCACGCCGTCGCCGTCATGAAGCGCATGAGGGTCTCCTGCGACGCGTCCTCGCGCCGCACCTCGCCCGTCACGCGCCCCCGCGCGAGCGCGTAGATCCGGTCGCAGAGGCCGAGTACCTCGGGCAGCTCCGACGAGATGACGACGATCGCCTTGCCCTGCGCCGCGAGCTGATTGATGATCCCGTAGATCTCGTACTTCGCGCCCACGTCGATGCCGCGCGTGGGCTCGTCGAGGAAGAGAACGTCGGGGTTCGTGAACATCCACTTCGCGAGCACGACCTTCTGCTGGTTGCCGCCCGAGAGGCCCGCCGTGCCGCTCGCCACGCTCGGCGCCTTGATGTTCATCTTGTCGCGGTAGGCGTCGGCGACCTTGCGCTCGCCGAGCCGGTCGACGATGCCGAAGCGCGCGAGGCGCTCGAGCGCGGCGGAGGAGATGTTCGTCTGGATGTCGGCCGCGAGGTTCAGGCCGTAGGCGCGGCGATCCTCTGTGGCGTAGGCGATGCCGTGCGCGATCGCCCGCGCCGGTGTGCTGATGTCGACCTCCTCGCCGCGCACGAACGCGTGCCCCGAGATGTCGGCGCCGTACGAGCGCCCGAAGATGCTCATGGCGAGCTCCGTGCGCCCCGCGCCCATGAGGCCCGCGAGCCCGACGATCTCGCCCGCCCGCACGGACAGATCGACGTCGTCGACGACGACGCGCCGCGGATCCGAGGGGTGGTGCACGCGCCAGCGCTCGACGCGCAGGACCTCCTCGCGGATGTCCGGATCCCGCGGGGGGAAGAGACTGTCGAGGTCGCGGCCGACCATCGCGCGGATGATGCGCGCCTCGCTCGTGGCGGGATCCGCCGCGTCCATCGTGTCGATCGTCGCCCCGTCGCGCAGCACCGTGATCCGGTCGGCGACGCGCATCACCTCGCGCAGCTTGTGGGAGATGAGGATCGCGGTCACCCCGGAGGACCGCAGCTCGTCGACGAGGCCCAGGAGGCGGTCGGAGTCGGCGTCGTTGAGCGCCGCGGTCGGCTCGTCGAGGATGAGCACGCGCACGTCCTTGGCGAGGGCCTTCGCGATCTCGACGAGCTGCTGCGCGCCGATGCCGAGCTCCCCGGCGGGCGTCGCGGGATTCTCGTCGAGCCCCACGCGCCGAAGCAGCTCGGCCGTGTGCTCGGCCTCGGCCCGGCGGTCGAGGAACCCCCGGCGGTGCAGCTCGTTGCCGAGGTGGATGTTCTCGGAGATCGAGAGGTAGGGGCTGAGCGCGAGCTCCTGGTGGATGATCACGACCCCGGCGGCCTCGCTGTCGGCGACGGACCGGAACGCGACGTCCTCGCCGGCCAGGCGGATCGCGCCCTCGTACGACCCGGCCGGGTGCACGCCGCTCAGCACGTTCATGAGCGTCGACTTGCCCGCGCCGTTCTCGCCGCAGATCGCGTGCACCTCGCCCGGGAGCACGTCGAGCGACACGTCGTCGAGGGCCGTCACGCCCCGGAAGCGCTTCGTGATCCGCGACATGCTGAGGACCGGTGCGGGCATGGACGGGGCGTTCCTCTCTGAATCGCGGACGACGCCGGTGGTTCGTGCGGGCGGCGAAGTCGTTGCCACACCGTGACCTGATGGTAGGCGAAAACTATTTGTCCGCAGGCCCCGCAATATGTATTCTTCCTGTCAGCGGTCAGGTTCACCGGTCGCCCACACCCCGAGGACGGGGCGGGCGCCAGCCCCACACTCACGTGCGGCGGACCTCCGCCGGGCACGATGCGGTCCCGGCGCGCGGCACATCCCGATGTGCCTGGCGTGGGAGCGCTCCGACACTCAACGAAGAGAGACACAGCAATGAAGCGCACTGTCCTGAGAGCAGTCGGCGTCGCGGGCGCCATGGCACTCGGCCTCGGCCTCGCGAGCTGCGCGAGCGATGGCGGATCCGAGGGCTCGGGCGGCGAGGCGGCGGCGGAAGACATCCGCGTCGGCGTCGCGATGCCGACCGAGACGAGCGAGCGGTGGATCGCCGACGGCGACGCCGTCGAGTCGCAGCTCGAGGAGGCCGGCTACGAGGTCGACCTCCAGTTCGCCAACGACGACATCCCCACCCAGCAGCAGCAGATCGAGCAGATGATCACGAACGGTGCGGACATCCTCATCGTCGCGTCGATCGACGGCACGGCCCTCGCCAGCCAGCTCGAGTCGGCCGCCGACAAGGGGATCCCGATCATCGCCTACGACCGCCTCATCAACGGCACCGAGGCCGTCGACTTCTACGTCACGTTCGACAACTACCAGGTCGGCGTCCAGCAGGCGCAGTCGCTCCTGCGCGGCCTCGGCTACCTCGACGAGAACTACGAGGACACGGGCCTCGACGAGGAGAAGATCATCGAGGTGTTCGCCGGCTCGCCCGACGACAACAACACGGGCTTCTTCTTCGGCGGCGCGATGGACACGCTCGCCCCGTACCTGGAGGACGGTCGCCTGACGATCGGATCCGGGCAGGACGAGCTCGACCAGGTCGCGACGCTGCGCTGGGACCAGGCGACGGCCCAGAAGCGCATGGAGGACCTGCTCACGTCGACCTACGGCGGCGGATCCGGCCAGCTCGACGGCGTGCTCTCGCCCTACGACGGCATCTCGCGCGGCATCATCACGGCGCTGCAGAACGCCGGCTACGGCGACACGATCGAGGACGGCCTGCCGGTCGTCTCCGGCCAGGACGCCGAGATCGCGTCGGTGTCCATGATCGACCGCGGCGTGCAGTACGCCACGATCTTCAAGGACACCCGCAAGCTCGCCACGCAGGCCGTCGACGCCGCGTCCTCCTACGCCTCGGGCGAGGAGCCGGAGGCGAACGACACCGACACGTACGACAACGGCACCAAGGTCGTCCCGTCGTTCCTGCTCGAGTCGGACATCGTCACGGCGGATGACATCCAGGAGCTCCTCATCGACACGGACTACTGGACCGAGGACGAGATCGCCGCGGGCGTCGCGGAGTAACGACACCAGGCGGCAGGATGGGCGCCCGCCGTGCGTGGGCGCCCATCCCCACACACATTGAAGGGGACACCATGTCCGAAGTCATCCTCGAGATGCGCGGCATCACGAAGGACTTCCCCGGCGTCAAGGTGCTCAAGGGCGTCGACCTGGAGGTCGAGCGCGGCGCGATCCACGCGATCTGCGGCGAGAACGGCGCCGGAAAGTCCACGCTCATGAAGGTGCTGTCGGGCGTCTACCCGCATGGCACGTACGGCGGCGACATCCGGTTCGACAACGAGACCGTGCAGTTCGGGTCGATCCGCGACTCGGAGCGCATCGGCATCGTCATCATCCACCAGGAGCTGGCGCTCGTGCCGGACCTGTCGATCGCCGAGAACATCTTCCTCGGCAACGAGCGCCGCACCCGCGGTCTCGTCGACTGGAACCGCACGAACCACGAGGCCGCGAAGTACATGGAGCGCGTCGGCCTCCACGAGAACCCGACGACGCTCGTCGGCCAGCTGGGCGTCGGCAAGCAGCAGCTGATCGAGATCGCCAAGGCGATGACGAAGGACGTGAAGCTCCTCATCCTCGACGAGCCCACGGCGGCGCTTAACGACAACGATTCCGAGCACCTGCTCGGTCTCCTGCGCTCGCTGCGCGACGAGGGCATCACCTCGATCATCATCAGCCACAAGCTCGGCGAGATCGAGGCGGTCTCCGACAAGACGACGGTGATCCGCGACGGCGAGTCGATCGAGACGATCGACATGCACGCGCCGGACGCCTCGCAGGACCGGATCATCCGGGCCATGGTGGGGCGGTCGCTCGACAACCGCTTCCCCGAGCGCACGCCGCAGATCGGCGAGGAGGTCTTCCGCGTCGACAACTGGACCGTGTATCACCCCGCGCAGGCGGGCCGCGTCGTCGTCGACAACGCCTCGATCTCGGTCCGGGCGGGGGAGATCGTGGGTATCGCGGGCCTCATGGGCGCGGGGCGCACCGAGTTCATGATGAGCATCTTCGGGCGCTCGTACGGCCGCGATATCAGCGGATCCGTGAAGCTGCGGGGCGAGGAGATCTCCACCCGCACCGTGCCCGACGCGATCCGGAACGGCCTGGCCTACGTGTCGGAAGACCGGAAGCACTACGGCCTCAACCTCGTCACGGACATCCGCACGAACATCACCTCGGCCGCGCTCGAGAAGCTGAGCAACAAACTCTCTCTCGTCAACGCCAACGAGGAGATCCGTGTCAGCGAGCAGTACCGCAAGGACCTCAACATCAAGACGCCGACGGTCATGCAGAACGTTGGCAACCTCTCCGGCGGCAACCAGCAGAAGGTCGTGCTGTCGAAGTGGCTGTTCACGGATCCCGACGTGCTGATCCTCGACGAGCCGACGCGCGGGATCGACGTCGGTGCCAAGTACGAGATCTACGAGATCATTCAGGCCCTCGCCGCCGAGGGCAAGGCGGTCATCGTCGTGTCGAGCGAGCTGCCCGAGCTGCTCGGCATCGCCGACCGCATTTACACCCTCGCGTACGGCCGCATCACCGGCCAGATGAACGTCGCGGACGCGACGCAGGAGAAGCTCATGACCCTCATGACCATCGAGAACACCGGCACGGAGGCCGCGGCATGAACAACGTCTTCGTCGAGGCGAAGGACCTCCTCACGCGGAACCTGCGCACCTCCGGCATCTACATCGCGTTCGTCGCGATCATCATCCTCTTCACGATCCTGACGAACGGGACGCTGCTCGCGCCCGAGAACGTCACGAACCTCGTGCTGCAGAACGCGCACATCCTCATCATGGCGCTCGGCATGATCCTCGTGATCGTCGCGGGGCACATCGACCTGTCGGTCGGATCCGTGCTCGCGTTCGCCGCGGCGGTGTCGGCCGTGCTCGTCATCCGCCTGGGCATGCCCTGGTGGGTCGGCGTCATCGCGGCGATCGCCACCGGCATCGTCGTCGGCGTGTGGCAGGGCTTCTGGGTCGCGGTCGTCGGGATCCCGGCGTTCATCGTCACCCTCGCGGGCATGCTGCTGTTCCGCGGCCTGACCTGGACCGTGCTCGAGAACGTGTCGCTGTCGCCGTTCCCGCACGCCTACCAGGACGTGGCCTCGGGCTTCGTCAACGGCGTCTTCGGCGAGATCGTGATCGGACAGGGATCCGGGCTGCTCGCGCAGCCGCAGACCCTCGACATCTTCACGATGCTCATCGGCGTGCTCGCGGTCGCGGGCTTCGTCACGATGCAGGTCCGGGACCGCCGCGCGCGCGTCGCCTACCTGCAGCAGGTCGAGTCGCTGCCCCTGTTCGTCATCAAGCTCGTCGTCGTGGCGGCGGTCGTCATCGCCTTCGCCTTCGCGCTCGCGTACAACCGCGGCTTCCCGATCGTCCTCATCATCCTGGGCGTGCTGATTCTCGCCTACCAGGTCGTGACGAACCGCACCGTGTTCGGCCGCCGCGTTTACGCGGTCGGCGGCAACCTGGCCGCGGCCAAGCTCAGCGGCGTGAACGTCGTGAAGATGAACTTCTGGATCTTCGTGAACATGGGCATGCTCACGGGCGTCGCGGCCGCGGTCTTCTCCGCCCGCTCGAACGGCGCGCAGCCCGGCATGGGAAACATGTTCGAGCTCGACGTCATCGCGGCCTGCTTCATCGGCGGCGCCTCGACGACGGGCGGCATCGGCCGGGTGACCGGCGCCCTCGTCGGTGGCCTCGTCATGGCGGTCATGTCGAACGGCATGTCGCTCATGGGCGTGCCGCAGTCGGCGCAGCAGATCGTCAAGGGCCTCGTGCTCCTGCTCGCGGTCGCGTTCGACATTTACAACAAGCGCCGCGCGGGCATCGCGCGCTGACCTGCCCGCTCGGACGGCCCGGGGCCCGCACGCCATGGCGTGCGGGCCCCGGGCCGCCTCGCTCTCAGAGCCCGAACGAGGTGGGGCTGCCGGTGACGTTTCCGACCAGCCCGCGGAGGATGTTCTCGCCCGTCTCGGTGCGGAGTCCGTCGTACCAGGCCTCCGTGACGCCGGGCTCGAAGCCGTGGGTCTCGGTCGCGCGCTTGCGCGCCCGCAGCACGAGCTCGCCGGCGCGCTCCGAGCGCGCCTTCGCGTAGCGGCTCAGGGTGTCGGCGGGGCTGAGGTGGTGGGTCGCGAACATGAGACCCAGGACGAACGCGTCCTCGAGCGCCGAGCAGGCGCCCTGGCCGATGTCGGGCGTCGTGTTGTGCGCGGCGTCACCGAGGATGGCCACCCGCCCGCGCGCCCAGGTGTGGAACGGATCCAGATCCCAGATCTCGACGCGGTTGAGGCTCGTGGCGGGGTCGATCGCCTCGAGGAGCGCGGCGACCCCCGGGGCCCAGCCCGCGAACGCGGCCTCGAGGGGCGCCGTGCCGTCCGCGCGGTCGTAGGGCGTGCCCGCGGGCTGCGGGACGTCGACGAAGAAGTAGAACCGGTTCCCCGCGACGGGCATGACGGCGACGCGCTTGCCGTCCGCGACGTAGGTGGTCCACTGGTCGGCGGGCCCGACGCGTTCGTCGACGGGGACGAGCCCGTTGAAGTTGGTGTATCCGGAGTAGCGGCGCGCGTGGTCCTCGCCCGTCACGTAGGCGCGGGCGCGGGAGTTCGCGCCGTCGGCGGCGATGACGACGTCGGCCGTGGCGGTCGTCCCGTCGGCGAAGGTGACCGTGGCGCCGTCGTCGTCCTGGTCGATGCCGACCATCGTCATGCCGAGGCGGATGCGATCCATGCCGAACCGGTCCATGAGCAGCTGCTGGAGCTCGGCGCGCGCGACGGGGTAGGGCCGCTGACCCGTGAGCTCCGTCACGGGGTCCAGGCTGAACTGCGTCATGGTCTCGCCGGTGCGGCCGTCGAGGTAGGCCATCTTGTCCATGCGCCCGCCGAGCGCGGCGATCTCGTCGGCGAGCCCGAGCCAGTTGAGGACCTTCACGCCGTTCGGCCAGAGCGACAGGGCCGCGCCGACCGGCTTGTTCTCGCGGATCCGGTCGTAGATCGTGACGTCGTGCCCGAGGCGCTGGAGCGCGATCGCGGCGCTCGTGCCTCCGATGCCCGCGCCGATGACGATGATCTTCATCTAGCTTCCCCGGTAGGTCGAATAGGCGAACGGGCTGAGGAGGATCGGCACGTGGTAGTGCCGCTCGTCCGCGACCGTGAAGGTGACCGACACGAACGGGTAGAACGCCGCGGTGCCGCGGGCATCGAAGTAGCCGCGCGTGTCGAAGCGCAGCGTGTAGTCGCCGGGGGCGAGCACGTCCGGCCCGAGGCCGGCGCGCCCGTCGGCGTCGGTCTCGGCGCGAGCGAGGACGGATCCGTCCGGTGCGGTGAGCGTGAGCGGGATCCCCGGGGCGGGGGATCCGCTCGCCGCGTCGAGCACGTGGGTCGTGAGGTGGGGCATGTCAGGGCGCCTCCGGGGTCGCGTCATCGTCCAGCGCTTCCTCGAGGCGGAGCTGGGCGATCTGGGAGAGCTGGCCGGCGGCCTCGCGCCACTCGGCGTCCGCGTCGTTGCCCAGGCGGCGCTCGAACTCGGCGAGGATCTGCTCGGGCGAGCGGCCCGCCGCGCGGATGAGGAAGACGCGGCCGAAGCGCTCCTCGTACGCGGCGTTGCCCTCGGCGATCCGCCGGGCCACGTCGCTCGCGGCGTCCCGCATCGCCGACTGCTCGCGGCGCGAGTGGTCGGCGTTTGCGCCGGCGGACGGCACGCGGTCCCCGATGCGCGGGTGGTGCGCCAGCGCGCCGTCGAGGTCGGCCTCGGTCCAGGCGCCGGCGAGCTCGTCGGCGCGGCGGGCGAGCGCGGCGACGTCGGCGTACGGCCGCCCCGCGACGAGGGCGTCGGCCCAGCCCGGGACATCGGCCCACACGCGCACGATTTCCCGCGCCTCGGCGGCGGGGAGCCGGTGGAAGTCGTCGAGGAGCATGGGTCCAGGCTATGCCGCGGCGCGTTTCGCGGGTGTTGCGGCGGGGGCGCGCCCGCCGTCTCTTGTTCGTCACACGCGCCAAGTACCGTGGGGGTCGTGAGCCCAGATACACCCACCTCGACCTCGGTCGCCGCCCGACGCACGTTCGTCGGCGACTCCTTCCGGCCCGCGACCGTGCGCATCACGGACGGGCGGATCACGGGGATCGGCCGCTTCGATCCGCACGCCGAGGTGGTCGTCGACGACCGGCACGTCCTCTTGCCCGGGCTCGTCGACTCGCACGTCCACCTCAATGAGCCCGGCCGCACGTCCTGGGAGGGCTTCTCCACGGGAACGGCCGCCGCCGCGGCGGGAGGCGTGACGACCCTCGTCGAGATGCCGCTGAACTCCGTCCCGGTGACGACGACGCCCGCGGCGCTCGCTGCGAAGCGCGAGGCGGCCGCGGGCCAGCTGGCCGTCGACGTGGCCTACTGGGGCGGGGCCGTGCCCGAGAACCTCGGATCCCTCGCGGCGCTCCTCGACGCGGGTGTCGTCGGCGTGAAGTGCTTCCTGGCCCCGAGCGGCATCGACGAGTTCGGGCACCTCTCCGCGGACGAGCTCGAGCGCGCGCTCGCCGAACTGGCCGCGGTCGACGGTCTGCTCATCGCGCACGCCGAGCTCGCCGAGCACCTGGGCGAGGCCGCGGGCCCCGTGTTCGCCGATTTCGTCGCGTCGCGCCCGCCGGCGGCCGAGGTCGAGGCGGTGCGCCTCGTGATCGAGGCGGCCCGCCGCACGGGCGCGCGCGCCCACATCGTGCACGTGTCGGCCGCGGAGACGCTGGCCCTCGTTCGCTCCGCGCGGGCCGAGGGCGTGCGGATCACGATCGAGACGTGCCCGCACTACCTCGCGCTCGATGCCGCGCGCGTCCCCGACGGGGAGGGGCGCTTCAAGTGCTGCCCGCCCATCCGCGACGCCGCGAACCAGGACGCGCTGTGGGAGGGCGTGCTCGACGGCACGATCGACGCGATCGTGAGCGACCACTCGCCCGCCACGCTCGACATGAAGAACGTCTCCGACCTCGGCGCGGCCTGGGGCGGCATCGCGGGGCTGCAGACCGGCCTCGCCGCCGTGTGGACCGAGGCGCGTCGCCGCGGCATCGCGCTCGAGCGGATCCTCCCCCTGTTCACGACGGGCCCCGCCCGGATCGTGCGCCTCGCGCGCGGCGAGATCGTCCGCGGCGCTCCCGCGCACCTCGTCGTGTTCGACCCCGAGGCCACCCGCACCCTCGAGGCCGACGACCTCGCCTACCGCAACCGCACCTCGCCGTGGCTCGGGGCCGAGCTCGCGGGCGTGGTCGAGGAGACCTACCTCGCGGGGGAGCGCGTCTACACGCGCGGCGCGGGCCTCGCCGCCCGCGCCGGGCGCGAGGTGTTCCCGCACGACGGCGACGGCGAGCTCGAGGGCGTCCTCGAGCTCGGCACGGGCCTCATGACCGGGACGGACGCCCGATGACCTCCGACGCCCTGGCGCGCAACCGCTTCGGCACGTCGGCGGGCGCGCCGGACTTCGCCGGCCTCGAGATCCTCCAGCCCGACGCGGGCGTTCCCGACGGCGCGACCTACCTCAGCGCGCGCCCCGAGCACGTCCTCTGGGGTCGCCTGCCGAGCCGCGCCGACGCGCCCGTCCTCACGATCGCGGCCGGCGACCAGGTCGTCATCGACACCGTCAGCCACGAGGGGATCCTGCCGGATCAGGGGCAGGACCCGGCCGCCTTCTTCGCCGGCCACGGCGTCCCGGCCGCCGCCGTCCTCGAGGACGCGCGGCAGATCGCGGCGACGAGCCCGCGCGACGCGGCCGCCGACGGACCGCACGTCGTCACGGGCCCCATCCGGGTCGAGGGCGCCCGGCCCGGCGATCTCCTCCGGATCCGCGTGGATCGCCTCGTGCCGCGCGTGCCCTACGGCGTCGTGAGCAACCGCCACGGCAAGGGCGCGCTGCCCGGCGTGCTGCCGCGGTCGGGCGAGACGGTCAGCGTGTTCGCCGCGGTCGAAGAACGGGGCGGATCCCTCGTCGGCACCCTGCCGCGCACGGAGGGCGGGCCGCGCGACGTCGCCTTCACGCTCGCGCCGTTCCTCGGGACGATGGGCGTCGCGCCGGCCCGCGACGAGCGCCCGCACTCCGTCCCGCCGGCCGAGTACGGCGGGAACATCGACATCCGCCTGCTCGTGGAGGGCACGGAGCTCTTCCTCCCCGTGCAGGTCGACGGGGCGCTCGCGTACGTCGGGGATCCGCACTTCGCGCAGGGCGACGGCGAGGTGGCGCTGACGGCGCTCGAGGCGTCGCTGCGCGCGACGCTCACGTTCGACGTCGTGCCGCGTGAGGAGGCGCTGCGCGAGTTCGGCGAGGTCGCGGGCCCGCTCGTGCGTACGCCGGAGTTCCTCGTGCCCACGGGGCTGGACCCCGACCTGCGCGAGGCGATGAAGAAGGCCGTCCGCGCAGCGCTCGACCTCCTCCAGGCGCGCTGGGGGATGGACGAACACCTCGCCTACGCCTACCTGTCGGCCGCCGCCGACTTCGACATCTCGCAGGTGGTCGACATCACCTGCGGCGTTCACGCCCGCATCCGAGAGGCCGACTTCGCATGACCGACACGATCCCGGGGGCGGACACCGTCCCCGCCGAGCTGCTCGAGGCGCTCCTCGCCTACGAGCGGGCGATCCTCGCGAACGACCTCGACGAGCTCGACCGCTGGTTCATCGACGCGCCCGACACGCTGCGCGGCGACGACGCGGGCCTGCTCGTCGGGCACGACGCGATCAGCGCGTTCCGCGGGCTGCGCGGCGGCGTCGCCGCACGCGAGATCGAGCGGATCGAGTACCGCCCGCTCGGCGACGACCAGGCGCTCGTCGTGTCCGTGTCGCGGTTCCTCATCGGCGGCCGCGGCCTGCAGACGCAGCTGTGGCGGCGTACGGGCGAGGGGTGGCGGATCGCCGCGGCCCACGTGTCGGGCCGCCCGCGTCCCTTCGACCGCGCGATGTGGCGCACCGTCGGAGACCCGCTGTTCCAGGGATCCTGGGACGGCCCGCTCGCCGGCCGCACGGTCGCCGTCAAGGACCTGTTCGCCCTGAAGGGCTACCGCATCGGCGCGGGCAACCCCACCTACGTCGACTCCGTCGCGCCCGAGCCGCGCACCGCCTCGGCCATCAGCGACCTGCTGCGCGCGGGGGCGTCCCTGCGCGGCATCGCGCGCACCGACGAGTTCGCGTACTCGATCGCGGGCGACAACCCGCACTACGGCACGCCCCCGAACGGCGCGCTCCCGGGCGCGCTCCCTGGCGGATCCTCGTCGGGCCCCGCGAGCGCCGTCGCCACCGGACAGGCCGACATCGGGCTCGCGACCGACACTGCCGGATCAGTGCGGGTCCCCGCGTCGTATCAGGGGCTCTGGGGCCTCCGCACGACGCACGGCCTCGTGCCGCGCCAGGGGCTCCTCCCGCTCGCGCAGTCGTTCGACACGGTCGGCTGGATCACGCGAGACGGCGACACCTTGCAGCGGGTCGCCGACTGGTGCCTGTCGTACGACGGGTCCGACTCGACCGAGCGCGTGTACGGCGCCTCGGGTGCCGACCTGCCCCGCCGCTTCGTTGTCCCCCTCGAGGCGCTTGACGCCGCCGAGCCGGCCACGCGGGAGGCGTTCGAGCGCTTCCTGGAGGCGCTTGACGCGCCCGTCGAGCGGGTGTCAATCGGCGCCCTCGCCGAGTACCAGGAGCCGTTCCGCGTCGTCCAGGGCGCCGAGGCGTGGCGGAACAACGGCGAGTGGATCCGGGAACACCCGGGTGCGCTGGGCGCCGCGGTCGCCGCGCGGTTCCGCGCCGCGTCGGAGGTCACGCCGGAGGACGAGCGGGTCGCGCGAGCGGCGATCGCGCTGCTCAAGGAGCGCATCGACGCCCTCGTCGCCGACGCGCAGCTGCTCCTGCCGACCGTGCCGGGGCCGGCGCCCATGCGCACGTCGGACGGCGCGCGCGTCGACGCCGTGCGCGCCGCGACCCTCGGGATGACCACGCCCGTCGCGATCGCCGGGATCCCGGCCGTGTCGATCCCGCTCCTGACCGTCGCGTCCCAGCTCGGCCCCGCGCCCGTCGGCGTGTGCGTCGCCTCGCGCGCCGAGACCGACATCGCGCTCGTGCGCCTCGCCCGCCGGATCGCCGACGAGACCCTTCCCGCCTGAGAACGAGAGAACCCATGCACGCTTCCGCGCCGCTCGACCCGCCCGCCCGCCTCCTGATGGGGCCCGGCCCCATCTCCGCCTACCCGCGCGTCCTCCGCGCCATGTCAGCGCCGTTGGTCGGGCAGTACGACCCGTTCATGACGCGCACGATGGCGGAGGTGCAGGCGCTCTACCGCCGCGTATGGGCGACCGAGAACGAGCAGACGTTCCTCATCGACGGGACCTCGCGCGCGGGCATCGAGGCCGCGATCACCTCGCTCGTGCGGCCCGGCGAGCGCGTGCTCGTACCCGTGTTTGGGCGGTTCGGACACCTGCTCGCCGAGATCGCCGAGCGCGCGATGGCTGAGGTGCACACGGTCGAGGTGCCGTGGGGCCAGGTCGTCCCGGTCTCGGTGATCGCCGAGGCGGTCGCGCGGGTCAAGCCGCGCCTTCTCGCCCTCGTGCAGGGCGACACGTCGACGACAATGAACCAGCCGCTCGACGAGATCGGCGAGATCTGCCGCCGCCACGGCGCGCTGTTCTACACCGACGCGACCGCCTCGCTCGGCGGGAACGCGTTCGAGGCAGACGCCTGGGGCCTCGACGCGGCGACCGCGGGCCTGCAGAAGTGCCTCGGTGGCCCGAGCGGATCCGCCCCGATCACGCTGTCGGAGCGCGCCGTCGCGGCGATCCGCCAGCGCTCCCGCGTCGAGGCGGGGATTCGGGAGGACACGGACGCGTCGGCCGACGACTTCGTGCGGTCGAACTACTTCGACCTCGGCATGATCATGGACTACTGGGGGCCCCGGCGCCTCAACCACCACACCGAGGCGACGAGCATGCTCTACGCCGCGCGCGAGTGCGCGAGCGTCCTGCTCGACGAGGGACGTGACGCCGTCATCGCCCGCCACGAGGTCGCGGGGCGCGCGATGCTCGCGGGCGTCGAGGGCCTGGGCCTCACCGTGTTCGGCGACGTCGCGCACAAGATGCACAACGTCGTCGCGGTCGAGATCCCCGAGGGCGTGCCCGGCGACCAGGCGCGCCAGGAGATGCTCGACGACTTCGGCATCGAGATCGGGACCTCCTTCGGCCCGCTGCACGGCCGCGTGTGGCGGATCGGGACGATGGGGTACAACGCGCGCCGCGACACCGTCCTGACGACGCTCGCCGCCCTCGAGCAGGTCCTCCGCCGCCGCACCTCGGTGCCCGCGGGCGGCGGGGTGGAGGCCGCGGCCGACGTCTTCCGCGGGGCCGCCCAGTGACGGGGGGCCGGCTCGACAGCATCGCGCCCGAGGCGTTCGCGGCGGCGGCGCGCCGCGTGATGGCGCGCTGCGACGAGCTCGCCCGCGTGAGCGCCGAGGACGGCGAGATCACGCGCGTATACCTCTCGCCGGAGCACGCGCGCGTGAACCGCCTCGCGGCGGAGTGGATGCGCGAAGTCGGCATGTCGACGCGCCTCGACGCGGCGGGCAACCAGCTGGGCGTGCTCCCGGCCTCCGCTCCGGACGCCCCCCGGCTGATGCTCGGATCCCACCTCGACACCGTGATCGACGCGGGGCGCTTCGACGGGATCCTCGGCGTCCTCATGAGCATCGAGGTCGTCCGGCTCCTGCGCGTGGCGGGGGAGGACGGGGCGTGGCTCAGCCCGTTCGACTTCGGCATCGAGGTCGCGGCGTTCAGCGACGAGGAGGGCACGCGCTTCGGCAAGGCCCTGCTCGGATCCTCCGCCGTCGCCGGGACGTGGGACGAGAGCTGGTGGTCGCTCACCGACGCCGACGGGATCACGCTGCGCGAGGCGTACCGCGAGTTCGGGCTCGACCCGGGCCGCGTGGGCGAGGCCGCGCGTCGGGAAGGCGAGCTCGTCGGCTACCTCGAGGCGCACATCGAGCAGGGCCCGGAGCTCGACCGGCGCGGCGAGTCGCTCGCGGTCGTCTCCTCGATCGCGTCCGCGCGGCGCTTCCAGATCGCCGTCGAGGGCGAGGCCCGCCACGCGGGCGGCACGCCCTACGACATGCGGCGCGACGCCCTCCTCGGCGCAAGCGAGGCGGCCCTCGCGGTCGAGCGCGTGTGCGCGGCCGAGCATCACATCATCGGCACGGTCGGCCAGCTCGAGGCGTTTCCCGGCGCCGTGAACGTCGTTCCGGGCGAGGCGCGCTTCAGCCTCGACTTGCGCGGCGAGTTCGACGAGAGCCGCGACCGGGTGTGGAACCAGCTCAGCCGCGAGCTCGACGACATCATGGGCCGCCGCCACCTGCGGTGGCGTGCGCGCGAGGTGCACCAGGCGCCGGCGGTGTTCTGCGACCCGCTGCTCCAGGACGTCGTGCGCGCGGGGATCGGCGAGACCCTGCCGCGCGGCGCCGCCGAGCCGACGACCCTCTTCAGCCCGGCCGGCCACGACGGCATGTCCATCGGCCGGGTCGCGCCCGTCGGCATGCTCTTCCTCCGCAACCCCGACGGCGTCAGCCACCACCCGGACGAGGCGGTGAGCGGATCCGACGTTGCCCTGGGCCTGCGCGCCTTCGCCGAGGCGGTCGCGCACCGGGGTGCGGAGCCCGCGGCGTAGGCGCTCGACGGATCCGCTCCCGCACGCCAGGATCGGGGGTGCGACCTACGACAAGGAGACGACATGGCTTTTCCCGGAACGATCACCGTCACGAGCCCGGACTTCGCCGACCGCACGCGCCTCGCCGACCGCTTCGCGGCGGAGCACGAGGACGTCGCGCCCGCCATCGCGGTCTCGGGGGTCCCCCGCGACGCGGTCGAGCTGGCCCTCATCTGCCACGATCCCGACGCGCCGATCCCCTTCGGGTGGACCCACTGGACCGTGTACGGCATCCCGGCCGACGCGACGCGCATCGCGGCCGACTCGGGGCGCGAGGGCGTGACGACGAAGGGCGAGGCGGGATACTCCGGGCCGCTTCCCCCTCCCGGGCACGGCGAGCACAGCTACTACTTCTGGGTATACGCGCTCTCCCGCCCCGTCGCGGGCGAGCCGACCCGCGAGGAATTCCTCCGCGACTACGCCGACGCGATCCTCGAGCAGAACCGGCTCGTCGGCACGTACTCGCGGGGCTGACGCGGCTGGGGTCCCGCCGCGGGCGCCCGCGGCGGGACCCCCGAAACAGGATCGCAACGTATGGCGATGTTCGTGAAACTTACATTCCGTACGGTCGGGTCATCCGCTCACCGCGTCTACCCGATGGAGTCCCCATGTCGATCCGCCTCTCCCGCCGCGCCTCCGCCCTGGCGCTCGCCGCCGCCACGACGCTCGTGCTCGCGTCCTGCTCCTCCGGATCCGCCGACACCGACAGCGGCGAGGCCGCCGAGGAGGGCGGCTGGGACGTCACGCTGCAGCTCTCCTGGATCAAGAACGAGGAGTTCGCGGGCGAGTACATCGCTGACAGCGAGGGGTACTACGAGGAGGCCGGCTTCGACGGCGTCGAGCTCGTCGCCGGGCCCTCCACCGGCGTCGCCGAGCTCCTGGGCGGCACGGCCGACATCGCCCTGAGCGACGCCGTGGCCGTCGGCACCGCGATCGCGAACGAGGACGCGCCCCTGACGATCATCGGCGCGACCTTCCAGGCCAACCCTTTCACGATCCTCTCGCTGGCCGACGGCGCGAACCTCGCCACGCCCGAGGACCTCGTCGGCACGCAGATCGGCGTGCAGGACTCGAACCTCGCCCTGTTCCAGGCCTTCCTCGCCGCGAACGGCATCGACGAGGGCGACGTCGAGGTCGTGCCCGTGCAGTACGACCCGGCGCCGCTGACGAACGGCGAGGTCGACGGGTTCTTCGCCTACACGACCAACGAGGCGATCACGGTCGAGCTCGCGGGCAACGAGATCACCAACCTCGAGCTCGCGCAGAACGGCCTCCCGTTCGTCGCGGAGACGGTCGTCGTCACCGACGAGACGCTCGCGAACGAGCGCGACATGCTGAAGGCGTTCCTCAAGGCTGAGGTGCAGGGCTGGAGCGACGCGGTCGCCGACCCGCAGCTCGGCGCGGACCTCGCGATGGAGACCTACGGCGCAGACCTCGACCTCGACCCGGAGAAGACGCTCCGCGGATCCGAGGCGCAGAACCTCCTCGTGACCTCCGACGAGACCGAGGAGAACGGCCTGTTCACGATCAGCGAGGAGCTGCAGTCCGCGACGATCGACTCCCTCGCGGGCGCCGGCGTCGAGGTCACGGCGGACGAGCTGTTCGACCTCAGCCTGCTCGAGGAGATGTACTCCGAGAACCCCGACCTCGTCGACTACGCCGGCTGATTCGGAGCACGCACCACCTCATGAGCGACACCACCACGATGGCCGGGACGGGCCTGCAGATCTCGGGGCTGAACAAGGTCTTCCGGGTCGGCCGCAGGTCCGTCACGGCCCTCCAGGACGCCGAGCTCCACACCGAGCAGGGCACGTTCCTCTCGCTGCTCGGGCCCTCGGGCTGCGGCAAGTCGACGATCCTGCGGATCCTCGCGGGCCTCGAGGATCCCTCGAGCGGGACGACGCGCGTCGACGGCAAGAGCCCCCGCGAGCTGCGGCGGGACGGCGCGATGGGCATCGCGTTCCAGGACTCGGCGCTGCTGCCCTGGCGCAGCGTCCAGTCGAACATCCAGCTGCCGTTCGAGGTCGCGGGCCGCCCGGTGGATCGGGACTACGTCTCGGAGCTCATCGAGCTCGTCGGCCTCTCGGGGTTCGAGAAGGCCAAGCCGGGTCAGCTCTCGGGCGGCATGCGCCAGCGCGTGTCGATCGCGCGCTCGCTCGTGATGAAGCCCAGCGTGCTGCTGTTCGACGAGCCGTTCGGCGCGCTCGACGACATGACGCGCCAGCGGCTCAACCTCGAGCTCCTGCGGATCTGGACCGAGAAGCCCGTGACGACCCTCCTCGTCACCCACGGCATCTCGGAGGCGATCTTCCTCAGCGACAAGGTGGCCGTCATGAGCCCGCGCCCCGGCCGCATCAAGACGGTCATGGACATCGACCTGCCGCGCCCGCGCACGCCCGAGATGATGCGCACCCCCGAATTCCACGCATACGTCGACCAGGCCTCCGACCTGCTGTTCGGCACGGACGAGGGCGGATCCGGTGGCCTCTGAGGTCCTCGCCGCCCCCGGCGCACGGCGCGTTCCCGCGTGGGCCGTCGGCGTGGCCGGCGGGGTTGGCGTCATCGCCCTGTGGTGGATCCTCGCGGCCACCGTCCTCGGTAGCGTCGGCCCGGGCGGCGCGCAGGCCATCCCCACGCCGCCCGAGGTCATCGCGAGCATCGCGGCCTCCGGGTGGGACTTCTACGCGCGCAACTTCTCGGTCACGATCGCGGAGGCGGGGATCGGATACGCCTGGGGCAACGGGCTCGCCCTCCTCGCGGCGGCGATCGTGCTCGTCTTCCCCCGCCTCGAGGGCGTAATCATGCAGCTCGCGATCATCACGTACTGCATTCCGGTCGTGGCGATCGGAATCCTCCTCGTCGTCATCATCCCGGTCCCGGACGCGGGCGAGCCGTCCGGCAACGCCGCCTTCCTCGCGGCGCTCAGCGTGTTCTTCACAACCGTCGTCGGCTCGCTCCTCGGGCTGAAGGCGGCAGATCCCGCGGCCCTCGACGTCGTCAGCGTGTACGGCGGATCCCGGCTCACGCAGCTGCGGAAGGTGCGGTTGATCGCGGCGCTGCCGGCGATCCTCAACGCGCTCCAGGTCGCCGTCCCGGCCGCGTTCCTCGGGGCCGTGTTGGGCGAGTTCTTCGGCAAGGTCGAGCTCGGCGTGGGCCCCGCGATGATCGCGGCCCAGCAGAACATCGACGCGGCGCGCGTGTGGGCGCTCGCGCTCGTCTCGGGCGCCGTCGCGCTCGTGGGGTACCTCATCGTGGCGCTCCTCGCCCGCGCGATCGCGCCGTGGTCGAAGGGGGTGGCCTCGTGAGCGCCGACGTCCGGCGCGAGGCGCGCCGCGCGACCGGCCGCGCGCTCGCGCGCAGCCTGACGACGTTCGCCCTCACCCTCGTCGCCGTGGTGGCGCTCTGGCAGCTCGCGCTGTGGGCGTTCGCCGTGACGCCCTACGTCGGCAAGGGGCCGGCGGACGTGTGGGAGTACCTCGTCAGCGGCGAGGACGCCTCCGCGCACCTCGCGGAGCTCACGGGGCTGCTCGCCGTGACGCTCGGCCACGCCGCGATCGGCTTCGCCGCCGGCCTCCTCGTCGCGCTGCTCGCGGCCATGACCTTCCAGCTCAGCCGGGGGATCGAGGCGGCGCTCATGCCGATCGCGATGCTCCTGCGATCTGTCCCGCTCGTCGCGATGGCGCCCGTGATCATCCTCATCTTCGGCCGCGACTTCTGGTCGGTCGCCGTCATCGGCGGCATCGTCGTCCTCTTCCCGGCCCTCGTGAACATCGTGTTCGGGCTGCGGTCGACCTCGCCCCAGATGAACGACCTGATCGCGGTGTACGGCGGATCCGCCTGGACCGCGCTCGTGAAGGTGGCCCTGCCGAGCTCCGTGCCCGCGCTGCTCGCGGCGGTGCGGATCTCCATCCCCGGCGCCATCACCGGCGCTCTCCTCGCGGAGTGGCTCGCCGTCGGCGGCGGGATCGGCGGGAGCCTCGGGCAGTTCAGCGCCTCCGCGCAGTTCTCCGCGCTCTGGGCCGCCGTCGTGCTCGTCACCGCCGCCGCCCTCGTTCTCTACAACCTCGTCGCGATCGTCGAGTCCGTGCTGCTCGCGCGCATGGGCATGGCCGGCCGCGCCTGACCCGAAAGATTAGCCCCATGACGATCGATCTCGCCGCCTTCGCGCGCGCCCTCCCCAAGGCCGAACTCCACCTGCACCTGGAGGGCACGCTCGAGCCCGAGCTGAAGTTCGCCCTCGCCGAGCGCAACGGCATCGCCCTCGCCGAGTCGACTGTGGAGGAGGTGCGCGCCACCTACGACTTCACGGACCTCACGAGCTTCCTCGCCGTGTACTACCCCGCCATGGGCGTGCTGCAGACGGCCCGCGACTTCGAGGACCTCGCGTGGGCGTATCTGACACGCGCGGCCGCCGACGGCGTCCGCCACGTCGAAATGTTCTTCGACCCGCAGGCGCACACGAGCCGCGGCGTGCCGTTCGCGGACGTCATCGGGGGCTATCGCCGCGCCGCGGTGCGCGCCCAGGCGGAGCTGGGCGTCTCGGCCGAGCTGATCCTGTGCTTCCTGCGCGACTTCTCGGCGGAGTTCGCGATGGCGACCCTCATGGAGGCGCTCCCGTACCGCGCCTGGATCGTCGGCGTCGGCCTCGACTCCGACGAGCGCGGCAACCCTCCCGAGAAGTTCGCCGCCGTCTTCGCCCGCGCGAAGCAGGAGGGCTTCCTCCTGACGATGCACTGCGATATCGACCAGGACGGATCCATCGAGCACATCCGGCAGGTCATCGAGGAGATCGGCGTCGACCGCATCGACCACGGCACGAACGTCGTCGAGGACCCGGCGCTCGTCTCCGTCGTGCGCGAGCGCGGCCTGGGCCTCACCTGCTGCCCCTCGTCGAACTCGTTCGTCACCGAGAGCATGAAGGCCGACGAGATCGTGCAGCTCATGCGCGAGGGCGTGCGCGTCACGCTGAACTCCGACGATCCCGCCTACTTCGGGGCCTACGTCGCCGAGAACTACGTGCTCCTCGCCGAGCACGCGGGGCTCGAGCCGGCCGACCTCGTGACGCTCGCGCGGAACTCGTTCGAGGCCTCGTGGCTGACGCCCGGGCGCAAGGCCGCGTTCCTCGCGGAGCTCGACGCGTTCGCCGAGGAACAGGGCGTCGCCAGGGGCTGACGTGACGTTCGAGGGGGCACCGGGCGACGCGGGGGCGGCCGCGCGCCTCGGCGCGGAGATCCGCCGGATCCGCCGGGCGAGGTCCCTCACGCTCGTCGAGCTCGGTGCCCGCACCGAGCTGTCCCACGCCTTCCTCAGCCAGCTCGAGCGGGGGATCGTGCAGCCGAGCCTGCCATCCCTCCGGCGAATCGCGCTCGCCATGGAGACGAGCCCGATCGAGCTGATCGCGGCGTCCGACGGCGCGCCGCCGTCCGACTGCCGCTTCGAGGTGCAGCGCGCGGGCACGGGCGCCGTGCCCGCATCCTTCTCCGCGGGCACGGCGCGGATGCTCGCCCGCGCGCCCGCGCGCTTTCATCCCATGGAGGTCGACGTGGAGCGGTCCGACCCCGGCGACGCCTTCCGGCACGAGGAGGGGGAGTTTCTCTACGTCGTCGCGGGCGAGGTTGCGGTCGAGCTCGACGGCGTCGAGCACCGCCTCGCGCCGGGGGACTCGGCCTACGTCGGCGGCGGCACCCCCCACCGGTGGTGGTCGCGCCAGGCGCCCGCGCGCCTCGTCGTCGTCAAGGAGGCGCTCGGGCGCTGAGCGGGCGTCAGAGCTCGAGGGCGACGGCGGTCTCGAGCGCCGCCTCGATGCTGCGCATCCAGCCGTCCTTCAGGGCGCGGTTCTTCTCGCTGTACAGCGAGGCGCCGTCCACGAGGTTGCTCGAGCAGGCGCACACCATCCCGGCCCGCATCCCGCGCAGGCGCGCCACCACGTACATCGCCGAGGCCTCCATCTCGACGTTCAGGATCCCCATGCCGGCGAGCTGCTGGATCCACTCCGGGGTCTCCGCGTAGAAGGCGTCGTCCGACGCGCTGATCCCGGTGTGCGAGCGCGTGCCCGCGGCCTCGGCAATGCGGGCGGACTCGGCGGCGAGCCGCGCGGTCAGGAGCGTGTCGGGGACCGCGGGATAGCCCGCGTGCACGTAGGCGGCCGTCGTGCCGTCGTTGCGCAGCGACCCCTCGCTCACGAGGAGGTCGCCGGGCTCGATGCCCGGCTGCAGCGCCGCGGAGCTCCCGACGCGGATGACGCTCGAGACGCCGACGCGGGCGAGCTCCTCCACCGCGATCGCGGTCGACGGGCACCCCATCCCGGTCGAGGTGGCCGTGATGTGCCGGCCCTTGTACCAGCCGGTCATCGTGCGGTGCTCGCGGTTGTGCGCGACCTCCACGACGTCCGTGAGGAACTCGGCCACGAGCGGGACCCGGAACGGATCGCCGGGCAGGAGGGCGACGGACGAGATTTCGCCCGGCGCGACGCCGATGTGGTACTGGCGGGCGGTGCGCCCCTCGGCGGACTTATCGACGATGTCGGATGCGGACATGGTTCCGGCTCCCTGTCAGGATCTCGGTCCCCGCCCTGAGCCGGCCGGTGTGCCGGCCATGGTGATAGGACTCCTACCCGCCCTACCGTAGGCGCCGCGTGTTTCGGGAATGCGACGGGCCCCGCGACGCGAGGCGCGTCGCGGGGCCCGTCCGGACGATCAGACGGTCGTGTAGCCGCCGTCGATCAGGTAGTACGCGCCCGTGACGAACGAGGCGTCCTCGCTCAGGAGGAAGCGGACGACCTTGGCGATCTCGTCGGCGCGGCCGAGGCGGCCGAGGGGGTGCTTCGCGACGAGGCCCTGCTTGATCTCGTCGGGTGCCCCGGCGAGGAGCGGCGTGTCGATGTAGCCCGGGCCGACGGCGTTGATGCGCAGGCCCTGGGGGCCGTACTCGGCGGCCGCGTTCTTGGTCACGCCGACGACCGCGTGCTTCGTCGCGGTGTACGCGCCGTTGCCGAGGGCGGCGACGGTGCCGTGGATCGAGGCCATGTTGACGATGGCGCCCTCCTCGGCGCCCGCCTCGAGGATCGCGGGCACCTGGTAGCGCATGCCGTACGCGACGCCGTTGAGATTGATGCCGACGACCGTGTCCCACGCGGCGATGTCCATCTCGCCGATCGGCGCGCTCGCGCCGCCGATGCCGGCGTTGTTGAACGCGTAGTTCAGCTTGCCGTAGGTCTCCTTCGCGAACGCGACGGCCTTCTCGCTGTCCTCGGCGACAGCGGTGTTGCCCTGGAACGCGGCGGCCTCCCCGCCCGCCGCCGCGATCTCGTTCACGACGCGCTGCGCGGCCTCGAGCTTGATGTCGGTGACGACGACCTTCACGCCGAGCGCCGCGAGCTCCTTCGCCGTCGCCTCGCCGATGCCCGATCCGCCGCCCGTGACGAGCGCGATCTTTCCGTCAAAACCCATTGTGGTCCTCCTTGGACTCCGTGAAGATGACGCGCGGGGCGCGCCAGGCGCGCTCTCGGGATATCGGCGCGCAGGCCGAGCCTACGCCTGTCGAAGAGCGTCGGGGCGCCCGGAAACGGTCAGGCTGCTGTGCGAAAATCGGCGAAATGAGCGCCACCACCTCCGCCCCACCGCGCGGACGCATCGATCGCTACTTCCGCATCACCGAGCGCGGCTCGACGATCGGCACGGAGGTCCGCGGCGGCCTCGTGACCTTCTTCGCCATGGCGTACATCGTCGTGCTGAACCCCCTCATCCTGGGGACGACGCCTGACGGCACGGGCGCGTTCCTCGGGGGTGGATCCGGAGACGGGTCCAACTTCGCCGCCATCGCCTCGGCGACCGCGCTGATCGCGGGGATCCTCTCGATCCTCATGGGCGTCGTCGCGAACTACCCGCTCGCGCTCGCCGCGGGCCTCGGGCTGAACGCGGTCGTCGCGTTCTCGATCGCGGGCATCGAGGGCGTCACGTGGGCCGACGCCATGGGCGTCATCGTCATCGAGGGCATCATCATCCTCGTGCTCGTGCTGACGGGCTTCCGCGAGGCCGTGTTCCGCGCCGTGCCGCAGGAGCTGAAGGTCGCGATCGGCGTCGGCATCGGGCTGTTCATCACGCTCATCGGCCTGGGCAACGCGGGCTTCGTGACGAACGAGGGGTCCACGATCCTCGCGCTCGGCAACCTCGGCACGCTCCCGATCCTCGTGTTCGTCGTCGGCCTCGTGCTGACGATCGTGCTGCACGTGCGGCGCGTCAAGGGCGCGCTGCTCATCTCGATCCTCGCCGCGACGGTCCTCGCGATCGTGCTCGAGAACACGCTGCACATCGGCCAGCGGTCGGAGGAGAACCCGGGCGGCTTCAACAGCGCCCCGACCTTCGACGGCGTGATGGCCGTGCCCGACTTCTCGCTGATCGGCCAGTTCGACCTGCTCGGATCCTTCCAGAGCATCGGCGCCGTCACGCTCGTCCTGCTCGTGTTCTCGCTGCTGCTCGCCGACTTCTTCGACACCATGGGCACGATGGTCGCCGTCGGCGCGGAGGCGCACCTGCTCGACGCCGACGGCAACCCGCCGAAGGCCCGGCGGATCCTCCTCGTCGACTCGGTCGGGGCGATCGCGGGCGGCGTGGGATCCGTCTCCTCGAACACCGCGTTCGTCGAGTCGAGCGCCGGGGTCGGCGAGGGCGCGCGCACGGGGCTCGCGTCGATCGTGACGGGCGTCGCGTTCTTGCTCGCGACCCTGTTCGCGCCGCTCGTCGCGCTCGTGCCCTACGAGGCGGCCGCGCCCGCGCTGGTGCTCGTTGGGTTCCTCATGATGACGCAGATCGCGGGTGTCGACTGGCGCAACCTCGACGTCGCGATCCCGGCGTTCCTCACGATCGTGATCATGCCGTTCACCTACTCGATCTCGGACGGCATCGGCGCGGGCTTCGTCGCGTTCGTCCTCGTGAAGCTCGCGCGCGGCCGGATCCGCGAGATCCACTGGCTGATGTGGCTCATCTCGATCCTCTTCGTGGTCTACTTCCTCCTCGACCCGATCCTGGCGCTCGTGTCGTAATACCCAGCGACAAGTCCACATTTCTCCGGTAAGTCTCACCGCCAGGCGGTGAGACTTACCGGAGAAATGTGGACTTAGGGGCGGGCGCGACGGAGTTACGCGCCGCCGGCGAGGCGCCACACCCGGTCGCGGGTGAAGGGCTGCTCGAAGGGGCGCGATCCGAGCGCGCGCGCGATCGCGTTTCCGAGCGCGGGCGCGACGGGGTTGTAGGGGCTCTCGCTCATGGACTTGGCGCCGAACGGCCCCAGGTCGTCGTGCGTCGTCGCGAACGAGATGTGCGTGACCGGCACGTCCACGAACTGCGGCACGCGGTATGCCCGAAACATGGGGTTCGTCACGCGCCCCTCCGCGAGGTGGATCTCCTCGTAGAGCGCGCCGCCGAGGCCCTGCGCGACGCCGCCCTCGATCTGCCCCACGCACTGCGCGGGGTTCAGCACCGTGCCCGCGTCGGCCGCGTGCACCTGTCGGAGCACCCGGACGGATCCGGTCTCCGGGTCGACCGCGACGCGGACGGCGTGCACGTTGAACGCGAGCGACCGCTTCTCGCCGAGTTCGGATCCGGTGGCCGTCTCGTCTTCCCGCGGCACGGATCCGCCGATTCGGTCCCGCAGCGCGAGCGCCGCCGCGTACAGCGCCTTGCCCGCGACGGTGAGGCCCGCCGACGCGAACGCCCCGGTGTCGTGCTCGACGACGTCGGTGTCGGCGTGGACGATGCGGACCCGGGCGACCGGGACGCCGAAGACGCTCGCGACGATCTGGCGGTGCACGGTCGTCGACCCGTTGCCGAACTCGGCGGTCCCGGTGCGGGCCGTGAAGGATCCGTCGGGGTGGGCGGTGACGGAGGCGTGCGCGACGTGCCCGAACGGCGCCATCGTCGCGATCATCGCCGCCGCGACGCCCTCGCCCACGAGCCACCCGGCGGGGGCCGGCACGTCGTCCGGTCCCGCGAGCGCGGCCTCGGCCTGGTCGAGGCACTGGTCGAGGCCGTACGAGCCCCACAGCGTGCCCGCGTCGATCTCGCCGGAGGCGTGCATGATTGGATCCCCGTCGCGGATCGCGTTGGCGCGCCGGAGCGCGAACGGATCCATTCCGAGGCGCTCCGCGACCATGTCGACCGCCGACTCCACGGCGAGGATGACCTGGCCCAGCCCGTACCCGCGGAAGGCGCCGGAGGGCGGGTTGTTCGTGTAGACGGCCTCCGCGTCGATCCGCACGGCGGGGACGTTGTAGAGCGACACCGACTCGGACAGCGCGTGGTGCATCACCCCGGAGGCGTGATTGCCGTATGCGCCGGTGTCGCTGAGCAGCTCGATGGCGATCCCGGTGAATCGGCCCGCGGCGTCGGCACCGAGACGCACCCGCGTGCGCATGGGGTGCCGGAAGCTCGACCGCAGGAACTCGTCCGTGCGGCTGAACTCGTACGCGACCGGCCGGCCCGTCGCGAGCACCGCGAGCGCGACGAGGTCCTCCGTGAAGATCTCCTGCTTGCCGCCGAAGCCGCCGCCGACCCGCGGCGCGAACACGCGCACGCGCTCCCGCTCCAGGCCGAACACGCGCGCGAGCTCGTTGCGCGTGAGGAACGGCACCTGCGTCGAGGAGCGGATCACGAGGGATCCGTCCTCCGCGAGCCAACCGACGGATCCGTGCGTCTCGAGCTGCGCGTGGATCGTGCGCCCGTTGCTCCACGTCTCGTCGATCACGACGGCGGATCCGGCGAGCGCGCCCTCGACGTCGCCGCGGCCCGTGTGCAGGTCGGCGACGACGTTGCGATTCGCGTCCGCGACCCGGTCTCCCGGCGTCCGCCCCGGGTGGATCACGGGGGCGCCGGGGGAGCGCGCCTCGTCCGGATCGAACACGGCCGGGAGCATCTCGTAGTCGACCTCGACGAGGCGGCACGCGTTGTCCGCGGCTTCGGCGGATTCCGCGACGACGGCCGCGACGCGCTGGCCGACGAAGCGCACGACGTCGTCGAGCATCCGGGTGTCCGCCGCGTCGTCCGTGTGGCGCTCGTGGCGGCCGGTCGAGTAGAGCACGTCCGGCGCGTCGGCGTGCGTGAACACGGCGACGACGCCCGGGTGCGCGAGCGCCGCGGCCGTGCGGATGGCGCGGATCCGCGCGTGCGGGTGCGGGGAGGTGACCACCCGCAGCACGAGCGTGCCCGCGGGCACCTCGTCGAACGTGAACGGCTCGAGCCCCTGGACCACGCGCCGCGCCGGTTCGGGGACGACCGACTCGCGCACGCCGCCCGCGCCCGTCTCGGCCACGGCGCCCGGCTCGGCCCGCGCGCCCGTCTCGCGCACGGGGCCGAGCGTGGACTCGATCGCCTCGCGGATCGGGCGATACCCCGTGCACCGGCAGAGGTTGCCCTTCAGGCGGCGGTCAAGATCGTCGGCGTCGTCGGGGCCCAGGCAGGCGGCCGTCACGCTCATGCCGGGCGTGCAGAAGCCGCACTGGAAGCCGAACCCCGTCGCGAGGGCCTCCTGCACGGGGTGCAGCTCGTCGCCCGGCGCGAGCCCCGCCGCGGTCGCAATGACGGATCCCTCCGCCCGCGCGGCGGGGATGAGGCAGGAGTGCACGGGGGATCCGTCGAGGATGACGGAGCACGCCCCGCAGTCGCCCGCGTCGCACCCCTTCTTGACCTCGGTGTGCCCGTGCTCCCGGAGGAGGGTGCGCAGGCACTGGCCGGGCCGCGGCGCGGTCTCGAGGGCGGAGCCGTTGACGTCGATTCTCATGCCAGGGCCTTTCGGACGCGTTCGGCGAGCACCTGGGTCACGCCGCGGCGCCAGTCGGCGGATCCGAGCGGATCCGTGTACCAGCCGCCCATGCCCGCGACGGCGGCGCGCAGCGCGTCGGCGCTCGGCGGGGCGGGAAAGCGCACGAGGCGCGGGGTGAGCGTGGCGGCCGTGACGGCGACGAGCGTGGATCCGTCCGGGTCGCGGCGCCCCGTCACGACGGCGCCCGAGCGGCCGTGCTCGGCGAGCGCCTCCTTCGCGAGCGCCGTGCGGCCCCGGAGCGCGGCGGCGGGAATGTCGATCGCGCGAATCACCTCGCCGCGCGCGAGCGTGTTCTCGCCGTTGCCGGCGGGGATCGCCGCGACGCTCGTGCGGCGCTCGCCGCCGTCGGGCGTATAGATGAGCGCCTCGGCATCGAACGCGACGGCCATCGACACCATTGCCGCGGCGGCATATGACCGGGCGATGTTGCCGCCGACGGTCGCCGTGTGCCAGATCTTGAACGAGGCGAGGAGCGCGTTCGCGGCCTCGCCGAACAGGGGGATGTTCGCGGCCTCGCCGTACGCGACGAGCTCGGCGATCGTGCAGGTCGCGGCGATGCGGAGCCCGCCACCCTGCGGTTCGATCGGGGCCCACCCCATCGCCTGCAGGTCGACGAGCCCCGTCACGTGCGGGTTCGCCTCGCTGAAGAGCCAGGTCCCGCCGCCGAGGACTTCCTCGCCGGGGGCGAGGGCGAGGTCCGCGCGCGACGCGGCGCGGCGGTAGGAGGTCACGGCCGTGAGGTCCACGATCACACCCCGCTCTCGGCGCAGGCGGCGGGCTCGGACGCGACGCGATCGCGGTGGAGGGGCCCGTCGAGGTCGCGCAGCGGCAGGCCGGATCCGCCGAAGCGCGCGGCGAGGATTTCGGCGAGGGCGGACACAGCCGTCTCCTCGGGGGAGGACCCGCCGAGGTCCAGCCCCAGCGGCGAGTGGATCCGGGCGATGTCTGCGGCGGCGACGCCCGCCTCGGCGAGGAGTTCGGCGCGCCGGCCGACGGTGCGGCGCGCGCCGAGCGCGCCGACGAACCCGACGGGGAGCGCGAGCGCCGCCGCGAGCGCGGGCACGTCGAGCCGCGTGTCGTGGGTCAGGACGACGACGGCCGTGCGGTGGTCAACGGGGCCCGGATTCGCCAGCAGGACTTGCGGCATCTCCACCCGTACCTCGGCGGCGTCGGGGAAGCGCTCGGGGGTGGCGAGCACGGACCACGGGTCGCAGACGGTCACGGCGTAGCCCGCGGCGGTCGCGACGCGGCACAGGGCGGCGGCGTGCTCGGTGGCGCCGAGGAGGATCAGCCGCGGGCGGGGCGCGCGGCTGAGGGCGAGGACGGGGCGTGCGCCCGCGAGCAGCCGCGTCTCGCGCAGGAGCGCCGCGGCCGCGAGCTCGGGGTGATCCGCGAGCTGGCCCGTCGCGAGGTCCATCCCGATCGTCGTGGCCTCGCCCCGCGCGGCCGGCGCGAGCGCCGCGGCGAGCGCGTCGTCGACCGCGTGCGCCAGCACGTCGACCTGCCCGCCGCAGGCGAGGCCGGCGGCGTGGGCCGTGTCGTCGTCGAAGCCGAAGCGTGCGGTGCGGGCGCACCCGTCGGCGAGAACGAGGTGCGCGAGCTCGACCGCGTCGCCCTCCACGCATCCGCCCGAGATGGATCCGATGATCTCGCCGTCGTCGCACACGGCCATGGCGGCGCCGAGCCCGCGCGGGGCGCTCCGGGCCACGTGGGTGACGGTCACGACGGCGACGCGCCGCCCGCGGGCGCGGCGGTCGAGGATCGGGCGGGCGAGGTCGAGCATCTGCCCAATGTAGGCGCCGCAGATTGCGGGTTTATTGCGGCCGCGCGGTGATGCCGCTCGGGGAATGTGCGCCGATTCGCGCACCGGCGGCCGCGGGGGAGTAGCGTCCGCGGGAGAAGGCGCAGCGCGCCGGTCACCGTCGACCGGCCCCGCCGAGATCACATCGGGAGAACGATGCGAAGTGTTGCGTGGGGATCGACCGGATCCTCGGTGCCGAACGTCGTCGCGGGGATGATGCGGATCCCCGAGAAGTCTGACGAGGAGATCCGCGAGCTGTACACCGCGGCGCGGGAGGCGGGGATCGACTTCTTCGACCACGCCGACCTGTACGGGTTCAACCACCCGGGCGGCGGCTATCACCTGTGCGAGCAGCGGTTCGCCGACGCGCTCGGCCTGTCGCCGTCGGAGCGGGAGGGCATCGTCCTGCAGACGAAGACCGGCATCGTCTCGGATCCGTGGGGCTACGACCACTCGTACGACCACATCGTGGCCTCGGCCGAGCGCTCGCTTGCGGCGCTGAAGACCGACTACCTCGACGTCCTCCTGCTGCACCGGCCGGACGCGCTCGTGGAGCCCGAGGAGGTCGCTCGCGCGTTCGACCACCTCGAGTCTTCCGGCAAGGTGCGCAGCTTCGGCGTCTCGAACCACACGCCGCGCCAGATCGACCTGCTGAAGACGGCGGTGACGCAGCCGATCGTCGCGAACCAGGTGCAGCTGTCGATCACCCACTCGACCCTCGTGGCCCAGGGCCTCTCGGCCAACATGGCCGACGTCGACGACGCGATCACCCGCGACGGCGGCGGGCTCGTCGAGTACGCGCGGATCCAGGGCATCACCCTGCAGGCGTGGTCGCCGTTCCAGGCCAGCTTCGGGACCGGCGTGTTCCTCGGCTCGCCCGAGTACCCGGAGCTGAACGCCGAGATCGATCGGCTCGCCGCGAAGTACGGCGTGGATCCGATGGCGATCGCCGTCGCGTGGATCACGCGCCACCCCGCGGGGATCCAGGTCGTGCTCGGCACGACGACGCCGGCGCGCGTGACCGCGGCGGCGGAGGGGAGCGACCTGCCGCTGACCCGCGGCGAGTGGTACTCGCTCATCCGCGCGGCCGGGCACAACGTTCCCTGAGCCGTGCTCGTCCCATTACCGTGAGGGCATGCATGCGGTGACGGGGGTCGTGCTCGCCGGCGGCGCCGGGCGGCGCTTCGGCGGGCCCAAGGCGCTCGCCCGGGCGGCGGACGGGACGCCGTGGCTCGCGCGCGCTGTGCGCGCGCTCGCGGGCGGCGGCGTGGCCGACGTTGTCGTCGCCCTCGGCGCCCGGGCGGACGACGCGCGCGCCCTCGTCCCGCGGGGCGCGCGCGTCGTCCACGCGGCCGACTGGGAGCGCGGCGTGTCCGCGACGCTCCGGGCGGCCCTGGCCGCGGCGGGCGGATCCGTGCTCGTTATCCCCGTCGACACCCCGGACCTGCCCGCGGCGGCGGTGGCGCGGATCCTCGCGGCCGCCGAGGGCCCCGACGCGCTCGTGCAGGCGACGTATGGGGGCCGGCCGGGCCATCCCGTGCTGATCGGATCCGCGCACGTCGCCCCGCTCGCCGCGCAGCTCGCGGGGGACCGCGGCGCGCGCAGCTACCTCGCGTCACACGGCGTCCGCGAGATCCCGTGTGACGACCTCTTCTCGGGCGAGGACATCGACACCCCTCGCCCCTAAGTCCACATTTCTCCGGCACGTCTCCGTGGATTCCACGGAGACGTGCCGGAGAAATGTGGACTTGTCTGGGGGCGGGGGCGTGCGGGGGCTCAGCCGCCCAGGACGATGTTGGCCGGGCGCTCGCCGCGGGCGAGGCGCTCGGCCTGGCTCGCCACGAGGCGCGCGATGCGGGGGCGCATGGCGGCCGAGAGCCCGCCCACGTGCGGCGCGACGAACACGCCGTCGAGGCCCCACAGCGGGTGGTCGGCGGGCAGCGGCTCGGGGTCGAAGACGTCGCTCGCGACGCGGATCCGTCCGCGCGTGACGTGATCGACGAGGGCGTCGGTGTCGAACGTCGGGCCGCGGCCCACGTTGACGACGAGGGCGCCGTCGGGGAGCGCGGCCAGCGCGGCGTCGTCGATGAGGTGCCGCGTCGCGGGGCCGCCCGGGAGGACGTTGACGAGGATGTCCGCGCCCGCGAGCAGGCCGGTCAGCTCATCGATGCCGTGCACCTCGACGCCGTCCTCGACGCGGGCGCGGGACGCCACGGGCACCACGTCGACCTCGAAGGGCGCGAGTCGGGTCGCGATCGCCTTGCCGACGCCGCCGTAGCCGAGCAGGACGATGCGCTTGTCCGCGAGGCCCGGCGTCCACTCGGCGCGCCACTCGGCACGATCTTGGCGGCGCACGACGTCGTCGAGGCCGCGCTGGGCGACGAGGAGCAGGCCGAGCGTGAGCTCCGCCGTGGCCGTCTCGTGCACGCCCGTGCCGTTCGCGTAGACGAGGCCCTCGGGCAGGACGTCCGCGACGCCGTCGAAGCCGATCGCCTGGCCCTGCACGAGGCGCGGCCGGATCGTCTCCAGCGCGCGCAGCATGGATCCCTGCTTCATGTAGGGCGGCACGACCATGCCGATGTCGTCGCGCGGAGCCTCTCCGTCCTCCCACAGCACGATCTCGATGCCGAGCGAGGGGTCGACGAGCGCCCGCACGTCTTCGGCGAGCTGCTGGGTGGGCACGGAAACGACGAGAGAGGAGGTCATGGTGCGAGCGTATCGCCGGCGGGGCCCCTGCCGGCCGTTCACCGGGCGGACACCCGTGCGTCACCGGGACGGCGAGGCCGCCGTGTTCACTGCCCGGATGAGGATCCTGCGCGCCGCCACCCCGCTCCTCCTCCTTGCGGTCCTGGCGGGCTGCGGAGGAGCGGCGGATCCCGCCCCGCCCGCGGCCGCACCCGTCCTCCCCGCGGACCCCGTCCCCGGCGCCACGACGCTCGCCGCGCCGCCGGACGCGGACGCGTTTCCCGCCCTCCCCGGGGCAACGCTCGCCATCGTGCTCCGCGCGGACGAGGCCGGGGCAGCCACGATGCGCGACGCGGCGGTGGCGCTGGCGGCAGACGCGGGCGTCGACGCCGACGTGTTTGCCGCGCCGACGCCCGACGCGGACGGCGTAGCCGCGGCGCTCGCGGAGGCCCTCGCGGCGGATCCGGACGTCGTGGTCGGCCTCGGCGCCGGCGTCGTCGACGTGTTCTCGCTCGAGTCCGCCCAGCTCCTCGATCGGTCCTTCCTCCTCGTCGGCGCGCAGGTGGCGGAGCCGACCGAGAACGTCACCGCCGTCGTGTGGGACGGCGCGACGTCGCGCGGATCCGCCGCGAGCGCGGACGGAGCGCTCGACCCCAGCACCGTCACGGACTCCCGCGCCCGCGCGGCGCTCGTCGCGGGCCTCGACGCGGTCTGGGCGGGGGACACCGGCGGCGTGATTCTGCTGAGCGCGGGGTAACCCTTCGCCTGCGCGTTACGCAACGTTCCACAAAATATCGCGTGCGGGCCACACCCGGTCTCCACCGTTACACGGGGCGCCTCGGCGACCTTCCGCACAGACGAAGACAACTCGAGATTGGTATGTGACACCTTGCATAGCAGCAGACCGGCCCCGCCCGACGGCGCGGCCAGAACGGCACGGATCCCCCTGGGGCGGCGCGGCATCGCCGGCGCCCTCCTCCTCACGCTGTCGACGGGCTCCCTTGCGGCGGTCACCCTCCCGGCGTCCGCCGCGACCGGACCCGTGGCGCAGGCCGCGAGCGACGGCACCGTCGCCGAGGCCCTCCGAATCGAGGCCGAGAGCTACACCGGCAACAACGGCGGCGGCACCAAGACCGAGACGTCCACTGACGCGGTCGGCGAGTCGCTCGGCAACGTGGGCGGCACCTGGGACGGCGCGGAGATCTCGTACGACGCCGTGGACTTCGGCGAGATCGCACCGGAGCAGCTCACGGTGCGCTACGTCAACAACTCGAGCCGCGTGGGGCAGAACGCCTCGCTCGACTTCTACCTCGACGACACGTCCGAGGCGAACAAGCTCGTGACCGTCGACCTGCCCGTGACGGGGTCGAACTGGAACGCCTACGACACGGTGTCCGTTGACCTGCCTGCCGAGGTGACCGGCGAGCACACGCTCATCGTCGTGATGCACGCGACGACCGACGACGCGCACCCCTACGTCGGCAACTTCGACTGGTTCGAGTTCGGCCCCGCGCCGATCGAGCTCCCGGACGCGTACCTCGACACGGACTCGACCTGGCGCTACTCGGACAACAACACGGATCCCTCCGGCGACGGATCCCTCTCCTGGACGCTCGCCGACTTCGACGACGCGGCCTGGAAGACGGGCACGGGGAGCTTCGGCTCGAAGCGCGGCGCGGCCGACCTCGGCGGCGGTTTCGTCGCGAACACGCTGCTCACCTACACCCAGCCCGGATCCTCGGACACGGTCCAGACGTACCACTTCCGGACCGACGTGGACATCTCCGCGGCGGAGCTCGCCGAGATCGGCGCCCTCGACGGCACCGTGACCTACGACGACGCGATCCGGATCTACGTCAACGGCGAGCAGGTGGCCGGGTACGAGGACGGGCGCGTCGACGAGGCGGCCAACCCGAACCTGACGTACGCGGGCAACAGCAACGGCAACCCCATCACGAGCTCGTTCCACGTGCCGGCGGAGCTCCTCCACGCGGGCGAGAACACCGTCTCGGTGGCGCTCTACCAGGACCGCGAGTCGAGCAGCGACATCTACTTCGACCTCTCGGAGCTCGCGCCCGTCGAGGCCGCGGCACCGGCCGAGATCTCGGACGTCGTCCTCGGCGTCGGCGAGACGGAGGCCGCGCGCAACCTCGCCTGGTACTCGAACGTCGACGTCGCGCAGGTCGCGCAGCTCGCGCCGGCGGCGGATGTCGCGGACGGCGTCTTCCCCGCCTCGGCCGCGACCATCGAGCCGTCCGCGGCGGGCGGTACCTCGAGCGGTGAGTTCTTCCGCGACGTCGAGTTCACGGACCTCGCGGAGAACACGGAGTACGCCTACCGCGTCGGAAGCGACGACACTGGCTGGTCGGACGTCTACACCTTCCGCACGCAGGCGTTCTCGGGCGACTTCGAGTTCCTGTTCTTCGGGGACCCCCAGGTCGGCGCGTCCGGCAACCTCGCTAACGACGAGGCCGGCTGGGTCGACACGATGAACATCGCGACGGAGAGCTACCCCGACGCCGAGATGATTTTCTCGGCCGGCGACCAGGTCAACACCGCCTCCAGCGAGGCCGAGTACAGCGCCTTCCTCGCCCCGGAACAGCTCACGAGCGTGCCGCTCGTCGCGACCAACGGCAACCACGACGTGGGGTCGAAGGCGTACGAGCAGCACTTCAACCTGCCGAACGAGGACCTCACGGCCGGCGCGGCGTCGAGCGGCTCGAGCTCCGGCGGTGACTACTGGTTCATCTACAAGGACGTTCTGTTCCTGAACATCAACTCGAACAGCCGCGACTACGCCTCGCACAACGCCTTCATGGAGCAGGTCATCGCGGAGCACGGCGACGAGGCCACCTGGAAGGTGCTCGCCTTCCACCACTCGATCTACTCGGTCGCGTCGCACGCGTTCGACGGCGATATCCTCGATCGCCGCACGAACATGCCGCAGACGATCTCGGAGCTCGGGTTCGACGTCGTGCTCATGGGCCACGACCACAACTACACCCGCAGCTACCTCATCGAGAACGGCGAGCTCGCCGACGCGCAGGAGATCGCGGGCCAGGCCACGGTCGAGGCGAAGGACGGCGAGGTGCTGTACCTCACGGCCAACTCGGCGAGCGGATCCAAGTACTACAACACGACGGCTCCGGACGCCTGGTACTCCTCGGTCATGAACCAGGAGAAGGTGCGCAACTACTCGGTCATCGAGGTAACCGACAGCGACATGACGCTGCGCACGCTCCGCAGCGAGGCGAACGGCGCCGAGAGCCCCGTGAACAGCGTGGTCGACGAGGTCGTGCTGACGCGCGACGCCGCCCCCGAGCTCACGGTCCCCGCCGACGGCGAGATCGAGCTGGGTGCGTCGTTCGACGCGCTCGAGGGTGTTTCGGCAGTCGACAACGTCGACGGAATCCTCACGGAGTCCGTCACGATCGAGGGCACGGTCGACGTCGCAGTCGCGGGGACCTACGTTCTCACCTACCGCGTGGAGGATGCGCGCGGCAACGAGACGACGCACGAGCGCACGGTGACGGTCGTCGCCGCGGCCGACGACGCGGATGCCGAGGGCGACGCGGACGGGTCCGGTTCGGATGCGGACGCCGAGGGCGCCGCGGACGGATCCGGTTCGGATGCGGACGCCGAGGGCGCCGCGGACGGATCCGGTTCGGATGCGGATGCTGAGGGTGCCGCGGACGGGTCCGGTTCGGATGCGGATGCCGAGGGCACCGCGGACGGTGCCGGTTCGGGCGCGGATGGTGACGGCGCCGCGGACGAGCGGCCGGCCTTCACCCCGGCGGCCCCCGTCGCGAACGGTGCCGACCTCCCGGCGGCGCTCGAGGGTGTGATCGGCGCGTCGGTCTCGGGCGACGTCCTGAGCCTGACGGGCCTCGAGCCCGGCGCCTGGGCCTACGCCTACGGTTACTCGTCGCCCGTGGGCCTCGGGTGGGCGCTCGCGGACGCCGACGGCCAGGCGACGCTGAACCTCGCGGGCGTGCTGTCGGCGGGCGAGCACCGCATCGCCGTGCTCGACGCTGACGGCGAGCTCGTCGGGTGGTCCACCGTCACCGTCGCGGACGCCGCGACGGACGAGGACGCGGCGTCCGACGACGCCCTCCTCCCCACGGGCGCCGAGCAGGCAGGCACGGTGCTCGCCGCCGGCATCGCCGTTCTGCTGCTCGCCGCGGGCGCGGTCCTCTTCTGGGCCCGCCGCCGCGCGATTTCCTAGCGCAACCCACACCGGCGCCGGGCCCCAAGGCCCGGCGCCGGTGCCACGCCTCCCTCCCACTCTTCAGAAAGACACGCATGTCTCCCTCCCTCCGCGCGTCCGCGCTCGTGACCGCCGCCGCTGTCCTCGGCGCGACGCTCGTCCCCGCACCGGCGCTGGCGGCCGAGCCGGCGCCCGCCGCGCCCGACCTGACGGAGTGGGTGAACGCCTTCGTCTCGACCGAGGACGACTTCGGCCAGGACCTCCCCGGTGCCGAGGCGCCGAACTCGATCGTCAAGATCAACCCCATGACCGCGCCCGGCCGGGCGCACAGCGGCTACGACTACGCCGCGGACCAGATCGCCGGCTTCACGCACACGAACCTCAACGGTGTGGGCGGATCCGGCGGCGGCGGCGACCTCCTCGTCGTGCCGACCTACGAGACCTACACCGACCGCCCCGCGACGTCGACGTACGCGGCGGGCTTCTCGCACGACGAGGAGGAGGCCGAGCCGGGCTACTACGGCGCGCTCCTGGAGGGCGCGGGGGACGCGACGATCCTCGCCGAGGCGACGACCGACGTGCGGACGGGCCAGGACCGCTTCACCTTCTCCCACGCGGGCACGGCGTCGATCGTCGTCGACCTGCGCAACAACTTCACGCGCCGCAACTCCGCGACCCTCGACGTCGAGGAACTCCCGGACGGCCGCGTCGCGCTGTCCGGCGCGTTCGGCGGGCACTTCAACGGCTACGACTACGAGATGTTCTATCGCGTCGAAACGACCGACGCGGTCGAGGGTGTGCAGACATGGGGCGGATCCGGATCCCTCACCCCGGCCGCGCACCGCGACGGCACCGACATCGGCGCGGTGCTCGAGGTGGGCGTCGCCGCTGGCGAGGAGGTCGGACTGCGGGTGGCGGTCTCGCCGATCAGCGCCGAGCAGGCCGAAATCGACCTCGCCGCGGAGATGGGCGAGCGCACGTTCGACGAGGTGCGGGCGGACACGTCGGACGCGTGGAACGACATCCTCGGCCGACTCGCCGTGACCGCGTCCGACGCGAGCGATCCGGACGGCGAGCTGCAGACGCTGTTCTACACGCACCTCTACCGCCTGTTCGGCATGCCGATGAACGCGACGAGCACAAGCGGCACGTACCGCGGCCTGGACGGGGCGATCCACGAGGCCGACGGGTACACGCACTACGACGGGTGGGCGCTCTGGGACGACTTCCGCAAGTACGAGATCCTCGCCATCGGCTATCCGGAGGTGTTCCGCGACATCGCGCAGTCGCTCGTCGACCTCTACGCCTCCTTCGCCGACAGCGGGCGCGGGTCCCTCTCGAGCACCGTGCACGCGGTGCCGACCGTGCGCTTCGAGCGCGCCGCCGTCGTGATCGCCGACGCCGTCGCCAAGGGCGCCGAGCTCGACGGGCTCGCGGACGCGTGGCCCGCGCTCGTCTCGCAGTCGGCGGGCGGCTACGCCGACGCCGACAATGTACGCCGCGGCTACATCGCCAACGAGGTCGACGACACCCTAGGGACGGCCTACGACGACCAGGCGATGGCGACGATCGCGGAGGCGCTCGGCCGCGACGAGGACGCGGCCGCCTACCGGCTCCGCGCCGCAAACTGGACGAATCTCTTCCGGGAGGACGCCGTGACGCTCGCCGACGGGACGCGCTCCGGTCTTGTGTTCCCGAAGGACGCCGCGGGGCGCTGGGCGGACGTGGATCCGGAGCGCTTCGAGGTGGGGAACGTGTACCAGGGCACCCTCTGGCAGTACAACTGGTACGCCGCGGGCGACATGGGCGGAATGGTCGATCTGATGGGCGGTGAGGCACAGGCGGGCGAGGCGCTCAGCTTCATGTTCGGCGAGCACGCGCCGGACGACGGCAGCCGCATGCTGCACTCCAACGCCAACGAGATCGACCTGCAGGCTCCCTACCTGTTCAACTACGTCGGCGAGCCGGCGAAGACCCAGTACTGGGTCCGCAACATCTACACGAAGGAGACCTGGAACCGGTACATCGCGACGGGCTCCACGCACGAGGCGCCCTCGTCGAACGGCGAGTTCACGCCCGCGGTCAAGACGCGCGTGTTCTCCAATTCTCCGCAGGGCTTCCTCCCCACGATGGACAACGACGCGGGCACCATGTCCTCCACCTTCGTGGCCGCCGCGCTCGGGCTGTTCCCCGTGCACGCCGGATCCGACGAGTACCAGATCGGCACGCCGTTCTTCGACAACGTGCGCATCACCTACGACACGGGGCGCACCTTCGACATCACGGCCCGCGGCGTCACGCCCGACGCCTTCTACATTCAGGACGCCGAGCTGAACGGCGAGCCGTTCGACCGCACGTGGGTCACGTACGACCAGCTCACTTCCGGAGGGTCCCTCGTCTTCTCGATGGGGACGGATCCGTCGGGCTGGGCCGCGGACGGCGTCGCGCCCTCGTCGCTGAGCGACGACCTCCCGAGCTCCGTGTACGACGCCGCGAGCGCCGTCGTCGTGAGCGGGCGGGAGTTCACCGAGGCGGCCGCGGGCGACGGATCCGTCGACACCGAGATCGGCCTCACGCTGCGCAACGGATCCTTCGCGGGACGCGACGGCGAGGACCTCGTCGCCTCCGGCGCCATCACGGCGAGCGGGGTTCCCGACGGGCTCACCCTCACCGCCGTGCGCGAGGGCGACCGGGCCGTGACGCTCGCCCTCGCGGGGCAGGCGGCGGCCTCGGGGACGCTCGACAGCGTCGATGATCTCGTCGTCGCGGTCTCCGACGCGGCGTTCGCCTCCCCGCCATCGACCGGCTCGCGCGACTTCGCGCTCAAGGTGACCTTCGACGGGGCCACGCTCCGCGCGGAGCCCGGCCGGGTCCTCGCCACTCCCGCGGGCGTCGTGGACGCCGAGCTCCTTGTCACGCTGAGCGGCGCTCGGTTCGCCGGCGAGGCGGGCCGCGACCTCGTGGCAGACGGGCTGCTCGCGCTGCCGGGGCTCCCGGCCTCGATTTCCGCGGCTGCCGAGGTGCGAGACGCTTCGACGCTCGCACTGACGCTCACGGGCGACCTGGGTGACGCCGAGCGCGCGTCGTTCGCGCTGCGGTTCGCCGACGAGGCACTGACGGGCACGACGGCCGCGGCACTCCGCGGCGACGGTGTCTCCGGCCTCGGTACGCTCGCGATCGTCCGGGATCCGCAGTGGCGCGCTCGCCTCGCAGAGCTCGCCGACGAGGCGGGTCTCGTGGTCCCGGGCGCGTACGCCCCCGCCGCGTTCGCCGCGTTCGACGCGGCGCGCGAGGAGGCGGCCGGCGTCCTTGCCGACGAGGGCGCGACCGAAGCCGCGCTGCGCGATGCGTTCTCCGCGCTCCGACGCGCGGCCGACGCGCTCGAAATCGCGCCCACGCCATACCGCCTCCTCGAGGCGGAGGCCTTCGACGCGTGGTCGGGCGGATCGCTCAAGGTTGAGTCCGGCACCGACGCGACGGGCTCCGGCCTGACGAACCTCGGCGGTGTCCTGCCGGGGAGCTGGCTGTCCTACTCCGGGCTCGACTTCGCGGGGTCCGCTCCCGAGAGCGTCCTCGTCCGCTACGTGAACAACAGCGGGCGCAGCGCGGCCGATGCGACGCTCGAACTCCGGCTCGACGCGCCGGACGGACCGCTCGTGCAGTCCATCGCCACGCCCGCGACGGCGTCGACCTGGAACGGATACGCCACGATCGACGTGCCCCTCGACGACGACGCGCGCGACGCGCTCGCCGGATCCCACGACCTGTACGTCGTGTTCGAGGGCACGGTGGGAACGAATCCCTGGCTCATCAACCTCGACTGGATCCGTTTCGCCGCGGGAGGCGAGGCAGAGGAGATCGCGCCGGTGCGCATCCAGGCCGAGGCCTACACGTCGGACAACGGCGGCGGCCTCGCGAAGGAGGGCACGGCCGAGCAGGGCAACGTCGGGGGCACGTGGGACGGCGGTGAGCTCACCTACGCGTTGGTCGACCTCGGGGAGGACCCCCTCGCCGCGCTCACCGTGCGCACCTCGACCCGCGACGAGCGCATGGGCGAGAACCCGAGGCTCGAGTTCTTCCTCGACGGAGCGCCCGTCGCGGAGGTGGCCCTGCCGCTGACGGGCGGGTGGGGCGCGTGGCAGGAGACGACCGTCGAGCTGGCGGAGCCCGTGTCCGGGATCCACGAGCTCGTCGTCGTGATGCGCGCGGATCCGATCCCGGGCCGCGACTACCAGTACGTGTCGAACCTCGACTGGTACGAGTTCGCGCCCGCGGCCGGGGCTGTCCCGGCGGTGGACCGGACGGCGCTCCTCGCGGCGATCGACGAGGCGGGCGGGATCGAGGCGGTTCCCGAGCGCTACATCCCCATCGACTTCGCGGTCTTCGCGGCCGCGCTCGCCGACGCTCGCCGCATCGCCGGCCTCGCCGAGAGCGACCAGGCCGACGTCGACGAGGCCGCGCGCGTGCTCGGCCTCGCGTCGGGGCAGCTCGAGTGGCGGCCGGTGCGGGAGCTCCCGGCGCTGATCGCGCGCGCCGAGGCGATCGACACGGCGCCCTACACCCGCGAGAGCGCCGACGCGCTCGCCGCGGCTCTCGTGGCCGCACGGGCGACGACGGGCGGCGCGGATTACGCCGCCTTCGATGCGGCGGTATCCGGGCTGCGCGCCGGGATCGCGGGCCTCGCGCTCGCGGAGGAGCCGGGCGACGGCTCCGGGGGCGCGGACGGTGGGTCCGGCGGCGACGCCGGGGCGGGGTCCGACCCCGGGTCCGACGCGGACGGTGCGGGGTCGGACTCGGGTGGCGCGGGCTCCGACGGATCCGCGGGTTCCGGCTCCGGGGGCGACGCCGCGGGAGCGGGCGGCGCTGAAACGGGGCCCGACGCGGGCGGATCCGCCGGTTCCGGAGCGGACGGCTCGGCCGCGGGAGCTGACGGCGCGGGCTCCGGATCCGAGGGTGCCGAGGGCAGCGGATCCGGCGCGACGACGGAGGCGGCAACAACCCCGGGCGCGACCGACGGCCTCCTCGCGACAGGAGCGGACCGTGCGGGCGTGTGGGTCGCAGGCGGACTCGCGGGGCTACTCCTGATCGCGGCGGGCGCGATCTTCGCGATCCGCCGCCGCGCCTAACCGCCCGCCACACAACACAACGCAGTCAATTTTCGTCGCGATGGCCCCGGATCCGCGCGAAGCGGCCGGGACGCCCGAAAATTGGCTGCGTTGTGTGGGTCGGGGAGGCGCCGGGGCGCCCGCCGGGGGCTTACGCCGCCTGCGCCGCGAGGGCCGAGATGGCGCTCTGGAAGAACCCGAGCCCGTCGACGCCCGACCGCATGGCGGCGGCGGTGTCGGGGCCGAACCCGGCCTCCACGGCGTGCTCCGGGTGGGGCATGAGGCCCACGACGTTGCCGCGCTCGTTGGTCAGGCCCGCGATGTCGTTCAGGGATCCGTTGGGGTTCACGCCCCGGTAGCGGAAGGCCACCTGCCCCTCGCCCTCGATGCGCGCGAGCGTCTCGGCGTCGGCGGTGTAGCCGCCGTCGGCGTTCTTGAGGGGGATGATGATCTCCTGTCCCGCCTCGTACGCGTTCGTCCACGCCGTGTCCGCGTTCTCGACGACGAGCTTCTGGTCGCGTCGGATGAACTGCTGGTGCGCGTTGCGGATCAGGCCGCCGGGCAGCAGGTGCGCCTCGACGAGCATCTGGAAGCCGTTGCAGATGCCGAGGACGGGCATCCCGCGTCCCGCCGCGTCCTTGACTTCGCTCATGAGGGGCGCGAGCGCGGCGATCGCGCCGGCGCGCAGATAGTCGCCGTAGCTGAAACCGCCGGGCAGGACCACGGCGTCGACACCGTCGAGGTCGTGCGATCCGTGCCACAGCGCGACTGGCTCGGCGCCCGCGATGCGGACGGCGCGCTGGGCGTCGCGGTCGTCGAGGGATCCGGGGAAGGTGACGACGCCGATGCGCGCGGTCACTCGACGACCTCGATGCCGACGACGTCCTCGATGACCGAGTTGGAGAGGACCTCGTCGGCGACGAGCTTCGCCTCCGCGAGCACCTCGTCGGTGACCTCGCCGGTCACGGTCATCTCGATGCGCTTGCCGATGCGCACGTTCTCGAAGCGGCCGTGGCCGAGGCGATCCAGAGATCCGGTGACGGCCTTGCCCTGCGGATCCAGCAGCTCGGCCTTGGGCATGACGTCGACGACGATGGTGGGCATGTGTGAGCTCCGGATGTCGCGGGCGGGGTGTGCGCATCGATTCTATCCGCGGGCGGCTCGCTCCGCGGAACGAACCCTCGCATGTTGCAGTGAATGCAACTGTCCGTGCTTGCAATCGATACCTATTCGGCTCCTTCGGTGTCGAAGTGTTCCGCCCATAACAGCGTGATCTCGCGGATGCGGAGATCTGGGTTGACACAGTGATGCACTGTCCCATACTTTGTTGCATCTAATGCAAGATTTTGAGGCTTCTCCAGCGGCGCTTCGGCTGATCACGTCAGCATCGAACGTCGCACTGGCGAACCCGGAAGCGCAGGTTTTCAGTGCGATGATCGATGGTTGGCGGAACCAGCAGCTGTCGCGCGGGCTCCGTGAGCAGACGATCCGGAACCGGACGGCGACGGTGACACGGTTCCGTGATTTCGTGGACAAACCGCCTTGGAGGTGGACTGTCGCGGATGTGGATGAGTTCACTGCTCAGTCTGGCGGTCGCACTCGGACGTTGTCGACGATGCGCGCCAACCATGGGTCTATCCGTGGGTTCTGTGACTACCTCACGAACCCGTTGTACGACTGGATGGAGATCTGCGATCGCGAGTTTGGGGAGGTCCCTTCGCAGGTGTGCCTGCCGTGGAACACCGTGGCGCACCGGTTCGAGTTCGAAGGCCATGGGAAGCGTCGCCCGTTCACGTACGACGAGATCGAGCGCCTGTTCGATACGGCCGACGCCCGCGTCGAGCTGCTCGTGAGTTCCGGGCGAAAGGGTGCGCTCGGCGCGTTGCGGGATGCCCAGTTGCTGAAGACGGTCTACGCGTTCGGTCTGCGCCGCACTGAGGCGGTGATGCTCGATACCGTCGATTTGCACCACAACGCGAAGATGCGCCAGTGGGGCCGCTACGGCGGGGTCCACGTGCGATGGGCGAAGGCGGCGGGCGGTGGCGCGCCACGACGTCGCACGGTGCTGCTGGTGCCGGAATTCGACTGGTGGGTCCCCGGCATGCAGCAATGGCTCGAGCAGGCCCGGGCCCGTTTCGCGCCCGGAGACGACCTCGACGCGCTCTGGGTGACCGAGCGCCGCACGCGTCTGTCTGCTGGGTATCTCGATCGGAGGTTCGCAGAGTTGCGTGATGAAGCCGGCCTGTCGAAGGACCTGACGTTGCACAGCCTCCGGCACTCCTATGTCACACACCTTCTGGAGTTCGGGTACGCCGATCGATTCGTCCAAGAGCAGGTCGGGCATATGCATGCCTCGACGACCTCGATCTACGCCTCCGTCAGCTCGGACTACAAGAACCGTGTGCTCGCCGAAGCGCTGAAGGCCCTCATCGAAGGAGAAGCTGATGACCGTTGAGCTCGACACCGGCTGGAATCTGCGCAGCGTGATGGCGTCGCGCGGGATCTTCCAGACCTCCAAACTGAAACCCCTACTCGAAGAGCGCGGCATCGACCTGTCCCGGGAGCAGGTGTATCGGCTGGTGACTCAGCCGCCCCAGCGGGTGCGTCTCGACGTGTTGGCGGCGTTGTGCGATGCGCTGGAGTGCTCGCTCGACGATCTCGTGACGATCACTCGCCGGGAGGCCTCGACCCCGGTGGCGGTGGGTGAGGAGGCGACACGGGGGGCGATCGGTGATCTCCGTCCTGTTCGCGCGGCGATCCGTCGGCCGCGTACGAAGTAGCCGCGGTGGCCAAGCCTCCGCAGCTGCCGCGAGTCGCTGAAGTCGTCGCTCTCGTCCGCCCTCTCGTTCCCGAGATCTCTCCCGAGCGACTCACTGAGATCGTGCATACGGTCGCGCCAGTACCCCTCACGCAGCGGCTTCTTGAGCTCGCGCTGATCAAGCAGCCCGGAGTCCTGGAGGGGCAGCATGCGAACGTGCCAGCGACCGTTCAGAATCTGGCCCATGCGCTGGTCAAAGAAGGGGCGAGCCGGGTGGTGTTGCCGACGTGTGAGTCCTGCGGACGCGCGGTGAGAATGCCCCACAAGACGCCGGGCGGTGGTCGGCACTGCTCCCGATGCGAGCGGAAGGCCCGGTCCGTCTCCTGCGCGTCCTGTGGCCGGGTCCGGCCCGTGCAGCGCACCATCGACGGACAGCGTTTCTGCCGTGACTGTTGGCGAGCCGACCCTCGATCGTTCGGCGACTGCTCGCGGTGCGGTCAGCACGCGACCATCGTCGTCCGTCGCCCGGAACTCGTCTGCCTGGCCTGCTACACCGCACCGATCAAGACCTGTGGTCTTTGCGGAGAACCTGGCCGCGTCGCCTCGCACCTCGACGGACGACGAGTATGCGCGCGCTGCTACTACGCGATGCGCAGACCCCAACCTTGTCCCGAGTGCGCGCGCAGAGTGTTCCTCACCGGGTTCATGAATGGCCAGAAGGTCTGCGCCGACTGCGCGGGCACTCCGATCACGATGGCCTGCCCTGGATGCGGCTCGATCGAGGAAATCCGCAAACATCACCTCTGCGTCGAGTGCCGCCGGCCCGTCGCGATCCAACAGCTGCTCGCCGACGATGCGGGAGAGATCCGTGAGGATCTCCACCCGCTTGCTGACTATCTGCTCACGCACCATGGCAAAGCGGCGTCGCTCGAACGCTGGCTGCACAAGAGCAAGTGCGCGATGGTGCTCCGCGAGCTCGCGGACGGGACCCTGCCGCTCACCGCCGAGGCGATCATCACCCGAGCCCGGTCGGGACAGTCGGTCGCGTTCCTCCTCTCACTGCTGGTCCGTTCCGGCGTGCTGCCGGAGCTCGACGTCGAGGGCACGCGCTTCGACCACTGGCTCAACGACTGGCTCGGTGGCATCGACCATCCCGAGGACCGGCTGATCCTGCGCCGCTACTGCACCTGGGAGCTCCTCCGATCCACTCGGACACTGCGCAGCGCGTCCAGCCCTGCTTCCGGCTTCCAGAGGCAGAGGGCTGCACTGAAGTACTGCGCCGCGTTCCTCGGGGAGATCCGGGCGCAGCAGGAGACGCTGGCGACGTTCCCGCAGCGCCTACTCGACGCGTATCTGACCGATTCGCCTAGCCAACGCGACGCGCTGGCACCGTTCACTCGCTGGCTGCGAAAACACCGGCTGAGCACCCTTCGGGTCGAGTTTCGAGCCCATCGCCTCGAGGGGCGAGACTACGCCTCTGATCACCGATGGCAGATGGCCCGCAGGTTCCTGTCCGATGCCGACATGGACCCGAAGACCCGGGCCGCGGGTCTCCTCGTGCTGCTCTACGGGATCCAGCTGACCCGCATCGTCACGATCACCCGGGCACAGGTCGACACGAGCTCGCGGCCCGTGACGCTCACCGTCGGGGCCGAGCCGATCGAGGTCCCCGCGATCCTCGGCGACGCCATCGTCGAGCTCGTCGATGCCACAAAGGGCCATCCTGAAGGGTGGTTGTTCCCCGGCCGGAACCCGGGCCGTCACCTCACCCCGGGGCCGCTCAGCCGTCGCCTTCGCGCCGAAGGCCTGCTTGCCGGGAGCGCCCGCACGACAGCGCTCATCGAGCTCACCCGGCAACTGCATCCCCGGATCGTCTCGGATCTCCTCGGCATCACGACGGCATCCGCTGCCTCATGGTCGCGTCTCGCCGGTGGCGAGTGGTCCGATTACCCGGCTCTCCGCTCCACCCACCCCTGATCAAGCATCACCCGTCAGAGCCGGGCCGGAAATCGCTTCGCGCAGTTGCTCGACGGTCGGAGAGCCTCCCAGCCCGGCAGGGGTACGGAACACCCGGCAGGCGAGCCCGACCGGCGTGTGCTCGTCGGCGAAGGGATCGACGCCGTCGACGAGGACGGTCGGTGACCCGTGGAATCCGAGGCGCTCGGCGTCCTCGGCGGTCTCGACCAACTGTCGTGTGACGCGGATATCTGATCGACCGTCGAGCAGCTCAGCAAGCCGGCGGTCGAGTACTTCCCAGTTCGGGCAGCCGTCGAAGTACTGCAGGGTGATCTCCATGGTTGGCCCTCTCAGTTCTCGGTGCCGCGGAGCATCAGGAGCGCTCCGGCAATCGTAGCGGTGACGATCACGATGTCGGCGAGGTTCCCGATGAACCAGTTGCCGTAGGCGAGGAAGTCGACGACGTGCCCCCGGGCGAATCCTGGTTGGCGGAAAAGCCGGTCGCCGGCGTGCGAAGCAGCGGCCCCGCCGAGCGCACCGATCACGATCGCCCACCCGGGGCGTCGGACCCGGAACGCGAACACGATCGCGGTGGCCGTGGCCGCGACGGCGATGAGAGCGAACACCCAGGTGAAGCTCTCCCCGAAGGAGAACGCCGCGCCGGGGTTGTACGCGAGCTGCAGGCCCAACAGGTCGCCGATCAGCGGGATGCGCTCGTGCTCCGACAGGGTGGCCTCGGCCCACACTTTCGTTCCCTGATCGATCACGACGACGACCACGGCGATCAGAAGCGCCCAGGCAGTGAGCCGCCAGCGTCCTCTCTGCGGACGCTCTCCCGACGCCGATGCCGACTCAACGTCGGTATTCGTGTCCGGGGTCATGCGAGGGCCTCGAAGAGACGGACGATAACGCCGGATTCAATGAGGATGAACAGGCCCAGGCCGATGAACACGACGGGGACGAGCCAGTGCTCGACACGTTCGAGCGTTTCGGTGACGGCCTTGTGGGTGCCGATCAGTCGCCCGGCAGCGCACCAGACGGCGACGAGGATCAGGAACACGACGATCATGACCGCGACGTCGCCGGGCGAGCTGGTGCGGAAGATCGGCGTGTAGAGGGAGATGTTGTCGGCCCCGTTGGCGATCGTGATCCCGGCGACCCCCCATAGTCCGACCGCGGTGATCTTGGAGTCGTCATCATCGTCGTCGCCGTTACGGCGCAGGCCGCGAATGAGCGTCCAGATGCCGATGCCGAGCGGGATCAGACCCAGGAAGCCGACCCATTCGTCCGGGACGATCGTGAGACCGAGCGCGGCGATCACGCTGATCACGACGAGTGTGATGAACCCGAGGTACTGGCCTGCGACGATCTGCCACGGTCGCGGCTTTCCCCGGCTGGAGGCGAGGAACAGCACGGTGAGCACGACGATGTCGTCGATGTTGGTCGCCGCGAACAGGCCGATCGCCGACCCGATGGTTGCGAGCATCAGCTTTCCATTCGTGGTGTGCGGGTGCGTGCGGCGCGCAGGCCGTTGAGGATCACGATGACCTCCGCGACCTCGTGGACCAGGACGACAGCCGCGAGCCCCAGGACCCCGAAGAGCGCGAGCGGGAGCAGTGCGGTGATGATCAGCAGGGACAGGATGATGTTCTGGTTGATGATCCGCCGGCCCCGCCGCGCGTGATCGAACGCCCGCGGGATGAGCCGCAGATCATGACCCGTGAAGGCCACGTCCGCAGACTCGATCGCCGCATCGGAGCCGGTCGCTCCCATCGCGATGCCGATGTCCGCGGACGCCAGGGCCGGGGCGTCGTTGATGCCGTCACCGATCATCGCGACCGATCCCGCCTTCGACAACTCGCCGATCGCGGTCGCCTTGTCCTCAGGGCGCAGCTCCGCGCGCACATCAGCGATCCCGGCCTGCGCAGCCAGCGCACGAGCGGTGCGGGCGTTGTCCCCGGTGAGCATCGTCATGCCGACGCCCTGATCCGCAAGCGTGCGGACCACCTCGGGGACTTCCGGACGCAGCTCGTCGCGGACGCCGATCGCCGCGACCGGTGCCTCGTCGCGGTGCACGATCACGACAGTCATGCCCTGCTCCTCAAGCCCTGCAACCCGGTCGCCGAGCTCGCCGGCGTCGAGCCAGCGGGGGCTGCCGACCGTGATACGAGCGCCATCGACGGTGCCGTCGATGCCGTGCCCGGCCTGCTCGGTCACATCCGCGGCCACGGGAACACCCGGGGCTGCAGCGGTGATCGCCGCCGCAAGGGGATGCGTGCTGTGCTGCTCCAGAGCCGCCGCCCAAGCCAGCGCCTGCTCCTCGGCAATGCCGTTCGCAGTGAGGACCGCGGTGACCGCGGGCTCGTTACGGGTCAGGGTGCCGGTCTTGTCGACCGCGACGTGCCGGACCGTGCCGAAGCGCTCGAAGACCGCGCCGGACTTGATGATCACGCCGAACTTGCTCGCCGCGCCGATCGCGGCAACGACCGTCAACGGCACCGAGATCGCCAGCGCGCACGGAGAGGCCGCTACCAGCACGACGAGCGCACGAGTGATCCATACCTCCGGGTCGCCCAGCAGTGACCCAATGATCGCGACGAGCGCTGCGAGAATCAGCACACCGGGTACGAGCGGGCGGGCGATCCGGTCCGCGAGACGCGCACGCTCGCCCTTCTCCGTCTGCGCTTTCTCGACCAACTCCACGATCGTCGTAAGCGAGTTATCGGTACCGGCCGCGGTCGCCTCGACCTCCAGCACGCCGGAGCTGTTAATCGCGCCGGCCGACACCGCGTCCCCGGGCTCGACCTCGACGGGGATCGACTCCCCGGTGATCGCCGAGGTGTCCAGGCTTGAGCGGCCAGAGCGGACGATCCCGTCGGTTGCGATCCGTTCGCCCGGGCGGACCACCATGACCTGGCCGACCGTCAACTCCCTCGCCGGCACCTGCGCAGAGACGCCGTTCTGCAGCACGGTCGCCGTCTCCGGCACGAGCTTCAGCAGCGCCCGCAGGCCGCCACGGGCACGGTCCATCGCCTTGTCCTCAAGCGCCTCAGCAATCGAGTACAAGAACGCCAGAGCAGCGGCCTCCTCCACATAGCCGAGGATGACCGCGCCGATCGCGCTGATCGTCATCAGCAGCCCGATCCCGAGCTTGCCCTTGAACAGCTTCCGAATCGCGCCAGGAGTGAACGTCGACGCGCCCAGCAGCAGGCCGATCCAGAACAGTACGAGCGCCGGGATCTCGAGCCCGGACCATTCAAGGATCAGACCAGCCAGGAACGCGACACCGGAGAAGACCGGCACCATGATCCCACGGTCCCTCCACCAGGGCCGCTCCACCTCTTCGGTCTCATCCTCCGCCGCAGTGGCAGGCTCGTGCTCGCAGCTACACGCCGCGCTCACGCGTCCGCCCCTGTACCGCAGCAGCCCGGCACCGTGCACGACGAGTCCACACACGGCGCGTGCTCATCGACCGCCAGCGTCACATCCACGAGCGCGACGAGCGCAGCCGCAAGATGCGGGTCAGCGATCTCGTAGCGCGTCTGGCGACCCTCAGGCTCGGCGACCACGATCCCGCAGTCACGCAGGCACGTCAGGTGGTTCGAGACGTTCGAGCGGGTCAGCTCCAGCTCGCGCGAGAGCACGGCTGGATAGCTCGGGGCGTTCAGCAGAGTCATCAAGATCCGGGAGCGCGTCGGGTCCGCCATGGCCCGGCCGAGCCGGTTCATGACGTCGAGGCGCGAAGCAATAGTCAGCATGTACTGAACTATACAGCAAGCGCTGATCAATCATTGGTGATCAGTTCCCCACCATTCATTGGGAGAAGAGTCGGAAGCCGCTGAATACGCAACTCAACAACAGTCGGCGCTACCAGTATGATCTCGTCGGGTTGGAACCCGGACCACTGATCCTGCTCGTCGACAACGACGACGGGGGCCTGCGAGTATCCGAGGTCCGTGGTGATCCACGGAACCCCGGGCTCCATCTCACACCCGGCCCGCTCAGTCGACGTCTCCGCGAACAGGGGCTTCGCTCAGGAAGCGCCCGGACCACGGCCTTGATCGATCTCACCCGTCGGATGCACCGCGGATCGTCTCCGACCTGCTCGGCATCACCCCCGCCTCCGCAGCCGCATGGTCGCGTCTCGCCAGCGGCGATTGGACGGACTATCCAGGGCTCCGCTCGGCCCCCGGCTTATGAACAGGTGCACCTACACTCGTCACGTCCGCGCGTCGTTCGAGCAGGATGGTGTCGCGCCACTGGCCTGCGAGCGGGCCGTGCTCCATGAGCGCTATCCGCTCGCGCCGGCCGACCTGGCGGAACCCCGCTCGCTCGTGGAGGCGGAGGCTGGCCGTGTTCTCGGGGAATACCGAGGACTGGATGGTCCAGATGCCCGTGTGCTCGGCGGCGCTGATCAGCCCCTCCAGCAGGAGACGCCCGACGCCTCTGCCCGACGACTGCGGCGCGACGTAGACGGAGTGCTCGACCACGCCGCGGTACACGGCGCGGGCGGAGACGGGGCCTGCGGCCGCCCAGCCGACGACCGTCGGTCCATCCGCCGCGACGAGCATGAGACCGGGCTGCTTGCCCGCTGCGAACACGTCCCAGGAGGGCGGCGGCTCGGATTCGAACGTCGCGTGGCCGGTCGCGATCCCGGCGCGGTAGATCTTCTCGACCGCGGGCCAGTCCGTCTCGACCATCGGCCGGAGCCCGACCGCTCCCATCAGCCCAGCAGCGCCTTCGCCGCATCGGCGAGCGTGCCGGTGGTAGGCCGGTAGTAGGCCCACTTCCCGCGCTGCTCCCTGGTGACCAGTTCCGCCTCGACGAGCAGCTTCATGTGGTGCGAGACGGTCGGCTGCGACAGGCCCACGGGGTCCGTGAGGTCGCAGACGCACATCTCGCCGGCGCTGCTGCCGACGATCATCGAGAGCAGCTTCACCCGCGTCGGGTCGCCGAGGGCCTTGAAGACCTTCGCGAGGTCGTGGGCCGTGCCGTCGTCCATCGCCTGGCCGGGGGCGCAGCACGCCCCAGCGGAAGAGGCGATGGTGGCGGGCAGTGCGTTCATGGCTCCATTCTGCCCGACGTATTGACATCTGTCGATATGAAGGACAGGATCGTTCCTGTCAACGCATCGAAGAACGTCAATGCATGGAGGTCGCAGTGAATCCTGTCGTCGTCATCGGGGCCGGTCCGCAGGGACTGGCCGCCGCCGCTCACCTGCTCGAGCGCGGGCTCGACCCGATCGTCCTGGAATCCGGCGACACGGCTGCCTCCGCGGTGGCCGAGTGGGGCCACGTCCGCCTGTTCTCTCCGTGGACCGAGCTCACCGACGCCGCGTCGCGACGCCTGCTGGAGCCCACCGGGTGGTCGGCCCCGACTCAGGGCTACCCGACCGGCGCGCAGTGGATCGATCAGTACCTCGCGCCCCTCGCCGACGCCCTCGGTGACCGCGTACGCTACGGAGCTCGCGTGGTCGGCGTCGGCCGCAAGGGCCGGGACCTCTCCGTCGACGCGGGCCGCGCCGAGCAGCCCTTCGTCGTCCACGTCGCGCGCGCCGACGGCGCCGAGGAGCGGATCGAAGCGAGTGCCGTGATCGACGCTTCCGGCACCTGGCGGACACCCAGCCCCGCCGGCGCTGACGGTCTTCCCGCCCTCGGTGAGAGGGCAGCGGTCGAAGCTGGGCTCCTGGAGCACCGCATGCCCGCGATCGAGGACGCCAGCCCCCTGGCGGGCCAGCACGTCGTGGTGGTCGGCAACGGGCACTCCGCGGCGACGACGATCGGGGTCCTGTCCAGGGTGGCCAAGCGTGAGCCGGGGACGCGGATCACCTGGGTGCTGCGCCGCGGCGCGGTCGGCAACACCTTCGGCGGCGGCAGCGCCGACGAGCTGCCCGAGCGCGGCGCGCTGGGCCAGCGGGCGAAGAAGGCCGTCGAAGACGGGCTCGTCGATCTCGTGACCGGGTTCCGCTCCGAGCGGGTCGTCATCGACGGCGGCCAGGCGGCGCTCGTGGCAGAAGATGGCCGCCGGCTCGCACCTGCCGCTCGGGTGTTCGTCGCCACCGGGTTCCGCCCCGACCTGTCCTTCCTCTCCGAGATCCGTCTCGACCTCGACATGCGCCTGCAGGCACCGTCGAAGATCGCTGCGGAGGTCGATCCGAACGTGCACTCGTGCGGCTCCGTGCGGGCCACCGGCGCAGCCGACCTCGAGCAGCCCGAGCCGGGCTTCTACATCGTGGGCGCGAAGTCCTACGGCCGTGCGCCGACGTTCCTCGCCCTGACCGGGTTCGAGCAGGTGCGCAGCGTCGTCGCCGCGATCGCCGGGGACCGCGAGGCCGCCGAGCGCGTGGACCTCGTCCTCCCGGACACGGGCGTGTGCGGAGGCTCCGGCCTGTTCGACGCTCCCGACCAGGAGTCTTCCGCCGGGTCGTGCTGCGCGTCGAGCCCCCAGCTCATCCAGCTCGGCACGGCACCAGCTGGCCGCTGAATCGCGGACAACAGGAAGGGGCAGGAACCAGACGGTTCCTGCCCCTTCGCACGTGCGGTACTGCTCAGCCCAGGAGGTCGGCGAGAAGGGTCTCGACGCGGCCCTTGATCTCGTCGCGGATGGGACGAACCGCCTCGATGCCCTGCCCGGCGGGGTCGTCGAGCTTCCAGTCCTCATACCGCTTGCCCGGGAAGAATGGGCAGGCGTCGCCGCAGCCCATCGTGATCACGACATCGGAGTCTTGCACCGCTTCGGTGGTGAGCACTTTTGGCTGCTCCGCAGTGATGTCGATGCCCACCTCACGCATCGCCTCGACGGCGACGGGGTTGATCTGGTCAGCGGGCATGGATCCGGCGGAGCGGACCTCGACGCGGTCACCGGCGAGCTCGCGGAGCCAGCCGGCGGCCATCTGGGAGCGTCCGGCGTTGTGGACGCAGACGAAAAGGACGGAGGGCTTCTGGTCAGTCATGGCAGTTTCCTTCAGTCAGTCGGTGAGAGTAGCGAGGAGCTCGCGGACGCGGCCCTCGATGTCATCGCGGATCGCGGCGACGCCCTCGGGCGAGGCCAGCGCTGGGTCTCCGACGGCCCAGTCCTCGTAGCGGACCCCGGGGATGATCGGGCAGACGTCGCCGCAGCCCATCGTCACCACCACGTCCGCGGCGCGCACCGCGTCGTCGGTCAGCGGCTTCGGGAACGCATCCCCCGCTAGCTGTTCGCCTTCGATCTCGGTGAGCAGAGAGCGCAAGTGCGGGTGCACATCCGCCGCAGGCGTCGACCCGGCGGAGCGGGCGATGACCTTGCCCCCGGCGAGCTGGTTGACAATCGCGGCGGCAAGTTGCGAGCGGCCCGCGTTCTGCACGCAGACGAACAGTACCTGCGGCACCGCTGTCACCCGATCTCTGGTCAGATCGGCCAGGCGCTGCCGGGCGAACCGTTCGGTCAGCGGGATCATGTGCGCCGTCAGCTTCGCTGAACGCACCAGGCCCGCGTAGGACTCGCGCACGATCGCGACCACGAGATCACGGTTCAGCCCGGTCAGCTCGTCCGCGAGTTCCTCGGCGAGGCGGGTCACGCGGGTGTCCATCTGCTGCAAGGCCTCGGCCCGTGCTGCGGTGTCTTCGGGCTCGTCCATGGCGGCTGCGGCGGGAGCGAACGCGTCAAGGAGAGCCGCGACGGCGCGCTGCTTGCCTGGCGCGATGCGGTAGTACACCCAGGTACCCCGCCGCTCGGACAGCAGCATCCCCGTCTCCTTCAGCACCTTCAGATGGTGGGAGACCGTCGGCTGCGACACCTCGGCGAGCTCGGCGAGGTCGCACACGCAGGACTCTCCGCGAGGGTCGATCGCGATCGCGGAGAGCATCCGCAGACGCAGCGGATCAGCGAGCGCCTTGAGCGCGCCGGCCACGGTGGTCGCGGCCTCGGTGCCGATGGCATGCGTCGCGGACGGCGCGCACGCCTCCGTGTTGGAGATGACGGCGGTATCGGTCATGACGTCCTCGATTCGACGGCGTAGGGGTCGGTGCGGAACCAGGCCCGGGCGGCCCAGAGCGAGACGTAGACGAGGCCCACGAGCACAGGCACCTCGATCAGGGGGCCGACGACTCCGGCGAGGGCCTGTCCGGAGGCCGCGCCGAAGGTGCCGATCGCGACCGCGATCGCTAGCTCGAAGTTGTTGCCCGCCGCGGTGAACGCGAGCGTCGTCGACCGTGCGTAGCCGAGGCCGAGGCCCTTGCCGAGCAGCAGCCCCGCGAACCACATCAGGCCGAAGTAGACCAGCAGCGGCAGCGCGATCCGCGCCACGTCGAGGGGCTTCGCCAGCACCGCATCGCCCTGCAGCGCGAACAGCAGCACGATCGTGAACAGCAGCCCGTACAGCGCCCATGGGCCGACCGCGGGCAGGAACTTCTCCTCGTACCAGGCGCGGCCATGGCGCTTCTCGCCGATCCATCGCGACGCGAAGCCCGCCACCAGCGGCACGCCGAGGAAGACGAGAACGTTCAGCGCGATCTGCCAGACGGAGACCTCCAGGCCCTGCGCGTCCAGGCCCAGCCAGCCGGGCAGCACCGTGAGATAGAACCAGCCCAGCACCGAGAACATCACGACCTGGAAGACCGAGTTGATCGCGACGAGCACCGCCGTCGCCTCGCGGTCGCCGCAGGCCAGATCGTTCCAGATCACGACCATCGCGATGCACCGCGCCAGCCCGACGATGATGAGCCCCGTACGGTACTCCGGCAGGTCCGGCAGGAACAACCAGGCCAGGGCGAACATCACGGCTGGGCCGGCCAGCCAGTTCAGCACCAGCGACGAGACCAGCAGTTTCTTGTCCCCGGTGACGGCGGCGACCTTGTCGTAGCGGACCTTCGCCAGGACCGGGTACATCATCACCAGCAGGCCCAGGCCGATGGGGATCGAGATCCCGCCGACCTCGAGCTTCGCCAACAGCCCCGAAAGAGCCGGCACGAAACGTCCGAGCAGCAGGCCCGCGACCATGGCGAGGCCGATCCACAGCGGCAGCCACTTGTCTAGGGTGGAGAGCCTCTTCGGGGCGGTACGGGTCAAAGCATCGGTCATGCGAGCAGCTCCTCGATCTTCGCGAGGTAGACGGGCTTCGGGTGCGCGCCGATCAGCGTGTCGACGCGTTCCCCGTCCCGGTAGAAGCCGAGGGTCGGGATCGAGGTCACGCGGGCCGCGGCCACAGTCTCGGGATTCTGGTCGGCGTCGAGCTTCACGATCTTCACCCGGCCCGCGTACTCGCCGGCGAGCTGGTCCAGGATCGGGGCGATCGCCTTGCACGGCCCGCACCAGGTCGCCCAGATATCGACCACGACGGGCAGCTCGGATTCGAGCACTTCAGCCTGGAAAGTGGCGTCGGTGACGGGGGTGACGGTGCTCATGCGGAGACCTCCAGGACGGGCTCGGGCAGGGTGGCGGGTGCGAGGTTCGACAGGTAGTGCTGGGCGTCCTGCGCGGCCGCGCAGCCGGTGCCCGCGGCGGTGATCGCCTGCCGGTACGTGTGATCGACGAGATCCCCGGCCGCGAACACCCCGGCCAGGTTCGTCCGCGTGGACGGGTGCGCGACACGAACGTAGCCGTCCGCGTCGGTGTCTACCTGGCCCGCGACGAGCTCGGAGCGAGGATCGTGCCCGATCGCGACGAACACCCCCGTCGCGTCGAGCGTGCGCTCGGCCCCGGTGACGGTGTCGCGCAGCACGAGCCCGGTGACCTGCTCGTCGCCGAGGATCGCGGCGACCTCGCTGTTCCAGGCGACCTCGATCTTCGGATCCTCCAGCACGCGCTGCGCCATGATCCTCGACGCCCGGAACTCGTCCCGGCGGTGCACTATGGTCACCTTCGACGCGAACCGAGTGAGGAACAGAGCCTCTTCCATCGCCGAGTCCCCGCCGCCGATCACGGAGATCTCCTTGTCGCGGAAGAAGAACCCGTCGCACGTCGCGCACCAAGACACTCCGTGCCCGGACAAGCGCTCCTCCTCAGGAAGGCCGAGCTTGCGATACGCGGATCCCATCGTCAGGACCACCGCCCGCGCCAGGTACGTCTCGCCAGCACCGGTCTCAACGGTCTTCACGTCGCCGTCGAGATCAAGGCGGATCGCGTCGTCGTAGACGATCTGCGCGCCGAACCGCTCGGCCTGCGCCCGCATCGACTCCATCAGCTCCGGCCCCTGCACGCCATCGACGAAGCCCGGGAAGTTCTCCACCTCGGTCGTCGTCATCAACGCACCGCCCGCCGTCACCGAGCCGGCGATCACGACCGGCGCGAGACCCGCACGTGCTGCGTAGACAGCCGCAGTGTATCCGGCGGGACCTGACCCGACGATGACCAGTTCCACCTCTTGATTCGACATGCATCTATATTGACATCTATCGAATCAATCCGCGAGTCCAAGCCGGCTTCGTCACCGAATGTTCACCCACCCCGCTCTGGCAGGGGCCGCCAATGCCCTCCGAGCGCGAACCTCTATATCGTCGACAAACCGTGCGCGAAAAGTGCACTCATCAACAATCGGACCTACCAGTACTGGCGAATCCGCGTCGCCGCTGGTTCACGCGGCACCTGTTTGAGCTCGCCATGGTCTTCCTCCCGGTCCTGCGCCCGCTTCGCATCCTTAGCGTCACCGTGATGACGCGCGTGATGCACAGGTCGGTGGGGTCAGGGCTGATCAACCCAGCAGGAGCAGCCGGCTGGCGAGGCGCACGCTCCCCGGCAGCGGCGGGGCGTCGAGCGTCTCGACCCGCGTGCGGCGGGCTACGACGTCGAGCCGCACGTCGGCGTCGGCGAGCACGTCGACGACCGTGATGAAGCGTTGGTGCGCGGCGGGATCCACGGTGGCGAGCGGCGGGACGTCGAGAATCGTCCAGGCGCCGAACCGGCGCGCCCACGCGAGGTAGTCGCGCGCCGATGTGGCGGCCTCGCACAGCTGCGCGAAGGTGATCGTCAGCGCGCCGTCCGCGGTCGCGACCGCGGGGAACGTGCGGCCCTCGGCGCGGAGCAGGGCGGCCGCCGGGCCGGGGGATCCGCCCGCCGCGACGCGCCAGGTCCCCGCGGCGAACCCGCCTCCCGACGCGCGCGCCCGGAAATCGTCGCCGCCCGCGACGTCGATCACGGTCAGGTGATCGCGGATGAGGCGAATCGCGGGTTCGGCCAACCGGTGCCACTCGGGGTCGGCGAGCAGGTCCTCCGGCGCGTGGTTCGAGGTCGCGACGATGCGCACGCCGCGCGCGAGGGCGTGGGCGAGGATCCGGCCCACGAGTCGCGCCTCGGCCGGGTCGACGATCTGCAGGTCGTCGATGAACACGGCGCGGGCATCGCCCAGCACGTCGCCGATCGCCTCATCCAGCGGGTCGCGCCGAGCGGCAGGGCCCGGATCCGCGGGGCCGTCGCCGTCCGCAGGACCCGCCGGCGGTGCTGCCGCCTCCCGCGCCGCGCGGACCTCCTCGTGCCGCAGGAACACGGCGCGGTGGAGCGCGTCGAGCAGGGCGTGCGCGTGCACGCGCAGCGTCTTCACGCGGGGGCCCTCGCGCCAGAACGCGTCGGCCACCCAGGTCTTCCCGCGCCCCACGGGCCCATGCGCGTAGACGCCGCGCGGCGAGAAGGCGAGCGCCTCGGCGACCCGCGCCTGATCACGGGTCAGCTCGAATCCCGCCGCGCGGGCGGCGCCGCGAATCCGGTCGACCGTGGCCTGCATTCCTCGATCCTCGCACGGGACACGGCGGGCCTTGACAGCGTGGGAGCGCTCTTCATAACGTCGGATCTGCCCGCGACGACGCGGGCGCACCGGCGCATGGGCGCGCCGGAGCATCGAAGGGACGCACCATGATCCGTTCACTCCCGGTCCCGCTCGCCGCGGCGCCCACGCTGACGCGGCGCGAACGGGGGCGGCGCGATGCCCGCGGATGACGTCGGCCCGGCGCGCGCGCCCGGTCCGGCCCCGACGCTGGAGGAGGTCGCCGCGCGCGCCGGCGTCTCCCGATCGACCGTCTCCCGCGTTGTGAACGGCGGGGAGCGCGTCAGCCCCGCCGCGCTCGCCGCGGTAAACCGGGCGATTGCCGAGCTCGGGTACGTGCCCAACCGCGCGGCGCGCTCGCTCGCGTCGCGCCAGACCCACACGGTCGCGCTCGTCGTGCCCGAGGACACGTCGCGGTTCTTCGGGGATCCGTACTTCGCGGCCATCGTCGCGGGGCTGAACGAGCGCCTGACGCGGGCGCGGTACATGCTCGGGCTGTTCGCGGCCTCGGAGGATCCGCACGACCGCGCCGCCGCCTTCGTGGCCTCGGGGAGCGTCGACGGCGCCCTCATCGTGAGTCACCACACGAGCGACGCCTTCCTGGAGCGCCTCGCGCGCACGGGCCCCGTGGTCTTCGGCGGTCGTCCGGCCCATCCCCGCCCCGGCGACGTCTGGGTCGACGTCGACAACCGCGAGGGCGGGCGCATGGCGGCCCGGTGGATCCTCGCGCGCGGGCGCACGCGCATCGCGACGATCGCCGGCTCGCTCGACATGCCGGCCGGCCAGGAGCGGCTCGCGGGCTTCCGCGAGGTGCTCGCAGAGGCGGGGCTGGCGCCCGTCGCGGTGGAGGACGGGGGCTTCTCGGCGGTCGGCGGCGCGCGCGCCATGGAGCGGATCCTCGCGGCGGGCGGCGCGCCCGACGCGCTCTTCATCGCCAGCGACCTCATGGCGCGGGGCGCGCTGGCCGTGCTGGCGCGGGCGGGGATCCGCGTGCCTACCGACGCCCTGATTGTCGGCTTCGACGACTCGCCCGTGGCCAGCGCGGTGGTGCCCGCGCTGACGACGATCCGCCAGCCCTCCCACGATCAGGGCGTCGCCATGGCCGACGTGATGCTGCGGATCCTCGCGGGGGAGGATCCGCCCCGCGAGACGCTGCTACCGCTGGAGCTGGTCGTGCGCGACAGCGGCTGAGCGGGCTACGCCGCGGGAACCGGATCCGCCCTGCGCGCGTGCTCTGCCCACGCCGGTTCCGCGGGGAGGATCCGGAGCGCGCGCGTGCCGACCGCGAGCGCGGCGGCGAGCGCGCAGATGCCCGCGCACACGAGGATCGTCGGCCCGCGCCCGGCCCACGCGAGCCCGAGGCCCGCGACGAGCGGCGCGAGCGGCATCGCCCCGCGGGAGAACACCTGCGCCGCCGCGTTCGCCCGCCCCAGAAGGCGGTCGGGCGTGGCCACGACGAAGTACCCGCTGAGGCCGGCGTTCACGGCGGGGAGGAGGAGTGCGGGCGCCGCGAGCACGGCCGTCACCGCCCACGGGGTCGTCACCAGCGCGACGCCCGCCGCCCCGCACGCGAGCGCGGCGAGCCCCGCGATCGCGACGAGCCCGGTCGGGAGGCGGTGGACGACGGGGCCCGCTCCCAGGGCGCCGACGAGCATGGCCGCGCCGACGCCCGCACCGACCCAGCCGATCGCGGCGGGGGAGTGGCCGGCCTGCTGGAGGGCGTAGATCGCGGTCGTGACGGCCGCCGAGATCCCGAGGTTCACGATGGTCGTGACGACGACGACGCCCCGGAGGTCGGGCCGCGCCCAGATCCACGCGAGCCCCTCGACCACCTCCCGCCCAGCCGATCGCGGGCCGGCCCCGGAGGCCGCGCGGGGGCGGGGTGCGGCGCCGGGAGCCCCCGCGGCGGGGCGCAGGCGGCTGATCGCCCAGGCCGAGGCGCCCGCGATGGCGTGGCACGCGGCCATGGCCGCGCCGACGGCGCCGGCGCCCGCCGCAAGCAGCAGGCCGCCGAGCGGGCCGCCCGCGAGCTGGAGCGCGGCGTCGCGCGCCTGGTTGGCGGCCTGCGCGCGGCCCATCGCCTCGGGTGCGACGACCTGCTTCAGCGCGCTCTCCCCCGCGACGTCGAACAACCCGGTGCGCGCCGCGAGCAGCGCGTCGATTGCGAGGAGCACGGCGAAGGTCAGCGCGTCGGCGGTCGCGAGGAGGGTAAAGGCCCCGGCGAGAGCGCAGCCGATCACCGCTCCCGCGATCATGAGGGGAACGCGCGGGCGCCGGTCGGCGAGGACGCCGCCCGCGAGTGTGAGGACGAGCCGGACGGCGGCGCCCGTCGCGGCGATGACGCCCGCCTGCGCGGGGTCGTCCGTGACGACGAGCGCGATGAGCGGCACGGCGAAGGCGAACAGCGCCTCGGCGAGGCCCCGACTCGTGTCGCTCACGAGCCAGGCGACGTAGCGCGCGTTGCGGAACAGGGGGGTCATAGCGTCAGGCTAGATCCACAAATGAAATTGCGCAATAAAAGTTGCGCAAGTATCGCTGGCTAGACTCGACGCATGACGGCAGGCGCGGAGCGGTCCGAGGGGTCCGAGCGGGAGAGCTGGCTCACGGCGGAGATGCTCAAGGCGCTCGCGCACCCCATCCGCCAGCGCCTCGTGCGGCTGCTCCGGCGCCGCGAGTATCTCCGCGCCGCCGACGCCGCCGCGGAGCTCGGCGAGCCCGCCAACAAGGTCAGCTTCCACCTGCGCGTGCTCGCGGACGCCGGCTTCCTCGTGGAGGCGCCGGAGCGCGCGCGCGATGGCCGCGACCGCGTGTGGCGCGCGGTGCCGGGGGCGTGGAACCTCGGCGGGCCGGAGCACCCGGTCCCGGACGAGGCGCTCGGCGCGGTCGTGCTGCGCTCCGTCGTCGACGAGCACCAGGACCTCGTGCGCCGCGTCGCCGCGTGGGCGCCCGACTACACCTCGGGTCGCGACGCGGACACGCACGGCACCTTCACGCGCGCATCGGCGCGCCTGACGCCGGCGGAGTTCGAGGCCCTCATGGAGCGGATCCAGGACCTCATCGCGGACGCCGAGCGCGCGCACGACCGCGCCGATCCGGCCAGCACGTTCTACGAGATCGACATCGTCGCGGCCGACGACACGTTGCGGTAGGGCGTCAGGACTGCGGGTCCCCGCCCATCTGGCCCACGGCGGGGATCGGCCCGCCGTCGTCCGCGCCGGTGCGGCGCGCGCGGGCGATGAGGTTACCGAGGTGGTAGATCGCGAGCGCCGCGACCGTGCCGAGCACGATGCCGCCGAACTCGAAGCCCTCGATGTGCGCCGTGAAGCCTGCGATGCCGATCACGAGCGAGACGGCGGCCGTGTACTGGTTCACGGGGCGCGAGAAGTCGACGCGGTTGTCGACCCAGATCTTGATCCCGATGATCCCGATGAGGCCGTAGAGCGCGGTCGTCACGCCGCCGAGCACACCCGGCGGGATCGAGTTGAACACGGCGCCGATCTTTGGCGAGAACGCGAGGAGGATCGCGGCGAGGCCCGCGACCCAGTACACCGCGGTCGAGTACACCCGCGTCGCGGCCATGACGCCGATGTTCTCGCCGTACGTCGTGGTGCCGGATCCGCCGCCCGCGCCCGCGATCGTCGTCGCGAGGCCGTCCGCGATGAGGGCGCGGCCCGTGTAGCGGTTCACGCCCTGGTCCGTCATCGTCGCGACCCCGCGCACGTGCCCCACGTTCTCCGCGATGAGCACGAGCACGACGGGGAGGAACATCGCGATCGTCGACCAGGTGCCGGGCGAGGCGAAGTCCGGCGCGTGGAACTCGGGAAGCCCGATCCAGGCCGCGTCCGAGATGACCTCGGCGGGGGAGAGGCCCGTGTCGGGGTTCTCGACCCCGAAGTAGCCGGTCGCGATCGCGTAGAGGTAGCCGACGAGGACGCCGAGGAAGATCGAGATGCGCCCGAGGAAGCCGCGGAAGAGGACCGCGAACAGGATGACGGCGACGAGCGTGATCGTCGCGGCGACGCCGTCGACCTGGAAGTTCGCCCACGCCGTCGGGGCGAGATTGAACCCGATGAGCGCGACGATCGCGCCCGCGACGACCGGCGGCATGAGCCGATCGATCCAGCCGAGGCCCGCGACCTGGACGATGACGCCGACGAGGGCGAGGAGAACGCCGACCGCGACGACGCCCGCGAGGGCGGACCCGATGGCGCCCGACGCGGTCGCGGCCGTGATCGGCGCGATGAACGCGAACGATGAGCCGAGGTAGCTCGGCAGGCGGTTGCCCGTGATGACGAGGAAGAGCAGGGTGCCGAGGCCCGAGAACAGCAGGGTCGTCGAGACGGGGAAGCCCGTGAGCGTCGGGACGAGGAACGTCGCGCCGAACATCGCGACGACGTGCTGGATCCCCATCGCGATCGTGGCGGGCCAGTTCAGCCGCTCGCCGGGCGAGACGACCTCCCCGGGGGCGGCGGTGCGTCCGTTTCCGTGCAGGGTCCAACCGAACATGCGGGTCCTTCGTCGAGGGGCGGGTGACCGGGAGAGCGCATGCCGGTCGGATCCACGTTACCCGCGTTCCCAGGGATCGCGCACGCCGCCCGGGCAGGATCTCCCTGGGCGGCATTTCGTCGGATTGCCGATGAATCCCCTGATGGCGGGCGCTGTTCCGCGCTATGTTGTCGCCCGAGTACCCGAGCGAAGACAAGAGAATCCGGAACGGACATGACGGACGAGAACACCCCACGGGAGAAGAAGACCCCCGTGCGCAACCTGGTGCGCGAGGTGACCCACCCCGCCCTGATCCCCGGGATCGGCGTGGAGGACACGCCCCGGACCTTCGCGACCAACTGGGTCGTGCTCGGCGTGGCCGGGATCGCGACGCTCGGCGTCGTGATCTGGGGCATCCTGGCGCCCGAGAACATCCTGGCGGTGGGCGGATCCGCCCTCACCTGGGTGATGACGAACTTCGGCTGGCTCTTCTCGGCGCTGGCGATCGTGATCCTCGGCTTCATGCTCGTGGTGGGCTACGGGCGCACCGGCGGCGTGCGGCTCGGCGCCGACGACGAGCAGCCCGAGTTCTCCACGACGGCGTGGATCGCCATGCTGTTCTCCGCGGGCATGGGCATCGGCCTGCTGTTCTGGGGGCCGGCCGAGCCGCTCGACTTCTTCCAGAACGTGCCGCCGGGCGTCGACGCCGAGCCGGGCTCGCGCGACGCGATGATGGCCTCGCTCGCGCAGGCCACGCTGCACTGGGGCCCGATGGCGTGGGGCCTGTACGCCCTCGTCGGCGGCGCGATCGCCTACAGCGCCTACCGCCGCGGCCGCGCCCCGCTGATCTCGGCGATCCTCACGCCCATTTTCAAGGAGAAGACCGAGGGCTGGATCGGATCCGTCATCGACATCTTCGCGATCCTCGTGACGCTCTTCGGCACGGCCGTGACGCTCGGCCTCGGCGCGCTGCAGGTCGCGGCGGGCGTGGAGGTCGTCTCCGGCATCGGCGACCTCGGGAACGCCGGCATCATCGTGATCGTCACGGTCCTGACCGCCGGCTTCGTGATCTCGGCGGTCTCGGGCCTCAAGCGCGGCATCCGCCTGCTCTCGAACGCGAACATGGTGCTCGCGGGCCTGCTCGCCGTCGTCGTGTTCGTCGGCGGACCCACCCTGTTCCTCCTGAACATCATTCCCTCGAGCATCCCGAACTTCCTCGACGAGCTGTGGGCCATGCTGTCCCGCAACGCCGCTGAGGGCGAGGATGCGGCGGCGTTCGTGTCGTCGTGGACGAACTACTACTGGGCGTGGTGGATCTCGTGGACGCCGTTTGTCGGCATGTTCATCGCGAAGATCTCCCGCGGTCGCACGCTGCGCGAGTTCGTCACGGTCGTCATCATCGTCCCGGCCGCCGTCTGCGTCGCATGGTTCGGCATCATGGGCGGCGCCTCGATGTTCTTCGACGAGGCGTCCGGCGGCGACCTCACGGCCGCCTACGGCGATGGCGGCGCGCAGGCGGTGCTCTATGCGCTGTTCGACGCGCTCCAGTCGCACGTGACGATCTTCGGCACGGCGTTCCCGCTCGCGACGATCCTCAACGTCATGGCGATGATCTCGATCATCCTGTTCTTCGTGACCTCCGCCGACTCCGCGTCGATCGTGATGGGATCCATCACCCAGCGCGGCCGCCCGGAGCCGACCGCGTGGGTGACGATCGCGTGGGGCCTCCTGCTGTCGGCGACCGCCCTCGTGCTCCTGCTCGCGGGCGGAAACGACGCGCTGACGGGCCTGCAGTCGATCATGGTCGTCACGGCGCTGCCGTTCGCGATCATCCTCATCGGCGTGCTCTTCTCGTGGGGCAGCGACCTGCGGAGCGACCCGTACATGATCCGGCGCGCCTTCGCGAAGGCCGCGATCGCGCAGGGCGTGCGCCGCGGCATCGAGGAGCACGGCGACGACTTCGTCTTCGAGGCGACCGAGGTCGCGCCCGACGAGGGCGCGGGCGCGGGCATTGACACCGAGGCGCTCGAGCTCACCGAATGGTGGGACACCGCGACCGGGCAGATGCCGATCGTGCCGCAGGCCACGACGGCGGGCGACGTCACGCGCACGCTCGAACCGGGGCGGATCCAGCAGCGCGGCCCGGCGGATCCGCACCACTCCGCGTCGGGCGAGGCGTCCCTTACGGTCGGCGAGGAGCGCTGGACGCGCCGCGAGCGCCGAGAGCGGGAGGCGGCCGAGGCGGCCGCGGACGCGCCCGGTGATGAGGGGCCAGACGCCGACGGCGACGGCCGCCCGACGGGCGCCTGACGAGACGCCGCGCGAGGGGCGCCGCGGGAGACCCCGGCGTCCCTCGCGCTATGCGCGCAGGGCGTCGACGAGCGTGCGAAGCCTCGAGGCCATGTCGGCGGACGGATCCAGCAGCCACTGGGTCTGCAGCCCGTCGGCGGCGGCGATGAGCGCGGCGGCGGCGCGATCCGGGTCGAGATCGGCGCGGATCGTGCCGTCCTCTTGCCCGCGTCGGAGTGCTGCGGCACTCAGCTCGGTGAGGCGGCGAAAGCGCTCGGCGAAGTAGGGGTGCGCGGGGTGGTCGGGATCCGCCGCCTCCGCGCTGAGCTGCGTGTACAGCCGCACGAGGCCGGGGACGGTCGCGTTGTGCGCGACGACGCGCAGGAGGCCGTCGAGGGGATCGTCCTGATACGCGACGGTGTCGACCTCGTCGCGCTTGCGGAGCACCGCCGTGAAGAGCTCGTCCTTGCTGCCGAAGTAGTGCAGGAGGCCCGCCTGGCTGAGGCCGACGGCGTCCGCGATCTGGCGCACCGAGGCGCCGCGGTAGCCGTGCGTGGCGATGACGTCGAGCGCGGTCGTGAGAATCTCCTCGCGCTTGGCGATGCCCTTCGCGTATGCGCCTCGTTGTGCCATCCCTCGATTAAAGCCGACCGGGGCTTGAGATTCAAAGCCTAACGGCATACGGTTTTCGGGAACCCCACCCGACCCGATGGAGAGTCATGTCGACGAACGATTTCCCCGACGTCTCGCAGCTCACGCTGGAGGAGAAGGCCGCCCTCACGAGCGGACTCGACTTCTGGCGGCTGAAGGCCGTCGAGCGCCTGAACGTCCCGAGCATCATGGTGACGGACGGCCCGCACGGCCTCCGCAAGCAGGCGGGCGAGAGCGACCACCTCGGCCTCAACGAGAGCGTTCCGGCGACGTGCTTCCCGCCGGCCGTCGGCCTCGGCGCCTCCTGGGATCCGGAGCTCGCCGCCCGCGTCGGCGCCGCGATCGGCCGCGAGGCCGCGATCGAGGACGTCGCCGTCGTCCTCGGCCCGGGCGTGAACATCAAGCGCTCCGTCCTCTGCGGACGCAACTTCGAGTACTTCTCCGAGGATCCGATCCTCGCCTCCGACATGGGGTCCGGCGTCGTGCGCGGCATCCAGGGCCAGGGCGTGGGCACGTCGCTCAAGCACTTCGCCGCAAACAACCAGGAGACCGACCGGATGCGCGTGTCCAGCGACGTGGACCCGCGCCCGCTGCGCGAGATCTACCTGCGCGCCTTCCAGGGCGTCGTCGAGGACGAGCAGCCGTGGACGGTCATGTGCTCGTACAACCGCGTGAACGGGGTCTACGCGTCGGAGGACCCGTTCCTCCTCACCCAGGTCCTGCGCGAGGAGTGGGGCTTCGAGGGCCTCGTCGTCTCCGACTGGGGTGCCTCGAACGTGCGCACCGCGGGGATCCGCGCGGGCATGGACCTCGAGATGCCGTCCTCGGGCGGGATGACGGATCGCCAGCTCGTCGACGCCGTCCGCAACGGCTCGCTCGCCGAGGCCGACCTCGACCGCAGCGCGGCGCGCGTGCTCCAGCTGATCCGTCGCGCCACGGAGCGCGCGGCGGTCGCCGACGCGCTCGACGTCGACGCCCACCACGCGCTCGCGCGTGAGGCCGCGGCGCGCTCGATCGTCCTCCTCAAGAACGACGACCAGACCCTGCCGCTGCAGCCCTCCCAGAGGATCGCTGTCATCGGCGAGTTCGCCGAGAAGCCGCGCTTCCAGGGCGGCGGCTCCAGCCACATCAACCCGACCCGCGTCGACGTCGCGCTCGACAGCATCCGCCAGGTCGCCGCCGACGTGACCTACGCCGCCGGGTACGTGCTGCCCGAGGCGCCCGAGGGCATCGGCATGAGCGGCCGCAAGGCGGAGAAGCCGACCGAGGACGTGCTCGTCCGCCTGCGCGCCGAGGCGGCCGAGAAGGCCGCCGCCGCCGACGTCGCGATCGTCTTCCTCGGCCTGCCGGACGAGGACGAGTCCGAGGGCTTCGACCGCACGCACATCGAGCTCCCGGCGGAGCAGCTCGCGCTGCTCGACGCGGTGGTCGAGGCGAACCCGCGCGTGGTCGTCGTGCTCTCTAACGGTGGCGTCGTGGCGCTGCCGTTCGCGGACCGCGTGCCGGCGATCCTCGAGACGTGGCTCCTCGGCCAGGCCGGCGGCGCCGGAACGGCCGACGTGCTCTTCGGCGAGGTGAACCCGTCGGGCCGCCTCGCGGAGACCTTCCCGTTCCGCATCGAGGACACCCCGGCGTTCACCTCCTTCCCGGGCCAGCACCAGCACGTTCGCTATGGCGAGGGCATCTATGTCGGGTACCGCTGGTACGACGCCCGCGCGATCGACGTCGCGTTCCCCTTCGGTCACGGCCTGTCCTACACGACGTTCTCCTACGGTGAGCCCACCGTGACCGCGACCGAGGACGGCGGCCTCGCCGTCGCGCTCGACGTGACGAACACGGGATCCGTCGCCGGCCGCGAGGTCGTGCAGGCGTACGTGTCGGTCCCGGGCACGACGGTCGAGCGCGCCCCGCGCGAGCTCAAGGCGTTCCATAGCGTCGAGCTCGCCGCGGGCGAGACGGCCCGCGTCGAGCTGGCGATCCGCCGCCGCGACCTCGCCTACTGGGAGACCCGCACGGACGCGTGGGTGGTCGAGCCCGGCACGTACCGCGTCGAGGTGGGCGCATCGAGCCGCGACCTGCGCGGTGCGGCCGAGACCGAGCTGGCGGGCGACGAGCTCGTCATCCCCGTCACGCGCGACTCCTCGATCGGCGACGTCTTCGCGCACCCGGCCGCCGCGCCCGTCGCGCGCGAGCTGTTCGCCGGATCCCCGTTCGGCGAGATGATGCTCATCGACGGCGAGCCCTCCGCGATGGGCGAGGCCATGCCGCTCGGCCGTCTCGTGAGCTTCGGCATGCCCGCCGAGACCGTCGAGAAGATCCTCGCCGCGGGTAAGTAACCCCGCCCCGACGTGCCCCGCCCTCCGCCCGGAGGGCGGGGCACGTCCGCGTCCGCGCGGGCGAGCCGCGCGACGTGCGCCGTCGGATCCGGATCCGGATCTGCGGTCGCGACGACCGCAGGCGTCAGCGCGCGGACGCCGTGGAACGGGCGGTCGAGGTCGGATCCGCGGAGCCGTCCCGCCCGACCCCTTCGTCCCGCGCGGAGCGGACGTGGAACGCTTCGGGAAGGTCGGGCGGTAGGGGAAGGCGCGGCGTCATACCGACACGGTGCCACCGAGACCCGCCCCTGCGCGGAGTTATCCGCAGGAGCGGATCGGTCCCGCGGGTCAGCGCGTCATGCGCTCCAGCAGCTCGCGATAGCGCTCGCGCGTCTGGTCCACGATGTGCGCCGGCAGCTCGGGCGGCGTGCCCGTCTTGTCCCAGTTCGCGGCGAGCCAGTCGCGCACGATCTGCTTGTCGAAGCTCGCCATGCGCGCGGCGGGCGTCGCGCCGGTCTCCCACGCGCGCTTGTCCCAGTAGCGTGAGGAGTCGCTCGTGAGCACCTCGTCGGCGAGGCGCAGGACGCCCTCGGCGTCGGTGCCGAACTCGAACTTCGTGTCGGCGAGGATGAGGCCCCGCGCCTCGGCGGCGCGGGCGGCGCGTGTGTAGATCGCGAGGGAGGCGTCGCGCAGCTCGGCCGCGCGTGCCTCGCCCACGAGCTCGACGGACTTCTCGAAGGAGATGTTCTCGTCGTGCTCGCCGAGCGGCGCCTTGTACGCGGGGGTGTAGATCGGCTCGGGAAGCCGGTCGCCGTTCTCGAGCCCCGCCGTCAGCGGCAGGCCGCACACCGTCCCCGACGCCTGATACTCGGCCCACCCGGATCCGGTCAGATACCCGCGCACGACGCACTCGATGGGCAGCATGTCGAGCGAACGCACGACCATCGCGCGATCCGCGACGCCCGCCGGGGCGCTCTCGCCCGTGAGGTGATTCGGCACGGCGGGGCCGCCGTCCGCGCCCCCGAGCTGCGCGAACCACCAGCCGCTCAGCGCCGTGAGGAGCGCGCCCTTGCCGCCGATGCCGGGCTCGAGGACGTGGTCGAACGCGCTCACCCGGTCGCTCGCGACGACGAGCATCCGGCCGTCTGCGCCGTCCTCCGGGGCGTACAGGTCGCGGACCTTCCCCGAATAGACGTGCTTCCAGCCGGTGATCTCGGGCGCGGCGCTCATGCGTCCATTATGGCGGGCACCCCCGACATCTCGTTGCGGCGGGCGGCGCGCAGGGACCCCGGCGCGGGGTGGGGCGGATCCATAAGCAGCGACCGCGTCCTCTCCCACGCACGAGAGGCGGATCCCGGAACGCGGCACGCACCGCCCCCGACCTCGTGCCGCAGTTATCCACAGGTCTAAATCGCGGGTGGACACGCCAGAGCATGGGCCGGATAGCGTCCCCGCATGACCACGCCCACCACCGCCACCCGGCCGCCCGACATGTCGTGGCTGCAAGCCGCCGTCTACTGGTTCGTCGGATTCCCGCTCGGCCCCATCGCCCTCATCGTCGCGCCCGAGCTGGTCCTCCGCATCGTGGGCGTCGGGATCTTCTTCCTGCCCATCGTCTGGGTCATGTCGCTCGGGGCGACCATCGGTGCGGCCATCCTGCTCCGACTGGCCCTGCCGCCGTTTCGCACGCAGGTGGGGTTCACGAGCCTGCTCGCCATAGGCGGCGCGCTTGCGCTGATCGGCTTCCTCGCGCTCGAGGGCAGTGCCGGCGACATGCTCGCTCTCGTCGCGGTCGTCCTCGTCGTCTGGTCGTTCGGGGCGGCGCTCGTCTCCCTCGCCGTCCCGATCGCGACGGCGCTCATCCACCGCCGCCGCGCGCGGCGCGCGAAAGAGGGAAGCCCCGCGCTGCCGCCCGATGCCGGTCCGTCGCGGGGCGCGGCATGAAGCGCGCCCGTCGCGCGGTCCGTCGTGCGGTGCGGTGTGAACCGCATCCGACCCCCGGTCCGTGCCCGCGCGGGGCCATCCCCGCGACCTACGCGACGGCCGCGGCGATGTCTGTGCGGAAGTGGGCGCCCTCGAGGCGGATTCGGCTCATCGCCTCGTACGCGCGGCCCCGGGCCTCGGCGAACGTCGCGCCCGTCGCGACGACGTTCAGGACGCGCCCGCCCGTGGCGATCAGCGCGTCGCCCTCACGGGCCGTCGCGGCGTGGGCGATGTGAACGCCCTCGACCGCCTCGGCCTCCTCGAGGCCCTCGATCGCGCGGCCCGTGCGGGGCGAGGCGGGGTATCCATCGCTCGCGAGCACGACCGTCACGGCCGCCTCGTCGCGGAACTGCGGATCCGGCTGCTCCTCGAGCGTGCCGTCGGCCGCCGCCATGAGGAGCGTCGACAGCGGCGTGGCGAGCCGCGGCAGGACGATCTGGGTCTCGGGGTCGCCGAACCGGGCGTTGAACTCGATGACGCGCACGCCCGCGGGCGTGAGGATGAGCCCCGCGTACAGCAGGCCGATGAAGGGGGACCCGTCGCGGTCGAGCTCGCGGACGACCGGCAGCGCGACCGTGTCCGTGACCTCCTGGACGAAGGCCTCGATGCTCCCGAAGCGCTCGCCGAGCCAGGTGAGCGGGGAGTACGCGCCCATGCCGCCCGTGTTGGGCCCGGCGTCGCCGTCGAGCGCGCGCTTGAAGTCCTGCGCCGGCGCGAGCGCGCGGACGGTGTCGCCGTCGCTGAGGAAGAACAGCGAGACCTCGGGGCCCGTGAGGAACTCCTCGACGAGCACGGATCCCTGGGGCAGGTACTCGTCCGCGTGGGCGAGGGCCGCGTCGCGATCCTCCGTGACGATGACGCCCTTGCCGGCGGCGAGGCCGTCGGCCTTGACCACGTAGGGGGCGCCGAAGTCGTCGAGCGCGGCGGCGACGTCCGCGGCCGTGCGCGCGTGCACGGCCCGGCCGGTCGGCACACCGGCCTGCTCCATGATGCGCTTCGCGAACGCCTTGGATCCCTCGAGCTGCGCGGCGCGCTTGCCGGGGCCGAACACCGGGATGCCGTGCGCGCGGAGCTCGTCCGCGACGCCCGCGACGAGCGGCGCCTCGGGCCCGACGACGACGAGGTCGACGGCCTCGGCCTTCGCGAACTGCGTCACGCCCTGCGGATCGAGCATGTCGACGTCGACGATGCGCGCGTCGCGGGCGATCCCCGCGTTGCCCGGCGCCGCCAGCAGCTCGTGGTGCGCGGTCTCGGAGGCGAGGGCGAGGACGATGGCGTGCTCTCGGGCGCCGGAGCCCAGGACGAGGATCTTCACGCCTCCAGGGTAGGGCGCCCGGGCCGCGGCGTCGATTCGTGCCATCCGCCCGCGACGGGCCTGCGGGCCCCCGGGTGACGGCCGACGGGGCAGGATGGCGTCATGCCCCGAAAGATCGACATGGCGACGGGCCGCGACGCGCTGGACGCCGTCGCCGCCCAGGTCGCCCCCGCCCGCACGGATCTCGCGACCGCCGTGCGCTACCTCCTTCAGCTGCTGGAGGAGCGTGCCCCCGGCAAGAGCGTCGAGGTGCGCGTGCCCCCGTTCGGCGCCGTGCAGGTCGTGGACGGCCCGGCGCACACCCGGGGCACGCCGCCGAACGTCGTCGAGACGGATCCGGCCACCTGGGTGGCGCTCGCGACGGGCCGCGAAACGTGGGCCGACGCGTGGGCCGACGGGCGCATCTCCGCGTCCGGCACGCGTGCCGACATTTCGCACCTGCTTCCCGTCAGGTGGTGAGGGAATGCCCCGACCCCTCTCAGCATTGCGGTGATTGAATGAAGCCATGGCTGGGATCCACGATGCACGCCCCGACAGTGAGGTCGATTCGAACGCGCGCGCGTCCCGCGTGACGCACACCCCGCAGTCGCGAGTGGGCGTGCGGCGATCCCCCAAGTACGGCGTCTTCACGGCGCTCGGCGTCGCGCTGGGGATCCTCGCGGCCGTGATCCTCGCGACCGCGTTCGACGGGACGACGGAGCAGAGCCCGTTCACCGAGGTGTCGTACTCGCAGACGCAGGCGTTCGGCTTCATCCTCCTGTGGTGCGTCCCCGCCGGCATCGCGCTCATGATGATCGTCGCGCTGATCCTCGACCGGATCGCGTCGCGTCACGTCCGGCAGGCGACCGTCACGGTCGACATGGTCGACGAGGGCTGACCCGCCGAGCCACTACCCTGGTAGTCGTGACAGCCCCCACCTCGCCCGCTGAGGCGCACCGGTCCACCTATTCCGAGGCTGGCGTCGACACGGCGGCCGGCGACCGCGCCGTCGAGCTGATGAAGGCGTCCGTGCGCGCGACGCACGGACCCGAGGTCCTCGGCGGCGTCGGCGGATTCGCGGGCATGTTCGACGCCAGCGCCCTGACGGCGTACCGCCGCCCTCTGCTCGCCTCCAGCACGGACGGCGTCGGCACGAAGGTCGCGATCGCGCAGGCCATCGACAAGCACGACACGATCGGGCAGGATCTCGTCGGCATGGTCGTCGACGACATCGCGGTCGTGGGCGCGAAGCCGCTGTTCATGACCGACTACATCGCGTGCGGCAAGGTCGTGCCGGAGCGCATCGCCGACATCGTGCGCGGGATCGCGGAGGCGTGCGCGGCCACGGGCACGGCGCTCGTGGGCGGCGAGACGGCCGAGCACCCCGGACTCCTCGGGCCCGACGACTACGACGTGGCCGGCGCGGCGACGGGCGTCGTCGAGGCCGACGCGATGCTCGGCGCCCACCTCGTGCAGCCCGGCGACGCGGTCCTCGCCCTCGCCTCGAGCGGCCTGCACTCGAACGGCTTCTCGCTCGTGCGCCACATCCTGCGCGAGGCGGGCATCGGCTACGCCGACCGCGCCGTCGACCTCGGCGCGACCTGGGGCGAGGCGCTCCTCGAGCCGACCCGCCTCTACACGGCGCCGCTCCTGTCTCTCGCGACGGAAATGGGATCCGACCTGCACTCCCTCAGCCACGTCACCGGCGGCGGCATCGCCGCGAACCTCGCGCGCGTGCTGCCGAAGGGCACCTGGGCCGAGGTCGATCGCGCGACGTGGTCGCCGAGCCCCGTGTTCCGCGTGCTGAACGATATCGCCGGGACCTCCCTGGTCTCGAGCGAGGGCACGTGGAACCTCGGCATCGGCTTCTTCGCGGTCGTGGCCCCCGAGGCCGTCGACCGCGCGACGGCGGCGCTCGCGGCGAGCGGCATCGACGCCTGGCAGGCGGCGGTCGTGCGCGCGGGCGACGCGCCCGCGGGCGATTTCGAGCAGGGCGCGAAGGGGGTGGACGGCGGCGCCGTCCGCCTCGTCGGCGCGTACGCGGACGGAGCGAAGTAACCCCCTCATGTGCGGCATCGTCGGAATGGTCGGTCGCGGCCATGTGAACCAGGACATCTACGACGCGCTGCTCCTCCTGCAGCACCGGGGTCAGGACGCCACGGGCATCGCCACGACCGAGGCGAACGGCGTCATGCACATGGCGAAGAACAAGGGCATGGTGCGCGAGGCCTTCCGCACCCGAGACATGCGCTCGCTCCTTGGCAACGTCGGCCTCGGCCACGTCCGCTACGCCACGAAGGGCACCGCCTCGAGCGAGGAGGAGGCGCAGCCCTTTTACGTCAACGCGCCCTACGGCATCACGCTCATCCACAACGGCAATCTCACGAACACCCGCGAGCTCGCCCTCGACATGGAGCGGCGCGACCGCCGGCACCTGAACTCGTCGAGTGACACCGAGCTCCTGCTCAACGTGCTTGCGAGCGAGCTGCAGGCGACGACGAGCCCCGTCGACCTCGACGCCGACCGCATCTTCCAGGCGGTCGCGCGCACGCACCGCCGGATCCAGGGCGCCTACGCCGTCATCGCGTTCATCGCGGGCTACGGCCTGCTCGCCTTCCGGGATCCGTTCGGGATCCGCCCGCTCATCCTCGGGCGTCGCGACGGCGAGGGGGGCGACGAGTGGGTCGTCACGAGCGAGTCTCTCGTGCTCGAGAACGCCGACTACGAGGTCGTGCGCGAGATTGCCCCGGGCGAGGCCGTGTTCATCGCGAATGACGGGGAGATGTTCAGCCAGCAGTGCGCGGAGGATCCGCGGCTCGCGCCCTGCTCCTTCGAGTACGTCTACCTCGCGCGCCCGGACTCGGTGATGAACGGCGTGAGCATCTACGAGTCGCGCCTGCGGATGGGCGAGAAGCTCGCGGCGACGATCGCGCGCCACATCCCTGCCGACGAGATCGACGTGGTCATGCCCATCCCCGACTCCGCCCGGCCCGCGGCGATGGAGGTCGCGCGCGTGCTCGGTATCGAGTACCGCGAGGGCTTCTACAAGAACCGCTATGTCGGCCGGACGTTCATCATGCCGGGTCAGGCGGCCCGCAAGAAGAGCGTGCGCCAGAAGCTGAATACGATGTCGATGGAGTTCCGCGGCAAGAAGGTGCTGCTCATCGACGACTCGATCGTGCGCGGAACCACCAGCCGGCAGATCATCCAGATGGCCCGCGACGCGGGCGCGGCGAGCGTCTCGTTCGCCTCGGCGGCGCCGCCCGTGCGATTCCCGCACGTGTACGGCATCAACATGCCGTCGGCGACGGAGCTCATCGCGCACGGCCGGACGATCCCCGAGGTCCGCGACGAGCTCGGCGCCGACCACCTCGTGTACCAGGAGATCGACGACCTCAAGGAGGCCATCGTCGAGGGGTGCGCGGCGGGCGGCACGGCGCTCGACGACCTCGACATGAGCTGCTTCGACGGGCGCTACGTGACCGGCACGGTCTCGCCCGAATACCTCGAGTGGGTCGCCGAGACCCAGGGCTCGTGACGACGGCGGGCGGCGGCGCATGACGGATCCGCACCAGGAGAGGACCGACGGCCCCGATCTCGAACGGGTCGTTGGGGGTCGCGTGCGCCACTACCGGCTGCTTGCGGGGATGACGGCCGCGGAGCTCGCGGCGACCTCCGGCGTGTCCGCGGCCATGGTCTCGCGCATCGAGTCCGCCTCGACCTCCCCCTCGCTCGGCACGATCTCGCGCCTCGCGGGGGCGCTCGGCGTCGCGGTGGACGCGCTGTTTCGATCGAGCGGCGCGTCCTACCAGGCGGTCGTCGTCAAGAACGGTCAGGGCGTCGAGTCGGTGCGCGCCGGGTCCAAGCTCGGGCACCGCTACGAGAGCCTCGGGAACGTCCTGCCGACGGGCGGATCCTCGCTGGAGCCCGTGATCGTCGAGCTGAACCCGGAGCTGGACGACCTGCCGATGTACGAGCACGTCGGCGCCGAGTTCCTGCTCATGCTCACCGGCGCGATGCGGTTCGCGCACGGCGAGGACGAGTACGTCCTCCGCGAGGGCGACTCGATCCTGCTCGACGCCGCGGCGCCGCACGGGCCGGTCGAGATTGTCGAGCACCCGGCCCGCTTCCTCTCGATCAACCCGACCGCCACGTAGCCCGCGGGGCCGGGCGCGTCACGAGCCCGTAACACAAACGGTTTAACCTCAGGCAATACCTTGCCTATCTGGCAACATTGTGCGAGTTCCTCACTCGCCGATCCGGGAGCCCCATGCCGACCACCTCACTCGACCGCGTCGCCCTCTGGGACGGCGAGCACGCCCTGCCCGCGGGCCGGATCTCCTGGGACGGGGACCGAATCACCGAGGTCGTGTCAGAGGCGCCCGCCGAGACGCCGCGTTACGCGGTCATCCCCGGCCTCATCGACACGCACGTGCATCTCGGCGGGTACGCCGGCCCCGGCCGCGAGCAGTGGAACTCCGCGTGGTCGCTCGTGACCCCGGACGTTGAGCGCGTCTTCCACATCGCCGCGCAGGCCCAGCGGGCGATGCGCGCGGGCGTGACGACCGTCCGCGACCTGGCGGGCGACGCGCTCCAGCTGGCGGTTGCGCGCGTGTTCGAGGACGGCGTGCAGGTCGGCCCGCGCGTGCGCGTGCACGGCCAGGTCGGTATGACGGCGGGGCACGGTGACCTGTTCACGCCGCCGCACTACCCGCACCGCGCGCCGACGGCCGACAGCCCGGACGCGTGCCGCCGCCTCGTGCGCGAGTGGGCCAGGCAGGGCGCGCACGGCATCAAGATCTACGCCTCGGGCGGCGTCCTGTCGATGGGCGACCGGGTCGGCTGGCGCAACCAGACCGACGACGAGATCCGCGCGACGGTCGACGAGGCGCACGCCCTGGCGATGCCGGTGGCCGCGCACAGCCACGACACCGTGAGCGCGCGCCGCGCGCTCGAGCTCGGCGTCGACTCGATCGAGCACGGCACGGGCCTCGACGCCTCGCTGTGGCCCATCGTCCTCGAGCGCGACATCCCCGTCGCGCCGACGCTGCTCATCAACGACCGCCTGGCCGACGGCACGATCGACGTGGGCGACGAGGCCCGCGGCAAGGCCCAGGCCGTCGTCGAGGAGCGCGACGCGAACTTCGCGGGCGCCTCCGCCGCGGGCGTGCGCTTCGTGCTCGGCACCGACGCGAACGGCGTCATGGTCGCGTTCGGCGACCAGCACGAGGAGGTGCGCCTCATGGCGCGCTCCTTCGGCTGGGACGCCCAGCGGGCGCTCGCGTCCGCCACGAGCGACGCCGCGCGCGCGATCGGCATGGCCGACCAGATCGGGCGCCTCGCGCCCGGCTACGGGGCCGACTTCGTCGTTCTCGACGGCCGCCCCTGGGAAGACATCTCCCACCTGGACCCCGCCCGGATCGTCGCCGTCGTCTCCCGCGGCCGCGTCGTGTTCGGATCCCTCCCGCGCTAGACCCATAGCGCCCCACACAGCATCCCCCGCAGCACGCCCCCGAAAGGCCCCCCGTGAGCACACTTCGCCCCCGACGCACCGGGCTCGCCCTGACCGCAACGGTCGGGATCGCCGCCCTCCTCGCCGGCTGTTCCTCCGCCGACACCGGCTCCGACACCGCGGACGGCGGCACGCTCGTCTACGCCGTCGAGACCGACCCGACCTGCATCGACCCGCAGCAGCCGACCGTGACCCAGGCCCTGTACATCGGCCGCCAGGTCGTGGACTCCCTCGTGGACCAGGACCCGGAGACGGGCGAGATTGTTCCCTGGCTCGCCGAGGACTTCTCCGCGAACGACGACCTGACCGCGTTCGACTTCACGCTCCGCGAGGGTGTCACCTTCAGCGACGGGTCCGACCTCACCAGCGAGGTCGTGGCGGCGAACTTCGACTCGATCGTCGAGATGGCGGCCGACGGATCCACCGCCTCCCTCGGCGGCGCGTACCTCGCGGGGTACGCGGGCACCGAGATCGTTGACGACCGCACCTTCACGGTCTCGTTCGACGCCCCGAACGCCGCGTTCCTCCAGGGCGCGAGCACCATGAGCCTCGGGATCGTCTCGGAGGCCACGACGACGCTCGGCGTCGACGAGCGCTGCCAGGACGGCGTCATCGGAACGGGTCCGTTCGTCTACGACACCTACTCGCCCAACACCGAGGTCACGATGGACCGCCGCGAGGGCTACGACTGGGCGTCGGAGCTGCGCGAGCACACGGGTGACGCGTACCTCGACCGCGTCGAGTTCGCCGTCGTGACCGAGGCCAGCGTCCGCGTCGGCGGGCTGCAGTCGGGCGAGTTCGACATGATCGGCGAGCTGCCCGAGATCGATGAGCCGCGCATCTCCGAGGAGGGCTTCCCGGTCTACGCGAAGGCGAACCCCGGCATCCCGACGAGCCTCATCCCGAACCTCACGAACGAGGTCCTCGCCGACGACGCCGTGCGCGACGCCCTCCGCATCGGCATCGACCGCGCCGAGATCAACGAGACCATGGGCTACGCCGACGGCAACGAGCCGACCAGCGCGCTCTCCAGCGGCACGTCGGGCTACACGAGCCAGGCCGACCTCATGGCGTACGACCCCGAGGAGGCGGCCCGGATCCTCGAGGACGCGGGCTGGGAGCTCGGCGACGACGGGATCCGCGAGAAGGACGGCCAGCGCCTCGAGTTCACCGCGACCGGCTTCTACGAGCAGGAGATGATGGAGCTCATCCAGCTCCAGCTCACGGAGATCGGCGTCGACATGCAGATCAACTTCACCGACGCCGGCGGGTTCTTCGGCGCGATCGCGGAGGGCTCCTACGACGTCCTGTTTGCCGCGCTGACGCGCACGGGGCCGGACGCGCTCGCGACGATGTTCCAGCAGTCGAACTCCTCGCACTGGGCGGTCCTCGACGACGCCGAGCTCGAGGGCGTCCTCGAGGAGCAGGCCTCGGCCGCGAACGACGACGAGCGACAGGCGCTCCTCGACGAGGCGCAGACGATGATCATCGAGCGCGGGTACCTCTTCCCGATCCTCGAGGTCTACCAGCTGCACGCGTCGCAGCCGGAGGTCTCGGGCTTCGCGTTCGACTCGGCCTCGCGCTTCCACCTGTACGACGTCACGCTCGGCTGACGTGGCGCCCGCAGGTCTCCGGGCGGGTCGCGGCGTCGCCGCGGCCCGCCGCCTCGGGCTGCAGCTTCTGCAGTTCGCGTTCGTCGTGTGGGCCACCTACACGGTGACCTTCCTCCTCATCCGCGTGCTCCCGGGCGATCCCGTCCTCGCGGCGCTCGCGGTGCAGTCGGGCGACGCGACGACGGTGGATCCCGAGCAGCTCGCGCAGCTGCGCGAGGAGGCGGGGCTCGCGGGCGGTCTGTTCGAGCAGTACCTCTCGCAGCTCGCCGGCCTCCTCTCCGGAGACCTCGGCACGTCGCTCGCGACGGGCCGGCCCGTCGGTCAGATGATCGTCGACGTCGTGCCCGGGACCCTGGCGATCGCCGGCCTCGCGCTCGTCATCGGCGTCGTCTTCTCCGTCCTCGTCGGCTTCCTCGCCTACGTCTCGCCGTGGCGCTGGCTCCGCGACCTGTTGATCCAGCTGCCGCCGCTCGGCGTCGCGATCCCCGCCTTCGTGACGGGGCTCGTGCTCATCAGCGTGTTCTCCTTCACGCTCGGCTGGCTGCCCGCCTCGGGCGCGCGCTCGGGCGCGAGTGTGATCCTCCCCGCCGTGACGCTCGCGCTGCCGGTCGGCGCGATCTTCTTCCAGGTCTTCCAGGCCGCCATCCGCGAGGCCGAGGCGAGCGGATTCGTCTTCACGGCCGACGTCAAGGGCCTCTCGCGCCTGGCAGTCTTCGGCCGGCACATTCTCCCGAACGCCGCCCTGCCGTCGGTGACGAGCATCGGCCTGCTCATCGGGTACCTCGCGGGCGGCACGGCCGTCGTCGAGACCGTGTTCTCGCGCGACGGCATCGGGCGTATCGTCGTCGCCGCCGTGCAGGCGCGCGACGTCAACGTCATCCAGGGCGTCATCATCGTCATCGCCGTGATCTACGCGGCCGCGGCGCTGCTCGTCGACGTGTCATATCCGCTCCTCGACCCGCGCCTGCGGCCGCGGTCCGGATCCGCGCCCGCCCCGGCGCTCGCCCCCGCGCCCGCGCTCCCCGAGGAAGCCGCCGCGACCCGGCAGGAAGGGGATCCGCGATGATCGCCCGACTCACCCGTCCCGCGTCGCTCGTCGCGCTCGCGATCGTCCTCGTCGCGCTCGTCATGGCGCTGTGGCCGGGCCTCCTGGCCCCCGGGGATCCGCTCGCGGGCGAGCCCGCCGACCGCCTCCTCGCGCCGAGCGCGGCGCACCCGTTCGGCACCGACTCGCTCGGGCGCGACGTGTACACGCGCGTCGTGCACGGGGCGTTCCTGTCGCTTGCGGCCGCGACCTGCGCCGTCGTCGTCGGCGGCGTCGCGGGAACCCTCGTGGGCCTCGTCGCGGGCGCCCTCCGCGGTCGGGTCGGCACCGCGATCGCGTTCGTTGTGATGCGCTTCGTCGACGTCCTCATCGCCGTGCCCGGCATCCTCCTCGCCCTCATCGTCGTCGCCACCCTCGGCTTCGGGCCCTGGAGCATCGCCCTCGGTGTCGGGCTCGGCGCGGCGGGCAGCTTCGCGCGCGTCATGCGCGCGCAGGTGCTCACGGTGCGCGGCACGGAGTACGTCGAGGCCGCCGCGACGCTCGGCGTCCGCCCCCTGGCGACGCTCTTCCGCCACATCCTGCCGAACGCGATCCGCCCCGTCCTGGCGATGGCGGCGCTCGAGGTCGGCACCGCGATCCTGTCGGTCTCGACGATCAGCTTCCTCGGCTTCGGGGTCCAGCCCCCGACGCCCGAGTGGGGCGCCCTCGTGAGCGACGGGCGCGACTACCTCGCCACCGCCTGGTGGCTCACGGTCCTGCCCGGGGCCGTGATCGTCGCCGTCGTGCTCTCGATGACGCGGCTGGCTCGAGTCATCGGAGGAGACCGATGAGCGCGTCGATCCTCAGCGTGCGCGGCCTCGAGGTTGCCTACCGGCGCGGCCGGCACCTGACCGAGGTCGTCCACGGCGTCGACCTCGACGTCTCGCGCGGCGAGATCGTCGCCCTGGTGGGCGAGTCGGGATCCGGCAAGAGCACGGTGTCGCAGGCCGTCGTGCGGCGCCTCGCCGAGAACGGCCGGATCACGGGCGGATCCGTCACCTTCGGCGGCCGCGACCTCGCGCGCCTGCCCGAGCGGGCGATGCGCGGGATCCGCGGGCGCGGCATCGGCTTCGTGCCGCAGGACCCGAATACCTCCCTCAACCCCGTGATGCGCCTCGGCGAGCAGATCGCCGAGTCTCTGCGCCTGCACCTCGGGATGAACCGGCAGGACGCCGCGCGACGCGCCGTGGAGATCCTCGGCGACGTGGGGATCCCGGATCCGGAGGCGCGCGCCCGCCAGTACCCGCACGAGCTCTCGGGCGGGATGAAGCAGCGCGTGCTCATCGGGATGGCGTGGGCGTGCGACCCGCAGCTCGTGGTCGCGGACGAGCCAACGAGCGCGCTGGACGTGACGGTGCAGCGCCGGATCCTCGACCAGATCTCCGAGCTCGCGTCGGACCGCGGCACGGGCGTCCTGCTCGTCACGCACGACCTCGGCGTCGCGAGCGATCGCGCGGCGCAGACCGTGGTGATGCAGGGCGGGCGCGTCGTGGACCGCGGCGCGACCGCCGAGGTGCTCGGCGCCCCGCGCACGGACTACACCCGCGAGCTCGTCCTGGCCGCGCCGGGCCTCACGAGCGAGCGTCTCCGCCCGCGGACGATCGGCGCGCACGCCGACCGCCAGGAGGGCTTCGCGATCCTCGAGGCGGACGGGCTGGGGAAGTCCTTTGCCCGCGACGGCGCGACGTTCCGCGCCGTGGACGACGTCTCGATCCAGGTGCCGGCGGGGCGCACGGTCGCCCTCGTCGGGGAGTCCGGATCCGGCAAGACGACGACGGCCCGCATGATGGCGCGCATCTCGGGCGTAGACGAGGGGCGCGTGCGCTTCCGGGGGCGCGACGTGTCGCGGATCCGCGGGGCCGAGCTGCGGGAGCTGCGGCGCAGCGTGCAGGTCGTGTACCAGAACCCCTTCGGCAGTCTGGACCCGCGCTTGACGGTCGCGCGCCTGATCGCGGAGCCGCTCCGGGCTTTCCGCGTCGGCGGATCCGCGGGGCGGCGCCGCCGGGTGGCCGAGCTGCTGGACGCCGTGCGCCTGCCCCAGGAGATGGCCACGCGCCTGCCCGGCGAGCTGTCCGGCGGCCAGCGGCAGCGCGTCGCGATCGCGCGGGCCCTCGCGCTGCACCCCGAGGTGATCGTCCTCGACGAGCCGGTCTCGGCCCTGGACGTGTCGGTCCAGACGCAGATCCTGCAGGTCCTCGTCGACCTGCAGGCCGAGCTCGGCCTGAGCTACCTGTTCATCACGCACGACCTCGGCGTGGTCCGCCAGATCGCCGACCACGTCGTCGTGATGCGCGAGGGCCGCGTCGTCGAGCAGGGGCCCGCCGACGAGGTGCTCGCGCGGCCGCAGAGCGCGTACACGCGCGAGCTCCTCGAGGCCGTCCCCGGCGCCGTCGGCTAGGCTCCGTGGCGGGATGTGCCGGACCGGTTCGGGAAGTGGAACTCGATCTACAAGCGGTTCAACCGTTGGGCCGTGGACGGCACCTGGGAGAAGCTGCTGGCCGAGGTGCAGAAGCGGGCCGACGCCGCGGGGAAGATCGACTGGGTCGTCTCGATCGACTCCACGATCGCTCGTGCGCATCAGCACGGCGCGACCCTGAAGCGGGACACAGGGGGCTCTGCCGAATCACAAGAATCCGTGGTTCGAGCCGCCTGATCACGGGATCGGACGCTCCCGTGGCGGGCTGACGACCAAGCTGCACCTGGTCTGCGACGGTCGCGGCCGGCCGCTGGGGATGATGATCACCGGCGGAAACATCAACGACACCACGATGATGACCGCAGTACTCGAGGACATCCGCGTCCCCCGCGACGGGAAGGGCAGGCCACGGACCCGCCCGGACCGGGTGCTCGCCGACAAGGGGTACCCGTCGAAGGCGAACCGTGCTTGGCTCCGCGACCGCGGTATCGCGGCGACCATCCCGGAGCGTGATGACCAGGTCGCGCACCGCCGCAAGAAGCCGGGCCGGCCGATCGACTTCGGCGAACAGCAGAAGGAACGCTACAAGGGCCGCAACGTCGTCGAGCGCTGCTTCAACCGGCTCAAGCAGTGGCGCGGCATCGCGATGCGCTCCGACAAGCTCCTCCGCAGCTACCGAGCCGCCGTCAGCCTCGCCGCGCCGCTCATCTGGATCAAATCAGCCTTGATCAACACGGCCTAGGGGGCGGGTCATTCGGCACCTCTTGCATTGGCCGGGGGCCCGACTTCTGTCGCTCCCGGCGGAACGACGACGGATCCGGGGACAACGAGGTGCCCGGAGAATCTGCGAGAGGCTATGCGCTTCGCGAGCGCGCCGGCCGCGGCCTCGGCGGCGCTCCCGGTGGCAGCAGCGGCGGGAACACTGGTGCGGCGTTCGGCGAGGGCGTCCAGGCGGACGTCGAGGTAGTCAAGGATGAGCAGCACCGTGTTGAAAGAGGTGCCGCCGTCGCCGCGCTCGAGGCGGGCGAGAGACTAGCGGGTGATGCCGACCGTGCCAGCGACGTCCTGCTGGGTGAGGTCGCGCTGGACACGGGCATTCTTGACCAGGCGGGCGAGATCCGATGGTGTTTGCAGCTTCACGTCGGCCACCCCAATCTTGTTCGAAAAATGACACATGGTTATGTTGCTCGGAAAATGTACCGCCGCGCCGATGTGCTGTAAATAGAACATCGGCCAAATCGCGCCCTGCGGCGCCACGCTGAAAGTAAATTACACATCAATGTGCACCTTGTGCGTACACTCGTTCGCGTGAGGAAGAGTTTGCAGATCTTGTGGCGCGACGCGATGCGACTCGTCCGTCAGCGCAGGGTGTGGGTCATCGTCATCGGTGTGCTTATCACGCCTGCGCTGTACGCGTGGTTCAACATCAACGCGTTCTGGGATCCGTACTCGAACACCTCGAGCGTACGAGTTGCCGTCGTCAATCTCGACGAGGGCGCCGATTCTGACCTCACCGGCCCGCTCGACGTCGGCGAGGAGGTCGTCGCGCAGCTCAAAGAGAACGACGAGCTCGGCTGGGTCTTCATGGACGAGGGCGAGGCGCAGGACGCGGTAAAGCGCGGCGACGTCTACGCCACGATCGTCATCCCCACCGACTTCAGCACCAACCTCATCAGCATCACGACCGACGAGTTCACGCAGCCCGCGCTGCAGTACTACGTGAACGAGAAGGCGAGCGCAATCGCGCCGAAGATCACCGACGTCGGCGCCTCGCAGCTCGACGCGCAGATCACGAGCTCGTTCACCGAGCAGGTCGCCGAGGCCGCCTCCGACGCGCTCAAGGAGGCCGGCGACGACACCGAGGGGCGCCTGGAGGGCGCGAAGACCGACTCCCTCAACGCCTTCGACGAGGCGATGCAGACGATCGATTCGGCGCGCGAGGAGCTCACCGGGCAGGCCGCCTCGCTCGACGACTCCCGCGGTTCGCTGGCCTCGGCGTCTTCCACGCTCTCCGACGTTGACACGACGCTCGGCGACGTGCAGGTCGCGATCGAGCAGGCGAAGTCGCTCATCGCCGAGGCGCAGGATCAGGTGATCGCGTTCACCGACGCCGCGACCTCGGCCTATGTCGACGGCACGACGCAGCTCGCCGACGCTGCGGCCGCGGCGAACCTCGTCGTGACCGACCTCAGCGAGGTCGCCGACAAGGTGGGCCTCCGCGTCGACGGCGCCATCGAGCAGATCCGCGCCGTCGTCGAGGCGAACGCCACCGCGATCGCGCGGCTGCAGGAGCTTGTCGACGGCGCCGGGCTCGACGAGGGCGCGACCCAGCGGCTCACCGAGGTCATCGACACGCTCCAGCAGCGCAACGAGACCGATCAGCAGCTCCTCGCCGACCTCCAGAACCTCAACGACTCGGCGAGCGGCATGGCCGACGCTATCCAGGCGTCCGCAGATTCGGTCACTCAGGCGGTCAATGAGGCGCAGGGCGCCGCGACCGACCTCCGCTCGGCCCTGACCTCGACGGTGCCGGCGCTCAACAGCGCGATGTCGTCGCTCTCGACGAGCGCGGGCGAGTTCTCCGCCGCGATCGACGGCCAGCGCGACCAGCTGGTCCAGGCGCAGCAGCTGCTGTCCGAGCTCGACACCCAGCTTGTCTCGACCTCCGAGGCGCTCACGGCCCTCGACGGCAACCTCGCGGGGATCCAGGACGAGCTCCAGCTCGCCCGCACCGACATCTCCGCCCTCAGCGCGGCGTCGGAGTGGAGCGCGCTCAGCACGATCACCGGCCTCGACTCGGCCCAGATCGCGAAGTTCGTCGCCTCGCCCGTCGAGGTGTCTACACACGTTGTCTTCCCGGTCTCGACCTACGGCTCGGCCATGGCCGCGCTCTTCACCAACCTGTCGCTATGGATCGGCGCGTTCGTACTCATGGTCATCTTCCGCACCGAGGTTGATACCGAGGGGCTCGAGGGCCTCACGGTGCGGCAGGCCTACTTCGGCCGCTTCTTCCTCTTCGCCATTCTCGCGGTCGTCCAGGCGTTGATCGTCTGCATCGGAAACCTCGTCATCGGGATCCAGGTGGTGAGCGCGGCGGCGTTCGTCGGCACGGGCGTGCTCGTCGCCCTCGCCTACGTCAGCATCGTCTACGCCCTCTGCGTCGCCTTCGGCCACGTCGGCCGAGGCCTCTGCATCCTGTTCGTGATCATGCAGATCCCGGGCGCCTCGGGCCTGTATCCGATCGAGATGATGCCCGGATTCTTCCGCGCGATCTACCCGTTCCTGCCCTTTACCTACGGCATCGACGCGATGCGCGAGACCATCGCCGGCTTCTACGGCAGCGACTACTGGCAGTTCCTCGGCGTGCTGGCCGTGTTCGTGCTCGGCGCCTTTATCGTCGGCCTCGTGGTGCGCCGCCGCTTCGCCAGCCTCAACGCGGTCTTCAACCGCGAGGTCGTCGCCACCGATCTGCTGGTCGGCGAAAAGGTGCAGATCGTCGGCGGCGGCTACCGCCTGCCCGACCTGATCCACGCGCTCGCCAACCGCGAGGAGTACCGCGACGAGCTGTCCCGCCGCGCCGAACCGTTCACGCGCCGGTACCCGGCGCTGCTGCGCACGACCGTGATCGCCGGCCTCGGCGGCCTCGTCGTGATCGGCATTATCGCCTGGCTCGTGCCGGGCGGCAAGGCGAGTCTGCTCGGCGTGTGGTTGCTCTGGAGCCTGCTCGTGATCGGCGTGCTCGTGACCCTCGAATACTTCAAGCAGAGCTTCGCCCGCGCGGGCGAGGTCGCGTCGCTCGGTGACGACGAGCTCCGCCGCGCGGTGGTGAGCGAAGGATCCCGCACTCGCGTTGCCGCGGGCGCCGACGGATCCGTCATACCCGAGATGGCCGCAGACGGAGGAGACCGCGCATGAGGGACATCCTGCATCTGACCCGCCGCGACATCCGGCGCGCCACCTCGAGCGTGATGGCCGTGATCGTCATCTTCGGCCTGGTCGTGATCCCGTCGCTGTTCACGTGGTTCAACGTGATCGCCAGTTGGGATCCGTTCTCGAACACGAAGGGCCTCAAGGTCGCCGTCGCGAGCGCCGACGAGGGGTACCTGAACGACCTCGTCCCGATCCGCATCAACATCGGCGATCAGGTTCTTTCGGAGCTTCGCGCCAACGACGACCTCGACTGGGTCATCACGACGGAAGACGACGCGATCGACGGTACGAAGTCGGGCGAGTACTACGCCGCCCTCGTGCTGCCGGCATCGTTCAGCACCGACATGATGACGTTCTACTCGGACGACGTCGAGCACACCAGCCTCGCGTATTACACGAACGAGAAGAAGAACGCGCTCGCGCCGAAGATCACCGATCAGGGCGCCGACGGCGTCTCGCAGCAGATCAACGAGGTCTTCACCGAGACTCTCAGCGACATCGCGCTCAGCGTCGTCTCGTCGCTGTCCGATTACCTCACCGACGCCGACACGCAGGCGGCGCTCACCCGCCTCGAGGCCCGCATCGGCGGCGTGGCCACGCAACTGCGCGGCGGCGCGCAGACGGCCGACATGTTCACGAGCCTGCTCGAGTCGACGATCCCGCTCGTCGACGGGGCCTCGTCTCTCATCACCTCGTCAGGATCCGCGTTCGAGGACGCGTCCAGCGCGGTGGGCGGCGGAGCGGCCGCGGTCGACGAGCTCGGCGACGTGCTCGCGTCGTCGACGCAGGCGCTCTCCGACGCGATCTCGCGCACGGCCGCAGGCTACGACGCCGTCGGAGCGCGCATCGACGAGCTCTTCGCGCAGGGCGCGCAGCTCAGCGACAGCCAGGTGCAGGTGATCGACACGCTGGCCGGCCGCATGCAGGACCAGATCGACCACTACACCGAGCTGCGTAACCGGCTCGAGAACGAGGTCCGCCCGATCCTGCCGGACGAGGCGCAGGATGCTTTCAACGCGGTGCTCGAGCGCATCGACGCCGCGATCGCCGCCCAGCAGTCGGCGCACGACCGCGTCGCTCAGGCGGGGCAGGACATCGCCGACGGATCCGCGGAACGCCAGGCGAAGCACGACGAGATCACCGCGTCGATCGACGCGGCGAAGCAGGCGCTGCAGAGCGCGCAGGATTCGTACACGGGCTCGCTGCAGCCGAAGCTCGACGAGCTCGCCGCGACCCTCTCGGTGATCGGATCCGATGTGTCGTCGATCGGCGACGACCTGTCGGCCGCCGCCGATCGGCTGGCCGGCTCGGCGGGCGGCCTGCGCGACACCCTCACGGGCGCCCAGGATTCCACCCAGCGGATCTCGGAGTCGCTCACCGAGACGGCCGAGACCTTCGACAAGGTTGAGGCGGCCCTCGCCGACGCCGCCAAGACCGGCGACCTCAGCGCGCTGAACGACATCATCGGTTCGGATCCGAGCGTGCTCGCGACCTCGCTGGCGCAGCCCTTGCGCGTCGACCGCACCGCCGTTTTCCCGATCGTCAGCTTCGGCGCGGGAATAGCGCCTCTCTACACGGTGCTCGCGCTCTGGGTCGGTGCGCTGCTCATGACGGTTGCGATCCGGGTCGACGTGAACGCCGATACCCTGCCTGATCGCCCGGAGCTCTCGCCGACGAAGAAGTACCTCGGCCGCTACGGCATCTTCGGCCTGATCGGGCTCGCACAGAGCACGCTCGTGACTCTCGGGCTCATCCTGTTCATCCAGATCGAGCCGGCGCACGCGTTCCTGCTGATCCTCGCCGGGTGGGTCTCGTCGCTCGTGTTCACGCTGCTGATCTACACGGCGGTCGTCGCGCTCGGAAACGCGGGTAAGGCGCTCGCGGTGCTGGTGCTCGTCATCCAGGTCTCCGGATCCGGTGGTGCGTACCCACTGCAGCTGCTGCCCGAGTGGTTCCAGAACATCTCGCCGTTCCTTCCCGCGACGCACGCCGTCGCCGCGCTACGCTCGGCCATCGCCGGCGTCTACGCGAGCGACTTCTGGATCTCGCTCGGCGCCCTCGCGCTCTTCGTGATCCCGGCCCTCTTGGTCGGGCTCGTGCTGCGCCGCCCGCTGATGTCGTTCACGCAGGGCCTGTCGAAGGCCATCGAGTCGACGAAGCTGATGTCGCCGTCATGACCGCTACAGAGACGAAGCCTGTCGCGGCGCGGCCGCGCCGCAGCGACGCGACCGCGAACCGCGAGGCGCTTATCAGCGCGGCGCAGTCGCTGCTCGCGGTCGATCCGAACGCCTCGCTCGACGCTATCGCGCAGGCCGCGAAGCTGTCGCGCCGAGCGCTCTACGGCCACTTCCCGGACCGCGAGAGCCTGCTCGACGAGGTAATCGTGCGCGGCGCCGGGCGTATCAACGCCGTGGCGGAGGAGACCGACGATCCGGATCCGCGGGTCGCGATCGCGGGGCTCGCGGCGCGGCTGTGGCGCGAGGCCTCGACCGTGCGGGCGGCCGCGAACATCGCGCTCGAGAACGCACACGTTCTCGGCACCGTGCGTGCGCTGGCGCCGCTGCGCCGCCGCGTGCGCGCGCTCGTCAAGGCCGGTATCGAGTCCGGAGCCTTCCGCGGCGACATGTCGGATCGGGTGCTCGCGTTTCTCGTGGAGGAGACGGCGCGCGCGACGCTCCGCGAGCGCTGGTTGACGTCGAAGGATGGCGCCTCCACGGTTGTTCGCGTCGTGCTGAGCATCGTCGGCGTGCCCTGGACCGAGCAGGTCGCGCTGCTCGAGGCACACCCGGAGATCGTCGCGGCGGGCTGAGGGGCCGCTTGCGGATCCGCAGCGTGGACTGATGCGATGAGGTGGGGGCCCCGGGATCGGTCTGGGTCTCCACACAGGATCGGTTCCGCGGAGTCCTGATGCATTACGTCGCCCATGCCAGCGCGAAGCTCACGGCCCACACCTCGTCAGAGATCTCCTGTCGCGTCACCGCTTAAGACTCACCCAGCCGGGAGCGAAACCTCTTGATCAACACGGCCTAGAGACGCGGATCCCCGGGCCCTCGCGAGGGCCCGGGGATCCGTCTGCGCGGCGTTACTTCTCGAGCGTCGCGGCGCGGACGATGCCCGTGACGCCGAACACGATGAGCGCGGCGCCGATGAAGATCCACAGCCAGAGCGCCGTCATGAGCGGCGAGATGATGACGAAGACGCCGGCGATAATGCTGATGATCGCGAACGCGATCGTCCAGCCCTTGTGCGCCTTCTCGCCGCCGGGCCCCGCGCTCTGCGCGCTGCTCAGCGTCGTGAGCGAGACGATGCCGTCCACGATCCACGCGATGCCGAGGAACGTCGTGAAGATGACGGCGAGAAGGAGGGTCGTCACGCCGAGGTTGCCGAAGGCCAGGACGCCGGCGGCGAGGAACACGAGGCCCAGCACGATGAGGCCCGCGCGCGTCCATCCCGGCGTGCCCTTCACGAAGATGCCGCTACCGAGGTTCAGCAGCCCGCCGATGATCGCGTACACGGCGAGGAGGATCGTGACGGCCACGGCCGACTTCACGGGCCACACGAGCACCGCGATGCCGAACAGCAGGGAGAGGACGGCGCCGGCGAGGATGATGGCGCGCAGGCTGCGGCGCACGCCGAACTCGGGACGAACATCGGTGGACATGCGGCCTCCTAGGCGCGGGTGATGCGGACATCGCCGAGACTACCGCGGCCGCGCTCCCACCAATATCCCGCCGGCCGCGGGCCGCGCGCCGCGGGGAGCGGGCGGGCCTGGCAAAACGCGATACATCGTGTTTTAATGGCCCCGAACGAGATATATCTCGATCGGATCCGCGGTGGCGGGGAACAGGGGAGCAGGCGATGGCCGAAGAGAAGTGGATCATCCAGCCGGGCGAGACGCGCGTCATCGACGTCGCGGGCGTGACGCGGCTGAAGGCGGCGCTCGTGGGCGGGCAGATCGACATCGTCGGGCACGACGAGGAGCACACGCGCATCGAGGTGCACGGCGTGGCGGCGAAGGAGCTGCGCATCGAGATGTCGGGCGCCGAGCTCGAGATCGACCACCCCCAGCTGCGCTGGGACAACTTCCTCACGACGTTCGGGCGCCTCGGCGCGTCCGGCCCGCGCGCCGAGATCAGCGTCGCGGTGCCCCGGGCCGTCGCGCTCTCGCTCGGCGTCGTGTCCGCGTCCGCCCTCGTGGCGGGGCTCGCGGCGGGCGCGACGATCAACACGGTCTCGGGCGACGTGCTCGTGGACGGCCTGGCGGGGGACCTCCATACGCACGCGGTCTCGGCCGACATCCAGGTGCGGGGCCTCGAGGGCGCGTTCTCCACCGACATGGTCTCGGGCGACGTCGCGGTCGCCGGCGCCGTGACGACGGCCGACGTCAACACCGTCTCCGGCTCCGTGCTCCTCGACGCCGAGGGGGAACTGCGCGAGGCGCAGGTGAACTCCGTGTCCGGATCCACAACGATCCGGCTCGACGACGACTACCCCGCGGCGTACACCGTGCACACCCTCAGCGGGCGGGTGCAGGTCGACGGGTCGTCGCGGTCCCGCAACTACGCGGGCCGCGCCGGCGTGCTCTCGGGCATGTTCGCCGACGTGCGGGTTAACTCCGTCGGCGGCGACGTCTCGGTGCTGCGTCGCGGCGGGGGCGCGCCGCCCGAGCCGGTCGACACCGAGGTGGAGTGGCCGAACCAGGCGGGGGAGCGCGCGTGATGGCGGCCGTGTTCAGCCACGGTGACCTGCGCCTGTACTTGCTGGCCCTCCTCGAGGAGCGCCCCCTGCACGGGTACGGCATCATGCAGGCGCTGTCGGAGCGCACGGGCGGCACCTACACCCCCAGCGCCGGCACGATCTATCCGCGGCTCGCGAAGCTCGAGGAGGAGGGGCTCGTGACGAAGACGCAGGACGGCCGGACGGCCGTCTACGCCATCACCGACGCGGGCCGTGCCGAGGTGAGCGGCCGCGCGGAGGAGGTCGCGGGGATCCAGGACGGGCTCTCCGACTCGGTCCGGATCATCGCCGACGGCGTGCGGCAGAACGTGCGTGAGGCGATGAAGAGCCTCCGCGCGGACCTCGCGGCGGCCGGCGCGGCGCCCGCGGACGACGAGCCCCCGGCGGCGGATCCCCGCGGCGCCGCGCGCGCCCAGCAGGCGCGGGCGGAGGCGGCGCTGTCCACTTTCCGCGCGACCCTCCGCGCGGACCTGCGTACGCACGTCGCCCGGGGCGGGGTGCTCGCCCCCGAGCTCGTCGACGCGCTCCAGCGCGACCTCGACGGCGTCGTCGCCCGGGCCCGGGCCGCGCTCGGCCGCTGAGCGCCCCGCGTGGGGGCGTAGGATCAAGGGGAGATGACGACCCCGACCCTGCGCCCCTGGCTGCGGATCGCCGTCTGGGTCGTCGGGTGCGTCGCGTACCTCGCCGCCATCATGTCGCGGACGTCCCTGTCCGCGACCGGCGCGATCGCGAGCGACCGGTTCGACCTGACGAGCGACAACCTCGCGACCTTCGGGATCCTGCAGCTCCTCGTCTATGCGGGCGTGCAGATCCCCGTCGGCATGCTGATCGACCGGCTGGGCGCGCGCGCCGTGCTCCTGTCCGGCCTCGTGATCGTCGCGGGCAGCCAGCTCCTCATCGGCTTCGGCGAGACGTTCGCGGCGCTGCTCGTCGCCCGCGCGTTCGCGGGGCTCGGCGACGCCATGATCTTCCCGTCGGCGGTGCGGCTCACGGCCGTGTCCCTCCGCCCCGCGTGGATCTCGACCGGGACGCAGATGATCGGCGTCGTCGGAAACTTCGGCATGGTCGTCACGGCCACGCCCCTCGTGTGGCTCGTGGCGGCGGCCAGCTGGCCCGCCGGCTACGCCGTCATGGCGGCCTTCACCGGAGTGGTCGCCCTGGCGGCGGGGGCGATCCTCTCCCTGATGGGGCGCGATCCCTCCCGCACGGCGAACGGCGAGAGCCTCGGATCCGTCGTCCGCGGCACGGGCGAGGCCCTGCGCGAGCCCGGGACCTGGCTGGCCTTCACGACCCACCTCATCACGAGCGCCGCGTTCACGGCGTTCGTCGTGACGTGGGGGCCGCTCTTCCTGGAGCACGGGGCGGGGCTCGACGCCGGCGGTGTCGGCGCCTACCTGCTCGTCATCCCGCTCGTGGGGATGGTCGCCGGCCCCGTGTTCGGGCGCGCGACCGCGGGGCGCCCGCGGCTGCGGCGCGCGATCATCGCGGGATCCGTCGTGTTCCAGATCGTGGCGTGGGCGCTCGCCCTGACCTGGCCGGTGCCGACGCCGCTGCCCGTGCTGGGGATCCTCGCGGTCGCCACCGCGCTCGGCGGCCCCGCATCGCTCATTGCGTTCGACCTCTCGCGGCACTATGTTCCCGGCCACCTCGCCGCGCGCGCAAACGGCGTCGTGAACAGCGGCGGGTTCACCGGCGCGCTCCTCATCATCTGGCTCACGGGCGCCATGCTCACGGCGCAGGGCGCGGTGACGCCCGACGACTACACGATGGCGCTCTTCCGAGTCGCGTACCTGCCGATGCTCGCGATGCTCGCGGTCGGCCTCATCGTCTTCCTCGTCCTGAGCGCGCGGATCCGCCGCTCCCGCGCGTAGGCGCTGCGGGCCTGAGGGGCGGGCGAGGCGCTCCCATAAATGCGACGCGCGCCGTAGGCGAGGCCTACGGCGCGCAAAGCGAGAACAGCGGTGGTCAGACCCTCGCGGGCCCGTCGTCCTCGTCATCGTCCTGGTACATGTCGGCCCAGCGGTCGACGTACTGGTCGTCGTTGTTATGCGTGAGCTCGCGCTCCAGCGCCGAATAGTCCACGGTGGGACTGAACGACTTCAACTCGCGAGCGAGTTTGGTGTGCTTCGCCTTCTGACGGCCACGCCCCATAACGCGTCGACCCCCTTCAACGTCGATCTGCGGGTGATTGCTCAAACCCTGTGCAGATGCAGCTTTCATGGCACCGGTAAATACCCCGGAAAGAGTAGGGTCTAGGATACCACGGGGCCTGAACCGCGGGCTCCACAGGCAGGAGGTACGCGCTCATGTCCGACCCGCAGAACGGTGTTCCCACGCCCGTCGAGCCCCCGCACGGGGCCGTGATCGCGGCGATTATTCCGGATCAGAGCCCGCGCGTCGTCATGGAGGCGGCGCGCTACGCGAAGCTCCAGGGCGTGCCGCTCGTGATCGCTCACGTCGACGTCACGCGCTTCGTGACCTACGAGGACCCGGACGGCGTGCCGCACACGGCGCCCATCGACATCAACGTCGATGCCGGCGCCGAGGAGCTCGCGACCGTGACGGAGCAGGTCGCCCGTCACCTGGAGGGACTCGGGGTGGAGTGGTCGACGACGCAGCTCGTCGGCGACCCCGCGCTCGCGCTCAAGCACTTCGCGCAGAAGATCGACGCGCCGCTGATCGTGCTCGGCACGCGCAAGCGCGGCTTCGGCGAGTCGCTCCGCGAGTTCTTCACGGGATCCGTCGCCGCGCGCCTGTCGCACCGCCAGCACCGCCCGCTGCTCGTCGTTCCGGTCGAGGAGCCGGTCGCCGACGACAAGGACATCTGGGAAGAGGACTGAGCGCCGCGCGCCCCGCGATCGACGGGGTCCAGCTCCCCCTCGTGATCGCGGGCGGCGCGCTCGGCGCGCTCGCGCGGCACCTCGTGTTGTTGCCGAGCGACGGCTCCCTCCTCGTCCTCGTGGCGATCAACATCGGCGGATCCGCCGTCCTCGGCCTCGTGACCGGGGCGCTGGGCGACCGCGGCCGGTGGCGCGCCTTTTGCGGCACGGGGGTGCTCGGCGGGTTCACGTCGTACAGCGCGCTGGCGCCGTTCCTCGGGGCGCTGCCGCTCGCGGGCGTCGGGGCGGTCGCCGGGTACGCCGCGCTCGCCGTCGCGTCGCTCGCGGCGGTCGGCGCGGCCCTCGGCGGGCTCGCGACGGGGTCCGCGTGGACGCGGGGGAGGCGCGCGTGATGCTCGCGCTGGCGATCGCCGCGGCGGGCGGCGTCGGCGCCGGCCTGCGCTGGGCCGCCGACGTCGCGCTCTGGCGCTGGCGGGCCGGCGGCTTCCCCTGGCCGGTCTTCCTCGTGAACGTGTGCGGATCCCTCGCCCTCGCCTTCCTCGCGGGAGCCGCGGGTCGCCTGATCGCGCCCGACGCCCTCGCGATCGTCGGCACGGGCCTGCTGGGAGGGCTGACGACCTTCAGCACGGTCTCCGTCGACGCGGCCCAGATGTGGCGCCAGCGGCGGTACCGGGCCGCCCTCGCGAACGCGCTGGGCACGCTCGCCGCCTGCGGGCTGGCGGGGACCGTCGGCTTCGCGGCCGGCGCCGCGCTCGCCTAGGCGCGCGCGGGCGAGAACCGGGGGGATAACCCGCTGGCGCGACGCGCGCGCTGTGGAACACTGGGTGAGCTGGATACACCCGCGTATCGGATCCGTGTCCGGCATCGTCCGCGCCGCCGCACCCCGGGGATCCCTCTGTGTCGAATCTCGCCGTTCTCAGCCTGAAGAACCGCGCCCTCATTGCGCTCATCACGATCTGCGCCGCCATCTTTGGCGGCGTGTCCCTCACGAGCCTCAAGCAGGAGCTGATCCCCGCGGTCGAGCTCCCCGCGCTCGTCGTGACCGCCGCGTACCCGGGCGCCTCGCCGGACGTCGTCGAGGCCGACGTCGCCACGCCGATCGAGGAGGCGATCCAGGCGGTACCCGGGCTCGACTCGACGAGCGCGACGAGCTCGACGAACATGGCGGTCGTCCAGGCGATGTTCGACTACGGCACCGACATGGCGACCGCCGAGCAGAAGATGCAGCAGGCCATCAGCCGCATCTCGGGGCAGCTGCCGGCGGACGTGGATCCGCAGGTCGTGGCGATCTCGCTCGACGAGCTCCCGGTCATCCAGGTGGCCGTGTCGGGCTTCGACGACCAGGCGACCGTCGAGGATCAGCTGGACGCGATCGCGATCCCCGCGATCGAGGACGTCGACGGCGTGAGCTCCGCGTCGGTCGTCGGCGCGACGGGCGAGCGCGTCACGATCATCCCGGACGCGGAGGCGCTGCAGGCCGCGGGCCTCACGCAGCAGGCGATCACGGACGCCCTGGAACAGAACGGCACGCTCTTCCCTGGCGGCGAGATCACGGAGAACGGCGAGACGCTTACGGTCCAGACGGGCGTGAAGCTGACTTCGCTCGACGACCTGCGCGCCCTCCCGCTCATCTCGAGCGCGGAGCCGCAGGTGGATCCGCTCACGGGGCAGGTCACGACCCCGGAGACATACACGCTCGACGACGTCGCGTCGGTTGAGCGGGAGGACGACCCCGTGTCCTCGATCTCGCGGGTAGACGGCGAGGACGCCATCACGATCTCCGTGACGAAGCTGCCGGACGGGAACACCGTCGAAGTCTCGGAGGGCGTGCTCGCGGCGCTCGACGAACTCGGCGACCAGATCCCGGGCGCGGAGTTCACGGTCGTGTTCGACCAGGCGCCGTTCATCACGCAGTCGATCGAGACGCTCGCCGTCGAGGGTGTGCTCGGGCTCGTGTTCGCGGTCCTCGTGATCCTCGTCTTCCTCCTGTCGATCCGCTCGACGCTCGTGACGGCGATCTCGATCCCCACGAGCGTCTTGATCGCGTTCGTCGGGATGCAGGCCTTCGGGTACTCACTCAACATGCTGACCCTCGGCGCGTTGACGATCTCGATCGGCCGCGTCGTCGACGACTCGATCGTCGTGATCGAGAACATCAAGCGGCACTACGTCGAGGGCGCGGACAAGGGCGACGCGATCCGGCTCGCCGTGCGCGAGGTCGCGGGCGCGATCACGGCGTCGACCGTCACCACGGTCGCCGTTTTCCTCCCGATCGCGTTCGTCGGCGACATGGTCGGAGAACTCTTCCGCCCGTTCGCCATGACGGTCACGATCGCCATGCTCGCATCGCTGCTCGTCGCACTGACGATCGTCCCCGTGCTCGCGTACTGGTTCATGCGGCCGGGGAAGCCGCTGCTCGACGACAACGGCGAGCGCATCGACCCGGAGCACCCGGACGCGCCCCCGTCGCGCCTGCAGAAGGCCTACGCGCCGATCCTGTCGTGGACGATGAAGCACTCGTGGGTCACGCTCGGGCTCGCCGTCGTCGTCATGGTGGCGACGGTCGCGATGGCGCCGCTCATGAAGATCAACTTCCTCGGCGACTCGGGCCAGAACTCGTTCACGATCACGCAGGACGTCGGCGACACGGCGAGCCTCGAGACCCAGGACGAGGCCGCGCGCCAGGTCGAGGACGCGATCGCGGGCATCGACGGCATCGAGAGCGTGCAGGTGACGATCGGATCCAGCGGCAACTCGCTCATGGCGATGTCCGCGGGCGGCGCGGGTACCACCTACTCGGTCATGACGAACGAGGACGCCGACCAGGCGGCCGTGCAGGCCGACGTCGAGGAGGCCCTCGACGGGCTGGACGGCGCGGGCGAGCTCTCGGTGCAGGCGGCCGAGTCGATGGGCACCTCGAGCGACATCACGGTGCAGGTCGAGGCCGCGAACGACGACGACCTGCGGGCGGCGACCGACGCGCTCGTCGCGGAGCTCGACGGGCGCGACGGCCTCGGGGCCATCTCGAACAACCTGTCGGCGTCGATGCCGTACCTCGCCGTCAAGGTGGACCGCGAGGCCGCCGCGGAGCGGGGGCTCACGGAGGCCGCGGTCGGCGCGATCGTGAACGGCGCCATGCAGTCGCAGGAGGCCGGATCCGTCGAGATCGACAACGCCTCCCTCACGATCTACGTCTCGCGCGAGGATCCGCCCGCCACGGCGCGGGAGCTCCGCGAGCTCGAGATCCCGACGGCGACCGGCGTCGTCGAGCTGCAGGACATCGCGACGGTCGAGGAGGCGACGAGCCCGTCGTCCATCACGACGGTCGGCGGCCTGCGCACCGCCACGATCACGATCCCGCCGGCGAGCGACGACCTCAGCGCCGCGACGGTCTCGGTGCAGGCGGCGCTCGACGCGGTCGAGCTTCCCGACGGCGCCACGGCGTCGATCGGGGGCGTGGCGGAGGACCAGGCGGACGCGTTCGCGCAGCTCGGGCTCGCGATGCTCGCCGCGATCCTCATCATCTATATCGTGATGGTCGCGACGTTCAAGTCGCTCCGGCAGCCGCTGCTACTGCTCGTGTCGGTGCCGTTCGCGGCGACGGGCGCGATCCTCCTCCAGGTGATCACGGGCGTCCCGCTGGGCGTCGCGAGCCTCATCGGCGTGCTGATGCTCATCGGCATCGTCGTGACGAACGCGATCGTGCTCGTCGACCTCGTGAACCAGTACCGGTCGCATCACGGCCTCTCGGCGCGCGACGCGACGCTGGCGGGATCCTCGATGCGTCTGCGCCCGATCCTCATGACGGCGCTCGCGACGATCTTCGCGCTGACGCCCATGGCGCTCGGGATCACGGGCCACTCGGGCTTCATCTCTCAGCCGCTCGCGATCGTCGTGATCGGCGGCCTCGTGTCGTCGACCTTCCTGACGCTCATCGTGCTCCCGACGCTCTACAACCTCGTCGAGGGCGCGAAGGAGCGACGCGCCGCCCGCCGCGCGCCGCGGGACGCGGAGCCGGCCGGCGCGGCCGCCGCGACGATCGACGCCCCGGTCTACCGCTCGCGGCGCGCGCACCGGGAGGACTGAGCGCCGCCCAGCGCGGCCCCGGTTCCCTTCCACGAAGGGAACCGGGGCCGCGCGGCGTCCGCGGGGCGTGTACCCGGCCCACGGTCGGGCGCTTCCCAGGTGCGCGCGATACTCTGTCCTGTCGGCTCTGGGATGCCGCGTCGTATGCGCGGGTGTGTGTTGTGTCCTAAATGGCCGCAATGACACCTATGGAAGGTGCGTACTTTCGCATGCCCAAGAACAAGAAGCCCGCGGGCGGACGCCCCGCGCAGAACTTCGACCCCCGCTACGCCAAGAAGTCCGGCGGCCCGTTCCGCGGGAACGACCACCGCGACGGCGGGCCCGGCCGCAAGCCCCGCTGGTCGCGCGACGACCGTGACGCCCGCTCGGGCGAGGGTCGCGGATCCGGCGAGCGCCGCTTCGACCGTGACGAGCGCCCGCGCCGTTTCGAGGACCGCGGCGACCGCGGCCCGCGCCGCGACGACCGCCGTTCGGAGAACCGCGGATCCGGCGAGCGCCGCTTTGACCGGGGCGACCGGGGTCCGCGTCGCGACGATCGTCGTTTCGAGGACCGGGGTCGCCGGTTCGACCGTGACGACCGTCCGCGTCGTTTCGAGGACCGCGGCGATCGCGGCCCGCGTCGCGATGACCGGGACGACCGTCCGCGCCGTTTCGAGGACCGGGGCGACCGGGGTCCGCGTCGCGACGACCGTCGTTTCGAGGACCGGGGTCGCCGGTTCGACCGTGACGACCGTCCGCGTCGTTTCGAGGACCGCGGCGATCGCGGCCCGCGTCGCGATGACCGGGACGACCGTCCGCGCCGTTTCGAGGACCGGGGCGACCGGGGTCCGCGTCGCGACGACCGTCGTTTCGAGGACCGGGGTCGCCGGTTCGACCGCGACGACCGCCCGCGCCGCTCCGACGACCGCGGGCCGCGCCGCGAGAACGCCGGCGAGCGCGCGTGGCAGGACCGCCGCGAGGAGCAGCGCCCGCAGCGCTCGGCGCAGCAGGAGCAGCACATCGACGTCGTGCACGAGCGCCTGACGGCCGAGGCCGTCGCGGCCGAGGTCACGGAGGGCCAGTCGTTCGGCGACCTGGGCCTCGGCGACAACATCGTGCGCGCGCTCGCCGAGCTCGGCGCCCCGTCGCCGTTCCCGATCCAGGCCGCCACGATCGCCCCGATCATCGCGGGCAAGGACGTCCTGGCCCGCGGCCGCACCGGCTCGGGCAAGACGATCGCCTTCGGCGCTCCGCTCGTCGAGTCGATCCTCCGCGGCCGCGTGGGCAAGATCCGCGCCTATGGCCGCGCGCCCCAGGCGCTCATCCTCGCCCCGACGCGCGAGCTCGCGCTGCAGATCGACCGGACCATCCAGCCGATCGCGCGCAGCGTGGGCCTGTTCACGACCCAGGTCTACGGCGGCGTGCCGCAGGCGAAGCAGGTGGGCGCGCTGAAGAAGGGCGTCGACATCGTCATTGGGACCCCGGGGCGCATCGAGGACCTGCAGAACCAGGGCAAGCTCGACCTCAGCGAGGTGCGCATCGCCGTCCTCGACGAGGCCGACCACATGTGCGAGCTCGGCTTCCTCGAGCCCGTGCAGCGGATCCTGCGCCTCACGCAGGCCGAGGGCCAGAAGCTCCTGTTCAGCGCGACGCTGGACCGCGAGGTCTCTGCGCTCGTCGACGAGTTCCTCAAGGACCCGCAGGTCTACGAGGTCGCGGGCGAAGACCAGGACTCGGGCACGATCGACCACCAGGTGCTCGTCGTCGACCAGCGCCGCAAGCGCGACGTCATCGAGCAGCTCGTCGACCGCGACGGCCGCACGATCGTCTTCACGCGCACCCGCGCCTTCGCCGACCAGCTCGTCGAGCAGCTTGAGGACTCGGACATCCGGGCCATCGCGCTGCACGGCGACCTGAACCAGGCCAGGCGCACGCGCAACATCGAGCGCTTCTCGCAGGGGCGGATCCGCGTGCTCGTCGCGACGGACGTCGCCGCGCGCGGCATCCACGTCGACGACGTCGACCTCGTCGTGCAGGCCGACGCGCCGGACGAGTACAAGACGTACCTGCACCGCTCGGGCCGCACGGGCCGCGCGGGTCGCGAGGGCCGCGTCGTGACGCTCATCCCGCGCAACCGCCGCCGCCGGATGAACGAGCTGCTGGAACGCGCCGAGATCGAGGCGCCGTTCCTCGACGCCGAGCCCGGCGACGCCGTGATCGACGAGATCGCGGGCGCTCAGCTCGTCTGAGCGACGCGCGCACGAGGGGCCGCCGGGTGATCCGGCGGCCCCTCGTCGTCTGCGCAAGAATGGGCGTGAGGAACCGAGGAGGATATCCATGTCACACGCCCCCGTCGATCCCACGGGTCAGCAGGTCCGGCTCGCGCGAGGCGAGGTCACCGCGCACATCGCCCAGGTGGGGGCCGCGCTGCGCGGGCTCACCGTGCGCGGCACCGCAATCGTCGCGCCGTACCCCGAGGGGCGGATCCCCCCGATGTCCTCCGGCACCACGCTCGTGCCGTGGCCGAACCGGATCCGCGACGGCCGGTGGGCGATGACCGATCCGCACGGGCGAGAGTACGACGAGCAGGTCCCGGTGTCCGAGCCCGCGCGCGGGACGGCCCTCCACGGCCTCCTGCGCCACACGCCGTACGTCGTCGCCGAGGACGGCGAGAGCGCGACGCTGACGGCCGCCGTTGTCCCGCAGGACGGCTATCCGTTCGCCGTCGAGACGGTCGTGCGATACGCGCTGACCGACGACGGGATCCGCGTCACCTACGCGCTGACGAACGTCGGCGCGGACGCGGCCCCCGTGGCGGTCGGCACGCACCCGTTCTTCCAGATCGAAGGCGTGCCCGGCGCGGACCTCACCCTCACGCTGCCGGCGGAGACGTGGTTCGACGTGGACGAGCGCCTGCTGCCCCTCGACGAGCGCGCGATCACGGCGCAGAAGGACCTGCGCGGCGGCGTGCGCCTCGGCGACGTTGATCTCGACCGCGCGTACGGATCCCTCGCGCGCGACGAGCACGGGCTCGCCGGCACGACGCTGCGGGCCCCGGACGGGCGGACCGTGACGATCTGGCAGGACGAGGCGTTCGGGTACGTGCAGCTGTTTACGACGGACGCCTACCCGGGCCAGGACCGCACGGTCGCCGTCGAGCCGATGACGGCGCCGCCGGACGCGTTCAACAGCGGCGAGGGCGTGCGCTGGCTCGAGCCGGGCGAGCGGTGGGAGCTGTCCTGGGGCGTGGCGTATTCGGGGTGAGGGCTCCCGCGCGGGCGAGAATGGATCCATGACCCCGCCCCTCCCGCCGTCGCGCGACGCGGCGCGTCGCGAGCGCGTGACGCGGCGCCGCCGCCGCACGGTGGCGACGGCCGCGGCCTGCCTCTCCGCGGCCGCCATGCTGCTCGCGGGCGCCGGCATCCTCGCGGGCGCCGGCGAGGATCCGTCCTACGCCGCGGAGGCATCCCCCACGCCGAGCGCGTCGCCCCGCCCGACCGCCGCGGCGACGACCGAGCCGGCCGCGCCCGCGTTCTGCACGGACGCCGTCGTCGAGGCCGCGACCGCCGGCGTCGCCGACGCGCTGGCGGAGGCGGCGGGCGGCGCGGAGGCACTCCGCGCGGCGCTCGTCGACGGCGACGCGAGCGACTGCGTCGACCTGGCCGATCCCACCGCCCAGTGGGCGCTCGTGAACAAGCAGCAGAGCGTGGATCCGATCGACGACGCGCCGAGCGTCGTCGCGCCCGCGACGTACAGCCCCGTGGGCGGCCAGCTCGTGCCGGACGCCGCCGGGGCGCTCGACGCGCTCGCGCAGGGCGCCCGCGACGCAGGCGCGGGGGAGATCGCCCTCTCGAGCGGGTATCGCTCGTACGACGACCAGGCCACGGCGTACGAGTCGCAGGTCGACGCCCTCGGGGAGGAGGAGGCCGACCTGACCTCCGCGCGACCGGGCTACAGCGAGCATCAGCTGGGACTCGCCGCCGACGTCGTCGCCTGCGACGCGGCCGGGTGCGGCACGATCTACGACTTTGGCGGCACCGCTCAGGGCGCCTGGGTCCAGGAGAACGCGTGGCGCTACGGGTGGATCACCCGGTACGTCGGGGAGAGCACCTCGGAGACCGGGTACGAGCCCGAGCCGTGGCACCTCCGCTACGTCGGCACCGCCCTCGCCGAGGCCTACGTCGAGGGCGGCTACGCGACGTGGGAGGACTTCCTCGGCGCCCCCGCCGCGGCCGACTACGAGTGACGCCTCAGGCGACGGCCCCGACGACGAAGCACGTGGCCGTGGCCGCGAGCGCGGCGAGGACGAACGCCGTGTCGCGCCGGCGCCAGGGCGCCCGGTGTCGCTCGGTACGCGTGGCGTGCGCGCCGAACGCGCGGGCGTCCATCGCGAGGGCCACGCGCTCGGCGTGACGGATCCCGCCCGCGAGGAGCGGAACGAGGAGCCGGGGCGCGGCGAGCGGACCCGCGCCGCGCGTGCCGCGGACCCGGTGCGCCTGGCGGATCACGCCGAGATCGTCCCGGAACCGCGGCACGAACCGCAGCGCGGCGAGGGCCGCGTATCCGACGCGATAGGGGATCCGCGCCCCCGCCACGAGGGCCCGGACGGTGTCCGTGCCGTCCGTGGTCAGCCCCGGCACGAGCGCGAGGCCGAGGAGGGCCGCGAGGCGCAGCCCCGTCGCGATGCCGGAGGCGGGGTCGCCCCACGCGCCGAGGCCGACGGCGAGGATTCCGCCGACCGCGGGGAGCGCCACTCCGAGCCACAGCGCGAGGCGGCGCGAGGGCCGGGTGCCGGCGAGCAGGGTCGCGTAGACGAGCGCGAGGACGAGCGCCGGGGTGAGCGGGTCCCGCACGAACACGAGGCCCGCCATGGCGGGCACGACGCCCGCGAACTTCGCGAGGGGGTGCAGCCGCGACAGGGGGCCGGCGAGCGGCGCGGGCGGCGGATCCGCCTCGCGTGGCACGGGGAAGACCTCGATGACGTGCGTGGCCCGCTCCGCCACGAGCCGCGGGTCGTGCGTGACGACGACGATCGTCGTGCCCGCCCGGCGCAGCTCCTCCACGAGGTCGAGGAGCGCGTCGGCGCGCGCGCCGTCCTGCCCGTACAGCGGCTCGTCGAGCACGAGCAGCCCGCCCGGCGCCATCCCGACGAGCGCGGTCGCGACCGAGAGCCGCCGCTTCTGGCCGCCCGACAGGTGGAACGGGTGGCGGTCCGCCAGCTCCGCGAGGCCGAGGCGGCGGAGGATCCGATCGACCTCGGCCTCCCGCTCCGCGGGCGGGAGCCCCGACCCGCGGAGCCCGACCTCCAGCTCCGCGCGCACCGTGTGGGCGACGAACTGGTGCTCGGGGTTCTGGAACACGAAGCGCACGCGGTCCCGCGCGCGCCGCGCGTCCGCCCCGTCGACGAGGACGGCGCCCGAGGCCGGCGCGATCAGGCCGGCGATCGCCTGCGCCAGCGTCGTCTTGCCGGAGCCGTTGGGGCCGACGACGGCGGTGAAGGATCCGCGGGGCACCCGCGCGCTGAGGCCGCGGACCGCGTCCTGCCCGCCGCGGCGGAGCGTGACGTCGTCCACGACGACGAGGTCGCCGGCCGGGCGGGGCCCCGCGGGGCGCGCGTGCCGGGGAGGGCGGATCCCGAGCGCGCCCAGGGCGGCACCGCGCTCGGCGAGCAGGCGCGCGGGCGGGCCGTCGAGCGCGACGGACCCGTCGTGGTCGAGCACGACGAGCCGGGTCGCGAGCGGCAGGGCAACGTCGAGGTCGTGCTCGATGAGGAGGACCGCGCGCTCGCCGCCGGCCGCGGCGTTCGCGAGCGCCCGGGCGACCTCGGCCGTGCCCTCCGGGTCCAGCATCGCGGTGGGCTCGTCGGCGATGAGGACGGCCGGATCCGTCGCGAGCGCGCACGCGATCGCCAGGCGCTGGCGCCCGCCGCCGGAGAGCGCCTGCGGGTCGTCGCCGCGGCGCTCCCACAGACCCGCTGCGCGCAGCGCGCGCTCGGCGCGCGCCGCGATCTCGTCCGCGGAGACGAGGAGATTCTCGAGGGCGAACGCCACCTCGTCGAGGACGGTCGCGGTCACGACCTGCGCGTCCGGGTCCTGGAAGACGACGCCGACACTCGCGGACAGCGCCGCGGGGGCGGCGCGCCGCGCGTCGACGCCGGCGACCGTCGCCTCGCCCGAGACCTCGGCGCCGTCCTCGTGCGAGAGGAGGCCCGCGATCGCGCGCGCCAGGGTGGACTTGCCGGATCCGCTCGGCCCCGCCAGGAGCACGACCTCGCCCGCGCGGATCTCGAGCGTGACGTCGCGCAGCGCGGGGCGCGCGGATCCGTGGTGCGTCACGCCGAGCCCGCGGAGCGAGACGAGCGAATCCGTCACGGCGCGGCGCGGCGCGGCCGGACGCCGGCCCTCTCGAGCGCGCGCCCGACCGCGAGGCCGACGAAGGTCCACGCGATGGGACCGGCCACCGACAGCGCGACGTAGGCGACCTGCGCCCAGAGCGGCAGGCGGGCGAGGTCGGCCGCGAGCCAGACGACGAACGCGACGAGGGCGCCGATCGCGGTGGCGGACAGGAGGTAGCGCCACCATCCCCAGGCGCGGTAGCGGAAGAGGGCCGCGACGAGCTCCTGGATCCCGCCGAACAGGAGCGCCGTGCCGAGAAATTGCGGGGCGTACACGGGCGCGAGAGCGCACCCGACGAGGGCCGCGAACAGGTGCGTGATCAGGGCCACCCACGGCGCGCGTAGCAGTTCCTGCGCGATGATGCCGGGCAGGACGTGCACCCCAAGGAGGAAGCCGTAGACGAACGGCGCGGCCGCGAGCACGGGGATCGTGAGCCAGCCCTCGATGGCGCCGAGGAGCCCCGTCGCGACGGCGACGGCGGCGCAGACGAGCAGGACGCGCGTCGAGAGAAGTAAGGGTCGGCTCACTCCTCGAGCCTACGGCGTCGCGGGCCGGTCGCGGATCCGTGCCGAATGGGGGAATGCTGGGGATCGGCGCCCGCCGTCTCTCCACAGGCCGACGGTTCGGCGGCGGTCGCTCGTAGGCTGGGAGCATGACGTTTTCCCCGCCGTACGACGACGCCCCCGACGACGGCTGGTTCCCCCCGGAGGAGCCCCCGGAGGACGCCTACGCCGAGTACGCCGGCGGCCCGATCGAGTGGGCGGATCCGTTCGCCGGCGGCGCCGTGCCCGCCGCGTCCGCGCCCGCCGCGGCGCGCGCGGCGCGCTATGCGACGCCGATCGAGGCGCTGCGCACCGTCTATGGGTTCGACGATTTTCGGGGAGACCAGGCCGAGATCGTCGATCATGTCGCGGGCGGCGGCGACGCGATCGTCCTCATGCCGACGGGCGGCGGCAAGAGCGTCTGCTATCAGGTCCCCGCGCTCGTGCGGGAGGGGACGGGCCTCGTCGTCTCGCCGCTCATCGCGCTCATGCACGACCAGGTCGAGGCGCTGCGCGCGAACGGCGTGCGCGCCGAGTACCTGAACTCGACGCAGGCGCCGGCCGAACGCGCTGCGGTCGAGCGCGCCTACGTCGCCGGCGAGCTCGACCTGCTGTATGTCGCGCCCGAGCGCCTCAGCGCGCCCGCCACGCGCGACCTTCTTGCGCGGGGCACGCTCAGCGTCATCGCGATCGACGAGGCGCACTGCGTCAGCCAGTGGGGGCACGATTTCCGGCCCGACTACCTCGCGCTCGGCGACCTCGGATCCGCCTTCCCCGGCGTGCCGCGCATCGCGCTCACCGCGACAGCGACGCGCGAGACGCACGCCGAGATCACCGAGCGGCTGCACCTGGGAAACGCGCGGCACTTCGTCGCGAGCTTCGACCGCCCGAACATCCAGTACCGCATCGAGGCCAAGACCGACGCCCGGCGCCAGTTGCTGCAGTTCGTGCGATCGCAGCCGGAGGGATCCGCGGGGATCGTCTACGCGCTGAGCCGCAAGTCCGTCGAGCAGACCGCGACCTATCTCCGGGGGCAGGGCATCGACGCTGTGCCGTACCACGCGGGGCTCGACGCCGAGACGCGCGCCGCGCACCAGGCACGCTTCCTGCGGGAGGACGGCGTGGTCGTCGTCGCGACGATCGCCTTCGGCATGGGAATCGACAAGCCCGACGTGCGGTTCGTCGCCCACATCGACCTGCCGAAGTCGGTCGAGGGGTATTACCAGGAGACCGGCCGCGCGGGCCGCGACGGCGGGCCGAGCGTCGCGTGGATGGCGTACGGGCTCGGCGACGTCGTCCAGCAGCGGCGCATGATCACGCAGGGCGACGGCGACCGGGCGCGCCAGCAACGCCAGCAGCAGCACCTCGACGCGATGCTCGCGCTGTGCGAGACGGTCTCGTGCCGCCGGCAGAACCTGCTGAACTACTTCGGCCAGCCGTCGGATCCGTGCGGCAACTGCGACACGTGCCTCGAGCCGCCGGAGACCTGGGATGGCCTGGTCGCGGCGCAGAAGCTCATGTCGACGATCGTGCGCCTCCAGCGCGAGCGGGGGCAGTCCTTCGGCGCGGGCCACCTCGTGGACATCCTCCGTGGGGCCGACAACGAGCGGATCCGCCGGTTCCGCCACGATCAGCTGTCGACCTACGGGCTCGGATCCGACCTGTCGGACCAGGACTGGCGCAGCGTGATCCGGCAGCTCCTCGCGCGCGGGCTTCTCATGCCGCAGGGGGAATACAACACCCTCGGCCTCACCGACGCGTCCGGCGGGGTGCTGCGGGGCGAGACCCCCGTGCCCCTGCGGCGCGACGTGATCGGTCGCCGGGCGCGGCCGGAACGCGCGCGGAAGGCGTCCGCGGCCGACGACCTCGATCCGGCGGCGCGGAACCTCTTCGAGCGGCTCCGCGAGTGGCGCGCGGCCGAGGCGCGTGAGCAGGGCGTGCCCGCCTACATCGTGTTCGGCGACGCGACGCTCCGTGCGCTCGCGGAGCACCGGCCCGCCACGACCGCGCAACTCGACGCGATCAGCGGCATCGGGGCGAAGAAGCGCGAGGCCTACGGCGACAAGGTCCTGGCCGTTCTCGCGGCCGATATGTGACCATTTCGTTATTCCCTTTGGGTCAAATTCACCCTTGACGCCACCCGTATATCGGCCAGGCTGGTGGTTGTGTGGGTCCACGCGGGGCGCAACCTGGGAAGTAGTGCCTGTCGAGAGCCGCGAACCCGAGGCCCAACTCGCCTCGGTCCGCAGTTGTACGTAGGCAAGGGGATACCTTGCGTACCCAAAAGACAGGCTGGCTCTCGCGCGGCGACGCGCGATGACTCACGAAGAGAAGACTCGGCGCGGGCGCCGTGGTCACGACCGCCGCCGTGGTCGGCGGCGTCCCGGCGACGGCGGCCGAGGCGGACGATTCCGAGGCCCTGGCCGCGGTCCTCACAGCGGAGCTGCTGGGCGAGGCGGACTATTTCGAGCAGAAGCTCGGGTACACCGGTGACCGCGCCTACACGGTGAACGCCATCAACGTGCAGGTGCTGAGCGCTGCGGCGGAACCGCTCGTCGACCTCTCCCTCGCCTCCTCATCGGTGCGCGCGCTCGCGTATGACACGGCGATCGTCGTGGATCCGGACCCGGTGGATCAGGGCGGTCAGACGACCATCACCGGTTCGGGCTTTGAGCCCGACGAGACGGCGACGTCTTCGCGGACGACGTCATGGTCGGCGACGATGGCACCTTCACGTTCCTGCAAGACGTCCGGTTCTGTTTCCGCTACGTTCGAGGTGGTCGCCGCGGCGACCGCCGGATCCGGCGATGACGGACTGCTGGCGACGGGCGGTGACCCGACCGGAATCGTCCTGCCGGTCGCTGTCTTCATGCTTCTGGCCGGCGGCACGCTGTTCGCGGTGACTCGTCGACGCAAGGACCTTGTGCACAGCGAGTGAGTAAGACCAGCAAGAGCCGTGAGGCGGCTCGTGGCGGCTCGGGGACTCCCCGGGCCGCCACGGCCGTGTCCGGCCAGACGATGTTCCGCACGCGCCGGTGGTGGATCCGCGCGATCGCGATTCTCGCGACGCTGTTCACTGCCTGGCACGTGTTCGCCTCGTTCCTGTGGATCGCGCCCTGGGCGCCCCTCCGCGAGGTCGTGCCGACCAAGGTGCTCTCCGGCTACATGATCCCGATGTTCGGCCAGTCGTGGAGCGTGTTCGCGCCCGAGCCGATCAACGGCGACTACCGCTTCGAGGTCCGCGCGCTCGTCGACGGCGAGGCGACCGAGTGGGTCAGCGCGTCCGACGTCGAGCTGACGATGATCCAGTACCGCCTCTTCACGCCCCGCGCGGGGATTCAGGCGATGGACGTGTCGAGCCAGTTCCGCGGCGCGTGGGCCGACCTCGACGAGGACCAGCGCGAGGTCGCCGAGCTTAACTACTTCAAGGCCGACGGGGAACAGCGCATGGGCGAGGCGATGAAGGCGTACGGCGAGGATCCGCTCCTCGTCGACGACTACGTCGCCCAGGAGCACCGCGCCACCGCGTACGCGACGCAGGTCGCCCTCGCCATCTGGGGCGACGACGTCGAGCAGGTCCAGTTCCAGGCCACGCGGCAGAACGTCATCCCCTTCGCGGAGCGGCACGATCCGGACGCCGAGCGGCCGGGGATCCAGTACTCGCCGACCGGCTGGCGCGGCCTCGTCGTCAACGAGGGCCAATCCGAGGAGAACTTCGCCGACGTGTTCCGGGCGGCATACGAGCGGATGGAGCAGGAATGAGCCGGGCCACACAGGCCGCGAGCGACGCGGGTCGGCGGGCGGGCCAGATCGCCCGCGCCACCCCGCGGGCGATCGGGCGGCTCCTGCGCGAGGCACTCGAGACCGCGTGGGGCGCGATCGTGCGCACAGCCGCGGCTCTCGAGGTCTGGCTGCTCGACTCCAAGAAGTCGCTCTACGGCATCGCGGTCACGCGCATGGTGCTCGGCCTCACGGGCATCGGGCTGCTCCTGACGAACTTCTCCACGCGCCTGTACACCTTCGGATCCGGATCCGCGTGGAACGGCGAGGCGGCGGAGCCCGTCAGCGACTTCCCGAAGATCTGGATCTTCAGCCTATTCGACTCGGTGCGGCTCGACGACGGCCCCTTCACGGTGCTCTACCTCGCGCTGCTCGCCCTCGCGGTCCTCGTGACGCTCGGGTGGCGCATCAAGATCGTCCTGCCGGTCTACCTCGTGATGTGGGTCAGCTTCATCGAGATGACGGACGCGGTCGGCGATCAGGGCGACAACATGTACCGGATCGTCCTCCTCATCCTCCTGTTCGCGGATCCCGCCGCGCGGTGGTCGCTCGACGCCCGGCGGCGCCGGCGCGGGGGAGACAAGACCGTGCTCCCGCGCGAGATCAGCACGCTGCTCCACAACCTCGCCCTCGTGGCCATGGCGACGCAGGTGTTCTTCGTCTACGTCTCGGGTGGCCTCTACAAGGCGGGCGGATCCCCGTGGTCCGGCGGCTACGCCGTCTACAACCCGCTGATGACCGAGCGATTCGGCACGTGGCCGGTGCTGAGTGAGCTCATCGTGGCGTGGGGGCCGGCCGTGACGATCGCGAGCTGGGGCTCGATCCTGCTGCAGATCGCGTTCCCGTTCCTGCTCCTCGCGCGCCCGACCCGCATCGTCGGCCTCATCGGCATCATGAGCTTCCACATCGGCATCGGCGTGCTCATGGGCCTGCCGTGGTTCTCGCTCGCGATGATCGGCATCGACTTCATCTTCATACGCGACCGCACGTGGCGGCACATCGCCGACCGGGTGCGCGCCAGCTACGGCTCACCCGAGCGATCCGACAATCCGGAGGTCGCACAGACCGCGACCTGATTGTCGGCGGGGCACAGGAAAACGGCGCGAAGCACGCGGATCCGCATAGATTTCGAGGCGAAACCCACCTCGACTCTCCGAGAGGATCCCCGTGGCCGACACCGCCGTTCGCCCCGCCCCCGCCGCCCCGATCGCCGCCGAACCCCGAGTCGACGCCGCGCGCCTGACCCCCGTGCTGCTCGGCACCTGGGCCGACATTCGCCTCGAGGCGCGCGAGATGATCAAGGATCCGGTGTTCTGGCGCGTCGACGGGGAGCACTACCTCGAGCACCGCGAGCGGGTGCTCGAGCAGTGCCGCCTCCTCGCCCAGCGCGGCGCGAGCAGCCGCGCGCTGCCGGAGGAGTACGGCGGCCGGAACACGCAGGGCGGCAACCTCGCGGGCTTCGAGGAGCTCGTCCTCGCCGACCCAAGCCTGCAGATCAAGTCCGGCGTGCAGTGGGGGTTGTTCACCTCCGCGATCTTCCAGCTCGGCACGAAGCCGCACTTCGACAGGTGGCTCCGCGACGCGAGCTCGCTCGATCTGCCGGGCGCGTTCGCGATGACCGAGATCGGCCACGGATCCGACGTGCAGGCGCTCGGCACGACGGCGACATACGACGTCGAGACGCAGGAATTCGTCATCGAGACCCCGTTCCGAGCCGCGACGAAGGACTACCTCGGCAACGCGGCGAAGCACGCGCGCGCCGCGACGGTGTTCGCGCAGCTCATCACGGGCGGCGTCAACTACGGGGTGCACTGCTTCTTTGTGCCGATCCGCGACGCGGACGGGAACGACCTGCCGGGCATCACGAGCGAGGACGACGGCCCCAAGGGCGGGCTGAACGGCATCGACAATGGGCGCCTCGCCTTCGACCGCGTGCGCATCCCGCGCGAGAACCTCCTCAACCGCTACGGCGACGTCGCCGCGGACGGCACCTACTCGAGCCCCATCGCGAGCCCCGGCCGGCGCTTCTTCACGATGCTGGGCGCGCTCGTGCAGGGGCGTGTCTCGCTCGACGGCGCGGCGACCTGGGCCTCGGCCCTCGCGCTCAAGATCGCCGTGACCTACGGCAACGAGCGTCGACAGTTCGCGGGTCCCGCGGGGGAGGAGACGGTGCTGCTCGACTACGCCAAGCACCGCCGCCGCCTCATCCCGCGGATCGCGACCGCCTACGCGCAGACCTTCGCGCACGAGGAGCTCCTGCAGAAGTTTGACGGCGTCTTCAGCGGTGCGACCGACACCGACGAAAACCGCCAAGACCTCGAGACCCTCGCCGCGGCGCTCAAGCCCCTGTCGACGTGGAACGCCCTGTCGACGATCCAGGAGGCACGGGAGGCGTGCGGCGGCCAGGGCTTCCTCGCCGAGAACCGCCTGGTCGGCCTCCACCAGGACCTCGACGTGTACGCGACGTTCGAGGGCGACAACAACGTCCTGCTGCAGCTCGTCGGCAAGCGGCTCCTCGGCGACCTCGGCGCGCAGCTGAAGGGGAAGGACGCGCGCGAGCTCGCCGCCTACGTCGCGCGCCAGTCGGCGTCGAAGCTCTTCCACGGGGCGGGTCTGCGCCAGCTCGGCCAGACGGTCGCGGACCTCGGATCCACGGCGCGCTCGGTCGAGTTCGGGCTGCGCGCCGAGGACCAGCACCACCTCCTGACCGACCGCGTGCAGCAGATGGTCGCCGACGTCGGCGGGCGCCTGAACGCCGCGCGGCGCTCGGGCGCCGCCGCCCAGCAGGCGGCGTTCGACGAGAACCAGGTCGAGCTGCTCGAGGCGGCGCGCGCGCACGGCGAGCTGCTGCAGTGGGAGGCGTTCTCGGACGGGCTGGAGCGGATCGAGGACGAGGGCACCCGGACGGTGCTCACCTGGGTGCGCGACCTCTTCGGGCTGTCGCTGATCGAGCAGCACCTCTCGTGGCACCTCATCCACGGGCGGCTCTCGACCCAGCGCGCCTCCGCCGTGACGCGCTACATCGACCGGCTGTGTACGCGGCTCCGCCCGCACGCGCAGGACCTCGTCGACGCGTTCGGCTTCGCGCCCGAGCACGTGCGGGCCCCGATCGCCTCCGGCGCGGAGGCCACCCGCCAGGACGAGGCGCGGGCGTACTACGCCGATCTCGCGGCGCGCGGTGCGGCCCCGACGCCCGAGAAGCGCCCGACGCGCTGAGAGGGATTGCATCCGGGTGAATGCGGTTGGGCGATCGGGCGTGTCGCTGACTACGCTGACATAGTTAGGCCGCCGCTCGGCTGAGCGCGGCCCGCACGCCCGTTGCCCGAATCTGCTTGGGGGAGCAGCCGCAGATGAGTGTGTTCGCCTGGATGCGCGAGCGCAAGGCGTCCGTCGCCGGCGCTTCCGTCGTCGTCGCCGGATCCATCGTGCTCGCCGGCTTCGCCGTCGCGTACGAGGGCAACCCGACCGCCGAGGTCGAGCTCGACGACGGCAGCGTGTGGGTGACGAAGTCCTCCAGCGAGGTCATGGGACACCTGAACACCGAGTCCGCGCTCCTCGACGGGCAGCTGCGCGGCGCGACGTCGTCCGAGATCGGAATTCTGCAGTCCGGCGAGAACGTGCTGCTGCACGACCGCCGCGACAACACGCTCTCGCGCGTCGACGGCGCCGCCATGGTCCTGGGCGAGCGCGTGAGCCTCGAGGCCGGATCCGCGGTCGAGGAGGGCGGCGGGACCCTCGCGATCCTCGCCCCGTCGACCGGCGGCCTGTTCATCATGCCGACGACCGACATGGGCGCCTTCTCCGTCGAGGAGTCGGAGCCGACCCTCGAGCTTCCCGCCGACGCGGTTGTGACCGTCGGAGGAAACGGCGCGGTGCACGCCGCGTCGGCCGAGGAGCGCACGCTCTACACGATCGAGACCGCCGCCGACGGGCTCCCCGAGGGCGAGCCGATCGAGTCTCCGCTCGAGAGCGTGGACCCGGGCGACGAGCTCCAGATCACCACCGTCGGCGATCAGGCCGTCATCCTCGACCAGACGTCGGGGTACGTCGTGACGGCGGGCGGGCTGGAGACGTCGGTGGGCGCCGCGGGCGAGGCCCGCATCGCCGAGGACGCGGCCGCGGGGCCGAGCGTCCGCGTCGCGACGACGTCGTCCCTCGTCAGCGTGCCGCTCGACGGATCCGAGGCGAGCGCCGTGCCCGCGGGGGCCGAGGGCGAGCCGCAGAGCCCCGTCGTCGTCGACGGGTGCGTGTACGGGGTGTGGCGCGGATCCGGGCAGGTGTTGCGCGACTGCGCCGGCGCCGACCGCGACCTCGCCCAGCCCCTGGAGAACGCGCCGGGGGACGCGCCGCTCGTGCTGCGCGCGCGCGGCGGGCAGGTCGTCGTCAACGACCTCGCGGGCGGCAAGTCCTGGCTCGCCTCGACCACGATGCAGCTCGTCGACAACTGGGACGACCTGACGCCGCCGGAGGGCGACGACCAGGAGTCCGACGAGGTCGAGCAGACCGAGGTCACCGAGATCACGCCGCCGGACCGTACGAAGGACAACCGGCCGCCCGAGGCGCACGACGACGAGTATGGCGTGCGCCCGGGGCGCTCGGTCGTGCTGCCCGTGCTCGACAACGACAACGACCCGGACGGGGACCTCCTCACCATCTCGATCGAGGACCAGCCCGCGATCGGGCGGGTCGAGACGATCCAGGAGGGCAAGGCCGTCCAGGTGACGCTCGCGGCGAACGAGACCTCGGGCGAGGGCACGTTCACCTATCGCGTGGACGACGGCCGGGGCCTGTCGGACTCGGCGCGCGTGACCTTCGCCGTGCACCCGCACGAGGAGAACCAGGCGCCCGCGCAGAAGGACCAGCGCCCCACCGTCGCGGTCGAGACGGGCGGATCCGTCACCTATAACGTCCTCCCCGACTGGATCGACCCGGACGGCGACGACATCTACCTCGCCGGCGTGACGCCGGCCGAGGGCGACGAGGCGACCTTCACCCCCGACGGCCAGATCACCTATCACGCGCGCTCGGGCCACCAGGGTCCGCTCGACGTGTCGGTCACGGTCTCGGACGGCGAGGCGGAGTCGACGGGTGAGCTCGCGCTCGACGTGCGGCCCGTCGGCACGGTTCGACCCGTCACGAACACGGACCACCTCGTGATTGACGAGGGCGCCACGGGCACCGTCGAACCGCTCGCCAACGACCTCAACGCGGCGAGCGAGGAGCTGACGCTCGGCGGCGTGACCCAGGTGTCCGGCCTCGAGATCTCCGCGAACGCGCAGACCAACTCCCTTGAGGTCACGGGGCTCGTCGCGGGGACCTATTACGTGGACTACACCGCGACGGCGGGCACGCAGTCCGCCGCGGGCCTCATCCGCGTGGACGTGCGCGAGAACGCCGAGGTCTCGGACGAGCCCCCCGTCGCGGTGCGCGACACGGCGTACCTGCCGGGCGGCGGCGAGGTCCTCATCGACGTCCTGCAGAACGACGTGGATCCGGCGGGCGGCGTGCTCGTGGTGCAGTCGGTGCAGACCCCCTCGGGCGCGGGCGTCTCGGCCGCCGTGCTCGGGCACGCGTCGGTGCGCATCACGGACCGCGCCATGCTCGCGGAGCAGATCGTGCTGACCTATCGCGTGCACAACGGCCAGAAGGGTGCGACGGGCGAGATCGTCGTTATCCCCGTGCCGCCGAGCGACAAGATCCAGCCGCCCGTCACGGAGGACGACACCGCCGTCGTGCGCGCGGGCGACGTCGTGACGATCCCCGTCACGGACAACGATCACCACCCCAACGGCGAGAGCTTCAGCGTCGTGCCGGAGCTCGTCGAGGCGCCCGCCGCGAAGCTCGGCGAGGCGTTCGTGTCGCAGGACACCGTCCGGTTCCGCGCGGCCGAGGACGCGCGCGGGCAGGCGACGGCGATCTACGAGATCGTCGACGACAAGGGGCAGAAGAGCGCGGGCCTGATCCGCATCAACATCACGCCCTGGAACGAGGACAACAACGCGGCGCCGGATCCCGTCTCCGTCACGGCGCGCGCGCTGGCCGGCACGGACACGCGCATCGAGATCCCGCTCGAGGGCATCGACCCCGACGGCGACATGGTCGACCTCGTCGGCATCTCCTCCGCCCCGAGCCAGGGGCGCGTCACGGAGACCGGGCCCGATTACTTCACCTACGAGGCGTACCGCAACGCGGCGGGCGCCGACTCCTTCCAATACCGGGTGGCCGACACGTTCGGCGAGGAGTCGATCGCGACCGTGACGATCGGGATCGCGCCGCCGGAGGGCGTCAATCAGCCGCCCAACGCCATGACCGACGAGATCGCGACGCGTCCCGGCCGCGCCGTCTCGGTCCCCGTCCTGGCGAACGATTCCGATCCCGACGGCGACAAGTTCGGCCTCGTGCCGGACGGCATCGAATTCCACACCGACGACCCGGAGTTCGCGGCCGAGGTGTCGGGCGACTGTGTCATCGTCACCGCGCCGAACCGAGAGCTCGTCTCGCAGTTCGAGTACACGATCGAGGACGAGGTGGGCAACACCTCGCGCGGCGTCGTGCAGGTCACCGTCGCGGAGGACGTCCCGCTGGAGGCGCCGATCGCCCGCGACGACCGCGTGCTCATCGGCATGGTGACGGGAGACTTCACGGCCGACGTGGACCTGTTCGCGAACGACGAGGATCCGGACGGCACGACCGACGCGCTCACCGTCGAGGTCGCGGGCGTCGAGCCGCTGCCGGAGGAGGGCCCGGGCTTCGTGCGCGTCGCTGTCGAGGACCGGCGCCAGACGATCCCGTACACGGTGACCGACCCCGACGGGCAGACCGCTTCGGCGTTTCTCATCGTCCCCGCGAAGGACGACCTGCGTCCCGTGCTCGCCGAGGGCGCCGCGATTACCGCGCCGAGCAACGAGCTGATCGAGATTCCGTTGTCGGAATACGTCACGGTTGCCGAGGGCCTTGACGTGCGGATCACGAACAGCGACGCCGTCTCGGTCAACCACGGGGACGGCACGAACCTCGTCAAGGATGAGACCACGCTGCAGTACCGCTCCGAGTACCGCTACCAGGGCAGCGACGACATCACCTTCGAGGTCACGGACGGCGACGGGCCCGATGACCCTAACGGCCGCAAGTCGGTCATCACGATCCCCATCACGGTGCTCACTCCCGAGAACGAGCCGCCGGAGTTCACGAACACGACGATGAGCGTGGGCGCCGGCGACGGCCCCGTGTCCATCGACCTGTCCGCGCGCACGTTCGACATCGACGAGGACGACATCGCGTACACCCACACGAACGGCGCTCCCGACGGGGTCTCCGTCTCGATCAGCGGGTCCACGCTGACGGTCGAGGCGTCGCCCGACACCCGCGGCGTCGCGGCGAGCCTCGCGATCGCCGTCAGCGACGGCGAGAACGATCCGGTGCAGGGCACCGTCGACCTCTCCGTCACGGCGTCGGCGCGCTCGCTGCCGGTCGCGAACGACGAGGACCTGGGGGAGATCCACCAGGGTGAGCCTCAGCAGGTCGGCGTGCTCGCGAACGACTTCAACCCCTTCGAGGGCGAGGGATCGCTCCGCGTGATCGACGCGGTCGTGGAGGCGGGGGACGGATCCGTGTCCTACGACGACTCGAGCGTCACCGTCACGCCGGGCGGCGACTTCCACGGCTACCTCACGGTGCGTTACACCATCGCCGACCTCACCGACGACCCCGACCGCTACGTGCAGGGGCGCATCACGGGCACCGTCCTGGGCGTTCCGGACGCGCCGGGCACGCCGGATCCGTCCGAAGTCGGCAACCGCGAGGCGACGCTGTCCTGGACGGCGCCCTCCAACAACGGCGCCGAGATCTCGGCGTACGAGGTGCGCGCGACCGACGGCAGCTTCGAGCAGACCTGCGGATCCACGGTATGCCGCCTGACGGGGCTCGTGAACAACAAGGAGTACCAGTTCCAGGTCACGGCCGTGAACGAGGTCGGTCCGTCGGCCGCCTCGGCGCAGAGCATCGTCGTGCGCCCGGACGTCAAGCCCGAGGCGCCCGAGGCCCCGCAGTTCACGCTGACGGCGGGCGAGCGCGACCAGCGGCTCGGGATCTCGTGGAACCAGCCGAACAGCGATGGCTCGCCCGTGTCGGGGTATCTCGTGCGGATCAACGACGGCTCCTCCGTCACGACGCACCGCTTCGCGAACTCCACGGCGACGAGCCGCGTCTTCGACGGGCTCGAGAACGGGCGCCAGTACCGGTTCCAGGTCGCCGCGATGAACCGCGCCGACGTGCGAAGCGACGACGGCTGGGCGTGGAGCCCGTGGTCGGCGAGCGAGAAGCCCGCGACGGTGCCGTCGGCGCCCGAGGCGCCCACGGTGTCGCGCGAGTCGCGCTCGTACGGGGTGAACGAGTTCGCGCTGTCGTGGCCGACCCTCGCGGACAACGGCGGCGACAGCGTCGACACCTGGGTCGTGAACTTCATCCAGAACGGATCCGTCGTGCGCACGGAGGAGTTCGCGAACGCGGGCAACAGGGTGGTCGTCACCGCCCAGACCTCGTCGACGGACTACCAGTTCACGGTCGCGGGCGAGAACCGCGAGGGCCGCGGCAAGGCGAGCGCGCGCTCCGCGGCCATCCGCTCGTACAGCGAGCCGGGTGCGCCGTCGGACGTGGCGCTCCGCGCGGGCGACGGGGCGCTGACGATCTCCTGGACGAAGGCCGACCCGAACGGCGTGCGCGACAGCGAGGTCGGGTACGAGTACCGCCTCAACGGCGGGCCGTGGCAGCCCTTCTCCGGGGTGTCGTCGAGCGGCGACCGGCGGGAGGCGACCGTGTCGGCCTCGAACGGCACCTGGTACGAGGCCCGCGTGCGCGCGTTCACGCGCGTCAACGACGACGAGGGCGCGTTGTACGGGGCCGAGAGTGCTCCGAGCGGCACGGCCAAGCCGTACGGCCCGCTGGCGCAGCCGACCATCACGATCGACGGCACGGCCGGCGCGCGTATCGTGCGCGTCGACGCCTACGGCAACGGGTACCCCCTCCAGGAGGTGCGGATCCGGATGTCCCTCGACGGGGACACGGTGTTTGAGGAAACCGTCGGGCCGAACAGCGGCGATCACCTCGTCGGGTGGACCCAGAAGATCCTCGTCGCCCCCGGCCAGCAGCTGACCGTCGACGTCACGGCGCGCGACGAGGCGCGCACCCAGATCGGCAAGCCGACCCAGGAGGCCTCGTCGAGCGCGTCGTTCGTCGGGCCCACCCCGCAGTTCTACATCCGTAACGGCGGCGGCAACATCACGCTGACCTACCGCGACGTCACGGGGAGCGGCGAGACGGGCCTCGACTGGCAGCGCTCCCCGGGCACGTACGTCTACGCCTGCGAGATCCAGCGCAACGGCTCGTGGCGCACGATCGAGTGGAACCAGCGCGTCGACCTGACCACGGCGGGCGCCACGGCGGCCGACGCGCCGACGGACTGCTTCGCGGGCCGCTACGACAACCCCGCGCGCTTCACGATCAACGATCACGACTTCGTGCCGGGGGGAGCCGTGTCCGACCAGATCACGCTCCCCGCGCAACCGGCCGAGTGATGGCCGCCCCACACGCACCCACCCACCGATGAAGGACATCCGACAATGACGATGACGCCGCAGCAGGCCGGCTGGTTCCAGGGCACGTTCAACCGCCTGGTCGACAACGTCGATCGCGCGCTCATGGGCAAGCGCGACGTCGTGAGCCTCGTGCTCGCGTCGATGCTCGCCGAGGGACACGTTCTGCTCGAGGACGCCCCGGGGACGGGCAAGACGAGCCTCGCGAAGGCGCTCGCGGCGACCGTGCAGGGCACGTCCACCCGGATCCAGTTCACCCCCGACCTGCTCCCGAGCGACGTCACGGGCGTGACGATCTACGACCAGAAGACGCAGTCCTTCGACTTCCACCGCGGCCCCGTGTTCACGTCGATCCTGCTCGCCGACGAGATCAACCGCGCCTCGCCGAAGACGCAGTCCTCGCTCCTCGAGGTCATGGAGGAGGGCCGCGTGACGGTCGACGGCGTGACGCACGAGGTCGGCCGCCCGTTCCTCGTTATCGCGACCCAGAACCCGATCGAGACGGCCGGCACCTACAAGCTGCCCGAGGCGCAGCTTGACCGCTTCCTCATCAAGGCGTCGATCGGCTACCCGACCGTCGAGGTGACCGAGCGGATTCTCGCCGGATCCGCCGAGCGCAACCCGTCCTCGCGCCTGACGCCGCTCATCACGACCGACGCGATCGCCGACATGGCCGACCTCGGGCAGACCGTGCACGTCGACGGCGCGGTGCTGCGCTACGCCGCCGAGCTCGCGGAGGCCACCCGCGCCGACCAGGACACGCGCCTCGGCGTCTCGGTCCGCGGCGCGCTCGCGATGATCCGCCTTGCCAAGGTGTGGGCCGCGGCGCAGGGCCGTCACTACGTCATCCCCGACGACATCAAGGTGCTCGCGCAGCCCGCCTGGGCGCACCGCCTCGTCATGGACCCGGAGGCCGAGTTCGCGGGCGTCGTGCAGAGCACGGTCGTGCAGCGCGTGCTGGGCGACGTGCCCGCGCCGCAGAACCGCGCGCAGACGACGACTGCGTGAGCATGAGCGTCCCGTCCGCGCCGATCACGGCCGTGCCCGAGGGCGCGGCCGTGCCGGGCGACCCCTCGGCCGCCGACACGCCGCGCTTTGACGGACCGACCGAGGCGCGCGTGCCCTGGTGGCGCGTCGCGCTCGTGCTCGCCGGTCGGGCCGGATCCGCGGTGCTGCGCGGCGCGCGGGTCGTGCGCCCGATCGGGTGGCTCGCGATCCTCGGGGCGATCGTGCTGTGGATCATCGGGCCGCTGTACGGCTGGCGGGAGATGACGACGGGGGCGATCGCGCTGACGGTCATCGTCGTCGCCTGCGCCGCGTTCCTCCTCGGGCGCACGGCGTACGACGTCTCGCTCGACCTCAATCGCGACCGCGTCGTCGTCGGCGAGCACGCCCAGGGCGGGCTGATCCTCACGAACCCCACCTCGCGCGCGATCCCCGCCTCCCGGGTCGTGCTGCCGGTCGGGCAGGGGCGCGGCATCTTCGCCGTGCGCCGGCTCGCGCAGGCGGAGAGCGTTACCGAGCTGTTCCGGATCCCCACCCAGCGCCGCGGCGTGCTGCCCATCGGCCCCGTCAGCGTGCTGCGGGGCGATCCGCTCGGCCTGTTCGAGCGGGTCGAGCGCAAGGACGACCCGACCGACCTCTACGTCCACCCGCGCACCGTGCCGTTCGACGGCGAGTCGCTCGGGTTCGTGCGCGACCTCGAGGGCATGCCGACGACCGACCTCGCGCGCGACGACATCTCCTTCCACGCCCTGAGCGAGTATCAGCCCGGCGACGACCTCCGCCACGTGCACTGGCGCTCGTCGGCCCGCACGGGCGTGCTGATGATGCGCACCTACGAGCAGACGCGGCGTTCGCATTTCGTGATCGCGATCTCGCGCTCCGCCCGCGAGTACCGCACCGACGAGGAGTTCGAGCTCGCCGTCTCGCTCGGCGCGTCCATCGGCCGCCGTGCGATGCGCGACGCGTTCGAGGTGGACCTGCGCACGCAGGGCACGTCGCTGCGCGCGGGCAGCGAGCGCCGCATGCTCGACTCCCTGTCGGACTTCGAGGCCGAGCGAATGCCCGAGGGGATCGCGGAGCTCGGCGCCTTTGTCGGCACCGACGTCCCCTCGGCGAGCTTCGTCGTGCTCGTCACGGGCCGCGGCGCGACCGCGACCGACCTCAAGGCGGCCGCGGCCCGTGTTCCCGTGGGCGCGCGCACGCTCGTGTGCATCGCCGAGGAGGGGGCGGATCCGCAGCTGCGCCGCATCGCGGACGCGGACGTGCTCACCCTCGGCACCCTCGACCAGCTGCCCACCGCGATGCGCAGGGCCCTCGGATGAGCGCCCCCGAACCCCTCACGATGCGCCGCTGGGTGCTCGACCTCGGCGCGATGGTCGCGCTGTTCAGCGTGCCGATCCTCATCTTCTGGGCCGTGTTCGACAGCGCTCGGTTCTTCGTCGGTGCCTACGGGGCGCTCGCTGTCGGCCTCGCCCTCGCCTCGGCGGGCGCGATCTGGCGGTGGGGCATCCTCGTGCTCGCGCCCGCCACCGTCGGCGCGTACTTCGTCCTCGGCGGCGCGCTCGCGCTGCCGGACACGACGATCGGCGGGGTGATCCCGACGCTTACGACGCTGCGCGAGCTCGCCGTCGGCGCCGTGACCTCGTGGAAGTCGTTCCTCACGACCGTCGTCCCCGTGGCGGTGGAGGACGGGCACCTCCTCGTGCCGTTCGCGACCATCCTCGTCTTCTCCGTCGTGGCCGGCAGCCTCGCGCTGCGTGTAAGCCCGCCCGTGTGGGCGCTCCTGCCGGTGTTCGCCGCGACCGTGTTCGCGATCGTCCTCGGTAGCCCCCGCCCGCCGCTGTGGATGCCGTACGTGCTCGGCGCCTCGCTCGTCGCCGTCACGATCGGCTGGCTCGCCGTGCGCGAGGCCTGGTCGCCCCGGCGCTCGGTCGTCTCCATCGAGGGGCGCGCGGGCCGCGGATCCTCCGGCGGGGCGGGCGCGCGCGCGGTCGCGGGCGCGCTCATCGTCGCCGTGGCGGCGGGCCTCGGCATCGCGTCGCAGGCGCTCGCGGCGCCCAACGAGGTGCGCGAGGTGGCGCGCGACACGATCGTCCCGCCGTTCGAGCTCTACGAGTACGCGAGCCCCCTGCAGTCCTGGCGGTCCATCGTGCGCGATCACCCGTCGTCGGAGGACGCGCTGTTCACCGTCTCCGGCCTCCCCGAGGGCGCGCGCGTGCGCCTCGCGGTCCTCGACGGGTATGACGGGCTCGTTTACAACGTCTCGGACGAGGGCGCCGGGGCTTCGAGCGACTTCTCGCCGCTGCGGAGCAACATGGCCGAGGGGGTCGAGGGCGAGCCGGTCGAGGTGACGGTCGCGATCGACGAGTACGCGGGCGCCTGGCTCCCGGACCTCGGGGTCGTCGACCAGATCGCGTTCGGCGGATCCGGTCAGCGCGCGGACGCGCTGCGGCGCGGAACATACTTCAACGAGGCTACGGGGACGGGCATCGCGGTGACCGGCCTCGCCGCCGGCGACCAGTACACCGTCCGCGCCGTTCTTCCCGAGGAGCCGACGGCCGAGGAGATCGGCGACGCGCCGTTCGCGCAGGTCGAGCTCCCGCCGGTCATCGGGGCGCCCGAGGACGCCGCGTCCGTCGCGGCGGACGTGCTCGACGAAGCCGACGCGCAGGTCGAGGGCGCGCTCTCCGCCTACGCGCGCGTCGAGGCCCTGGAGGAGTGGCTCCGCAACAGCTACTTCAGCCATGGCCTCTCGAAGGAGGACACGGGCCGCGAGGAGGACGACCCGCAGTCGCGCGCGGGCCACGGCGCGCAGCGCATCGCGCAGCTCCTCACGGCCGACCAGCGCGTCGGCGATGACGAGCAGTACGCCGTCGCCATGGCGCTCATGGCGCGCGAGCTGGGAATGCCCGCCCGCGTCGTCATGGGCTTCCACGCCGACGAGAACGACCCCGACGTGGATCCGTTCGTCGCCACCGGCGAGAACGTGCACGCCTGGGTCGAGGTCGCCTTCGAGGGCTTCGGATGGGTCTCCTTCGACCCGACCCCGCCCGAGGACAACGAGCCGGAGGAGATCACGGAGCGCCCCCGGCAGGAGCCGCGCCCGCAGGTCCTCCAGCCCCCGCCCCCGCCGCAGGAGCCGGCCGACGAGCCTCCGCTCGTGCCCAACGAGCGCGACGACGTCGAGGAGGACGAGCCGTTCTTCTCGCCGCTCGTGTGGCAGATCATCGTCGCGACGGGCATCAGCCTGCTCGTCATCGCGCTGCTGCTGTCCCCGCTGTTCATCATCGGCGCCCTCAAGGTGGCGAAGCGCCGTCGCCGCGAGAACGCGGAGCTGCCCGCCGACCGGATCGCGGGCGGCTGGGAAGAGCTCGTCGACCGGGCGACCGACCTCGGCGCGTACCGGAAGGCGGCCCTGCCCGTCGGCCTGACGCGCCACGAGGAGGCCGCGACGGTGGGCGCGGCGTTCGACGAGCCGCGCGTGACCGTCCTGGCCGTGCGGGCGGACGGGGGCGTGTTCGCGCCCGTCGACCCGACCGACGACGAGGTGCGCGCGTACTGGGGCGAGGTGGACCAGGTCGTCGGTGACCTGCGCCAGAAGTCGACCCGCTTCGCCCGGCTGCGCGCGCGGCTGAGCCTGCGGGCGCTGGGGAAGAACTCCCCACTTCGTCGCGCGGGCGCATGGATCCGTGAGAAGGTCGCAGAGGCGAGAGCTTCCGCGAGTGCGAGAGGACGATGACGTGAGCATGTCGACCGGACAGTCGGGGTACGCGAGCCAGCCCGCGTACGGCCCGAACCCTGGTGCTCAGGCCCCCCAGGCGCCGCAGGCGCCGCGCCCGCAGGTGCCGGGGATCGCGACGATCGGGCGCCGCGTCGGCGTGTACATCGTCGACATGGCCCTCATTGGTGTCGCGGTGTCGATCGTCGGCGGGATCGTCCTGGCGATCGCCGTGCCGATGATCCTCGCGGGCGAGACCGCCGCCGCCACGGCCCTGTTCGGCCTGCCCGCGGTCGCGGGGCTTGCGTTCGCGATCGTCTACATCGCGATGCAGGGCGGGCGCGGTTCGTTCGCCCAGCGATGGTTCCGGATCCGCCTCGTGCGCGCCGATTCGGGAGACCCGCTCGGCTTCGGCCGGTCGCTCCTGCGATACGTGATCTGGGCCCTCGGGGCGTCGATCATCGTGGGGTACTTCTCGGTGTTCTTCGACTCGTCCGGGCGCCGTCAGGGCTGGCACGACCGCGTGTCGGGAGCCCTCGTCGTCGACGCGGACCACGCGGACGCCCTCGCAGGGATTGCCGGCGCCGCGGATCCGCAGCCCGCCGAGTACTCAGCTCCGGCCCCGGCGGGGGAGCCCGCCGCGCCCGCGGCCCAGTGGCAGACGCCGGTGCCCGCTGCCGGGTGGGAGGCGCCGGCCGCTCCCGCGACGCAGCAGGCGGCGTGGGAGGCGCCGGGCGCTCCCGCGGCAC